>DXLV01000002.1:0-49072 GCA_019414545.1 Collinsella sp. | reverse complement strand
CATCCACCGCTTCTTCCAGGAGCAGGGCTTTGTCTACGTCAACACCCCCATCATCACCACGAGTGACTGCGAGGGCGCCGGCGAGATGTTCCGCGTGACCACGCTCGACCCCAAAAATCCGCCCCTCACCGAGTCCGGCGAGGTCGACTGGAGCCAGGACTTCTTTGGCAAGCATGCAAGCCTCACCGTGTCCGGCCAGCTCAATGCCGAGAACTTTGCCATGGCCTTTGGCGACGTGTACACCTTTGGCCCCACCTTCCGTGCCGAGAACTCCAACACCACGCGCCACGCCGCCGAGTTTTGGATGATCGAGCCCGAGATGGCCTTTGCCGACCTTAACGACTATATGGATAACGCCGAGGCCATGCTCAAGTATGTCCTCAAGGACGTCATGGCAACCTGCCCCGACGAGCTCAACATGCTCAACAAGTTTGTGGACAAGGGTCTGCTCGAGCGCCTGGACCATGTGGCAAACTCCGACTTTGCCCGCGTTACCTACACCGAGGCTGTCGAAATCCTGGAGCAGGCAGTCGCTGCTGGCCACCAGTTTGATTACCCCGTCAGCTGGGGCATCGACCTGCAGACCGAGCACGAGCGCTTCCTGACCGAGGAGCACTTTAAGCGACCGACTTTTGTGACCGACTACCCGGCCGAGATCAAGGCGTTCTACATGCGCATGAACGAGGACGGCAAGACCGTCGCCGCCGCCGACTGCCTGGTGCCGGGCATCGGCGAGATTATCGGCGGCTCCCAGCGCGAGGAGCGCCTGGATCTGCTCGAGGCCCGCATCAAGGATCTGGGTATGAATCCCGAGCAGTACAAGTACTACCTTGACCTGCGCCGCTACGGTTCCTGCAAGCACGCCGGCTACGGTCTGGGCTTCGAGCGCTTGGTGATGTACCTCACCGGCGTGGGCAACATCCGCGACGTCCTGCCGCACCCGCGCACCGTGGGCAACGCCGACTTCTAATCGCCACAGCGCCACCAAACGCGTTCCAGCGCATCACGCCAGCGCCTCTCGGCAAGCCGAGGGGCGCTTTTTTCAACAGCATCCGTCAAGCTTTTGGCAAGTTTTTGGTCAGTTGGGCAGGGCTGTTGAAACCTCGACCCGCCGCTTGCCGACGGCCACCGACCGCCCAGAGTGCTCTGCGCCCCTGGGAAAGCCCCGCGTCCTAGGCTCCATACCGTCGCCACCCAAAACGGAAAGGACGTGGGCGCCATGACCGAAACCGCCGTTGAAACTTACGAGACCACGACGAGGGGCGCCGCCTCGATGGCAGCCTATCGCGCCGTTCGCATCCTGCAACTATTAAGCGAAAACACCGGCGAGGACAAGGCCATGCTTTCCGATGAGTTGATCCGGCGCCTCGCCCATCCCGACGACCCCGCCCGCATGCCCATCTCGGCGGCGCGGCGCAGCATCTACACCGCCATCTCCGCACTTCGCCATGCCGGATACGAAATTGAGTACAAGCGCGGCGTGGGCTATCGACTCTTGACCCGTCCGCTCACCGACGAAGAGATCATCCGGCTCCACGGCATGGTCATGCGCAACCGCTCCACGCCCATCGCTATCCGCAAGAGCATGGCGCAGCATTTAGTTGCCATGGCGAGTGCCGACGTTCGCGGCTACCTCGATACACCCGAACCCGCTCCAAGCGCAGGCAGCAAGGCTACCAAGGCAACACGCACGCCCATCAAGCGCATCGACACGTGCGAGCTCGTCGAGCAGGCCATCGACCACGGAACGACCGTCAGCTTTGATATCTCGAGTACCCTCGCCCGTGGCGAAACCGAAGCGGTGCGGATGACGCTCCGACCCTTTGCCATCAGGCAGCGCGATGGCATCTCGTATCTGTTGGGAACGGTCTACGACGCCCGAGGCACCGACGATACGCTGCGCACCGTCGAAATCGCCCGTATGAGAAACGTCAGCACGCGCCTCCTTGACGGAAAGAAACTCTTTGCCGCCCTGGACGAGGATGATGACGCCGCCTCCACCGCATAAGCATCTCTGCCACCCATTCGACTACCCGTACCGCCCATCCGGTTCTGTATTAAAAAACCCGCCAGGCTGTTGTAAAAATGGACATCGGCGTTACTATAGTTCCACTTGCACTTTGTCCCAGTGCAGTGTTTCCAGCCATTTTTATACTGGGGGTAATGATATGAAGGACATCACCATCAGCCGCAGGAGCCTTCTGGTCTCCGCCGGCCTGCTCGCGCTCGCCCCGCTCGCCGGATGCGGCGGCAACTCTGGTTCCGGCTCTGCTGCCGCCGGTTCCGACCACACCATCGGCGTTCTGCAACTCACCGAGCACTCCGCACTCGATGCCGCCAACGACGGCTTTGTCAAGGCCATCAAGGAGAGCGGCCTTAAGGTCAAGATCGACCAGAAGAACGCCCAGAACGACCAGTCCACGTGTAAGTCCATCGCCGACAAGTTCGTGGGCGATGGCGTCGACCTGATCTATGCCATCGCTACGCCCGCCGCACAGGCTGCCGCCGGCGCCACCGCTGATATCCCCATCGTTGGCTGCGCCATCACCGACTACGCCGCTTCCGGCCTGGTCCAGGACAACGACAAACCCGGCACCAACGTCACCGGCGCCTCCGACCTCACCCCGGTCGCCGAGCAGCTCGAGATGATGCAGAAGGTCCTGCCCGACGTTAAGAAGGTCGGCCTGCTCTACTGCACCGCCGAGTCCAACTCCGACGTCCAAATCAAGGCCGCCAAGAAGGAACTCGACAAGCTTGGCCTGGAGTACACCGACTTCACCGTCTCGAGCTCCAACGAGATTCAGTCCGTCGTCGAGTCCGCCGTGGGCAAGGTCGACGCACTCTACTCCCCCACTGACAACACCATCGCCGCGGGTGCTTCGCAGGTCGGCCAGATCTGCAAGGAGAACAAGCTCCCCTTCGTGACCGGCGAGGAGGGCATGTGCAAGGCCGGCGGCCTGTTCACCCTCTCCATCAACTATAAGGACCTGGGCTACGCTGCAGGCGAGATGGCCGTTAAAATCCTGAAGGGCGAGGCCAAGCCCGAGGATATGCCAATCAAGCACCTCTCGAGCAAGGACCTGGTCGTCGTCAAGAACGACGAGATGGCCGAGGCCCTAGGCATCGACCTTTCCGCTCTGGACGAGTAGCGCCATGCGCGGTAACGCGTCTAGGGCCCGCACGCGCGTCACAGCCGCGTTATTCAATATCTGAGTCCTTGGGGCGAACGCTAAAGACCGGCGTTCGCCCTGCTTGTTTCGGATGAGACAAAACATCCGTCCGCCGCTCTTTTATGCATTGGTACCGCTATTATGGAAAATCACGTGTCCACCCTATCCTAGGAGGTATGAAGCATGCTCATTGCATTGCAGGGCGCCGTTTCGCAGGGCGTCCTCTGGGGCATCATGGTGCTTGGCGTGTTTATCACGTTCCGCCTGCTCGACATCCCCGATATGACCTGCGACGGCAGCTTTGCCCTCGGCGGCTGTGTCTGCGCCGTGCTCATCGTCAACAATAACGTCGACCCCTTGCTCGCCGTGCTGGCCGGCATGTGCGCCGGCGCCATCGCGGGCGCCGTCACGGGCATCTTGACCACCGTCTTTGAGATTCCCGCAATCCTCGCCGGAATCCTCACCCAGATCAGCCTGTGGTCCATCAACCTGCGCATCATGGGCAAGTCCAATACGCCCATCCTTGCCAAGGGCACCATCTTCTCATCCGTCAGCCACATGACGGGCCTGCCGCAGTCCACTGTTGCCATTATCCTGGGCATTGTGCTGGCCGTGGCCATCGTCGCCATCCTGTACTGGTTCTTTGGCACCGAGATCGGCTCGGCGCTGCGTGCCACCGGCAACAACGAGTACATGATCCGCGCCCTGGGCGTCAACACCAACTCCACCAAGATGATCGCCCTCGTGCTCTCCAACGCCCTTATCGGCCTTTCGGGTGCGCTCATCTGCCAGAGCCAGAAGTACGCTGACATTGGCATGGGCACCGGCGCCATCGTTATCGGTCTTGCCGCCATTGTTATCGGCGAGGTGCTCGGTCGCCTGCTGCCCGGCGGTCTGACGCAGTTTAGCGTCCGTCTTGCCTCTGCCGTCTTTGGCTCCGTGGTCTACTTCCTCATCCGCGCCATCGTGCTGCAGCTGGGCATGGACGCCAACGACATGAAGCTGCTCTCCGCCGTGATCGTCGCCGTGGCCCTGTGCGTGCCCGTGGTTTGGGAGCGCTATAAGCTCCGCAGCTCCTACACGAAGGGAGATGAGGCAAATGCTTAAGCTCTCGCACGTCAAAAAGACCTTTAACAAGGGCACCGTCACCGAGAAGCGCGCACTCACCGGCGTCGACCTCACCCTTAACGACGGCGACTTTGTAACCGTGATTGGCGGCAACGGCGCCGGCAAGTCCACGCTGCTCAACATGATCGCCGGCGTGTATCCGCTCGATTCTGGTGTCATCGAGCTCGACGGCACCGACATCTCGCGTCTGAGCGAGTCGCAGCGCGCCAAGTACCTGGGCCGTGTGTTCCAGGACCCCATGCGCGGCACCGCAGCCGACATGCAAATTGCCGAGAACTTGGCCTTAGCCAAGCGCCGCGGCCAGCGTCGCGGTCTTTCGTGGGGCGTCACCAAGGCCGAGAAGGACGAGTACGTTGAGCTGCTCAAACGCCTGGACCTCGGTCTGGACACACGCCTCAACGCCAAGGTCGGCCTGCTCTCGGGCGGCCAGCGCCAGGCACTCACCCTGCTGATGGCCACGCTCACCAAGCCACGCCTGCTGCTGCTCGACGAGCACACCGCGGCACTCGACCCCAAGACAGCTTCTAAGGTGCTCAACCTGACCGAGGAGATCGTCGACGAGAACCACCTGACCACGCTCATGGTCACGCACAACATGAACGACGCTATCCGTCTGGGCAACCGTCTGATCATGATGCACGAGGGCCATGTGATCTACGACGTGGCCGGCGACGAGAAGAAGTCGCTCACCGTGGCCGACCTGCTGCAGAAGTTCGAGGAGGTCTCGGGCGGCGAGCTCGCCAACGACCGCATGCTGCTGAGCTAAACCTACCAAAAAGGGACAGGTTTATTTTGGCAGGTTTTATCTGCGCAAACGTCAAAACCGCCGCAAAGGGACAGACGCCCTTGCGGCGGTTTTCGCATATTATGTCGATAATCCGATATTCAACCAGACTTTCTGGCTAAGGACTAAGGAAACTGCCATGAAAAGACTCCCCCGCCTTGCGTTAGCCGCCGCGTTGTTTGCCGGCTCGCTCGCAGGCATCCCAAGCCTCGCTTTCGCGGGGAACCTGCCCGCCGCTATTGACGGCTCCGTGGCCGTCATGCACACCAACGATATCCACGGCAGCTACAAGTACAGCTACAACGCAAGCAAGGGCACCGGCACTGTGGGCTTTGACGGACTGGCGGTTCTCTATAGCGCCCAAAGCAGCGCCCCCGATCTTTTGCTCGATGCGGGCGATACCTTCCACGGGCAGTCCTTTGCCACCATGAGCGAGGGCAAGAGCATCGCCGAGCTCATGGACACCTTCTATGCAGACGGCTACGACGCGACCACGCCGGGCAACCACGACTGGAGCTACGGCGCGGACAAGCTCCGCACCATGACCGGCTACAGCCCCACCGGCACGCCCTTCGCCATGCTCTGCGCGAACGCGAAGTCTACGAGCGGCGTATGGAGCTCGAGTATCACCAAGACGCTCGATCGCACCTGGGAGGATAGCGAAGATCACTCCACATTCGACTACAAAATCAAGGTCGGCGTCGTGGGTGCCATGGATGAGTCGCTGGAATCCTCGCTGCGCGCGGACCTGGTCGCGGGTACGTCGTTCTCGAGTGCCGCGAACGCCATCAATGCCGAGGCAGAGCAGCTGCGCAAGGAGGGCTGCGATGTTGTTGTCTGTATCGCGCACACGCTCGACGCCAAGACCTTTGCTGCAAAGCTCGTTGGGGTCGATGCACTAATCGCGGGCCACGAGCACATCAACTTAGACGAAAACGTGACGGGGGCTGACGGCAAGTCGGTCCGCGTCGTCGAGGCGGGCAGCGCTTTTGCCGAGGTGGGGCTGCTTTCCATTCCGTACAAGTACGACACGAATGGCACCGAGACAACCGACGATGACACGGTCACGGTCCCTGCAGACGGCAGTGACGAGAAGCTCTACAACGCTAAGAACGTCAACGACCTTTTGGCAGACCCCGACAAGGGCTCCGACTACCAAAGCCGCCTTGAAGCCGTCCGCAACAAGATCAAGCCGCTCGACGAGGCCTTTGAAAACGAATCGAACAAGGTGCTCGGCACATCCACCACCAACTATTTCTACGGCGAGGACGCCGCAGGCACGCATGGTTGGGAAATGGTGCGCACCACCGATTTCCGCCCCAGCAAGGAGGGCGACACCACCAAGGCCCAGACCATCGGCCATGTGATCTGCGGCTCCTATCTTGACCTGACGGGCGCAGACCTCGCTATCGAAAACGCGGGTGGCATCCGCGGCGGCATCGCTGCAGGCGATGTGACCGCAGGCAACGTCATCGCTATCTCGCCCTACGGCAACACCGTGGAGACCTGGACCATGACCGGTGCGGACTTCCTCGCAGCGCTCGAGCACTCGCTGCAGATCAGCGACGAGTGCAATCACAGTTATGAGCTTCAGCAAGCCTACGTGGCAGCCGGCCATACCGAGCAGGAAGCGCAAGACAAGTACAAGTGGCGCGATGACTCCGGCAGCGTTCTCTCCTTTGGCGGCATCAACGTGACGATTGATTGGACGCAGCCCGAAGGCAAGCGCATTGTGAGTGCCACACTCGCCAAGGACGGCAGCACGCTCGACCCCGCCAAGACCTATACCGTCGCCACCAACAACTACATCATCACCAACACGACTGACTTTCCCACTTTCGCAAACGCCATCAAGCACACCGAGTGGGGTACCTGCGAGTCAGCGCTAAGGGCGCTGATTGGGCAGAACGGCTGGGAGAGCAAGATGGCCGGGCTCGCCGGCACCATCAGCTTCGGCTCCGCAGCCGTGGACCCCACGCCCACACCGGCCCCGACGCCTAAACCCTCGCCTAAGACGGACACGGCGACCACGAAGGTCATCACCAAGAAGACGACCGGTAAGCTCGCCGCAACGGGAGACCGCACGCTGGCAGTAGTTGGCGCGTGCCTTATCGGCGGCATCATCGTCATCATGCTCGGCATTATCTGGAAGCGTCGACGCTAAGCTACACCGCCGGGCCTTACAGCCCTCCGCGTAAACCTTATATCGAGCACAGAAGCCCGTCCGAAATTTGATCGGACGGGCTTCTTGGTGGGTATCATGGTTGAACGATCATTAGGAGGTTTTCCCTACATGGAATTGTTTGAACCGATTCTTCATTTCTTTGAGCAACGATGGGTCCACAACATCATCTGGGCCGTCATCTTGGCGATAGGCACCGCCGTCGCCGCCAAGGTCGTATCCAAGACCCTGAACCATCTGCTTAACCGAGACGATAACCCGCTTCCGGCATCGAGCATCTTCATCAACATCGCGCGTGCCGTCATCTGGATGATCGGCGGCAGCTTTATCCTCGACAACTGCTTTGGCATTAACGCAAACGCCCTCGTCGCCGCTCTTGGCGTCGGCGGCATCGCTATCTCGCTCGGCTTTCAGGACACGCTGTCAAACCTTATCGGCGGCATGCAGGTGACGTTTATGGGCATCATCAAGCCCGGCGACAATATCGAAGTCGGCGGTGTGTCCGGCGTGGTCCAAGATATCACCTGGCGCCATACGACCATCGAAGATGCCTGCGGGCAGACCATCATCGTCCCCAATTCAAACATCTCCAAGAACACGCTCGTGCACCTCATGCCCTTTGGACGCGTGGCCGTCCCCGTTGCCGTAAAGGACATGTCCAAGTGGGCCTCGTTGGACGCGCTGGCAGATGAGCTTACCGACGCCACCAAGGCCGCGGTGCTTCCCATCTCTGGCTTTGACAAGGAGCCGTACGTGCTCTTTAGCGAGATCGGCGAATTTGGCGTCAAGGGCAAAATCATCTTTATCGTCAGCGACGATAGCACCACCTTCACGGCAGCCGACGCCTGCATTCGTGCCATCGCCCCCATCATCGCCTAAACTACCACAAAGGGGACAGGCACCCTTGTGGCAGTTTCGCATCGTGGTACCATGGTTCATATCGTTGTTTAAACGACTAAGGGAGTAGACACCATGGAAGAGGCCTATCGTCAAGCACGCAAGCGCGGCGAGCAGGGACGTCGACGCGCCATCAGCCAAAGCGAGCATCCATACCTTACGGACCTCGACAGTTTGGTTGCTCAGCTCCCCTTAGGTCAGCGAGAGAATGTCGGCCTGCGGGATATTCCGCTCGAAATGGTCGTCGGCACGGTCACCAAGGGCCGTCAGTCCGCCTTTTCATGCAACTTTATGCCCTTGTTGCCGTTTAACACCGAGTTCGCCCGCAAGTGGTCCAACCTCTACGACATCCAGGTAACCGAGGGCTATCGCGACCCCATCATCGTCACCGAGTTCATGCATCGGTTCTACGTCCAAGAGGGCAACAAGCGCGTCAGCGTCCTCAAATTCCTGGACGCCCCGACGGTTTCGGCCAAGGTCACCCGCCTCTACCCCGGAAAATGGAATTCCGTCGAAAGCCGCCTCTATGGCGAGTTCTGCGCATTTTGGCGCGTCTGCCCCCTATACGAGATCGAGTTCTCGCGTGAGGGAAGCTACGAAACGCTCGCCAAGATGCTCGGTCAGAACCTTATCGAAAAATGGCCGCAGAAAAAGGTCGACTACCTGCGCCACACCTTCCTGCTCTTTAAGCGCGCCTACCTGCGCGCCGGCGGCGACCATCTGGACATTACGCCCGCCGACGCTATGCTCGTCTACCTCAATGTGTACAACCAGGACCGCCTGCTGGATACGCCGACGGATATCGTCGTAAACCGCCTGTGCAAGATTTGGCGCGAGTTGGTCATTGCCGGCAAAAGTGATGAGGAGAAGGTCGATCTTGTCGAGGCACCGAGTGCCGATGAGGAAGAGGCGCCCGCCAAGTCCACCTCCGGCGTGCTCAACTTCTTTATGGGCAAGACCGTCTACTCGGCGGCCAACCCCCTGCGCATCGCCTTTATCCATGAGTTCCCCTGTGCGACGTCGAGCTGGGACAGCCTGCACGACCAAGGGCGTCAGTATCTCGATGAGCATTTTGGCGGTATCGTGCGCACCGAGGCGTTCGAGGGCTGTCACAATCCGGACGTGTTCTACGCCGCCGTGGAAACGGCTGTCAAACATGGAGCTAACGTCATCTTCTCGACCTCGCACCGCCTGATGGAATACACGCTCAGAGCTGCCGTTGAGTATCCCCAGGTGCGGTTCCTTAACTGCTCTATCGGCCTTCCCCACCAAAGCGTCCGTTCGTACTTTGGCAAGATGTACGAGGCCAAGTTCCTCCTGGGCGCCCTTGCCGCCAGCATGGCAGATAACCACCGCATCGGCTACCACGCGTCGGTCTTCGCCTCGGGCGCGCTTAGCGAGATCAACGCCTTTGCCATCGGCGCCTCGCTGCTCGACCCCCGTGCGCAAATTATCCTGACCTGGGGCGATGTGCCCGCCGGAGGCCTTGCCGAGGCCATGTGCCGCGAAGGCGTGAGCGTCATGACCGGCGCTGACATGTCAAAGTCGCTCGAAGACCCTACGGCCTACGGACTCCACCGCCTGGTCGATGGCAAGGTTTCCGGCATCGCCATGCCGGTATGGAACTGGGGCCGTTACTACGAGCTCATCGTTCGCAGCCTTCTGCACGGCACGTGGGACGAGACCAGTGACGACAGCCAGGTTCGCGCCGTCAACTACTGGTATGGCATGAGCTCGGGCGTCATCGACATTCGCTACGCTCCGGGCCTGCCCTATCAGACGCGCAAACTGGTGCAGCTGCTCCGCAATGGCATCGTCGAGAGCTCCATCAATCCATTTGGCGGCGAGCTTCATAGCCAAGACGGCGTGGTGCAGATCGAGGGCTTTCCCCCACTGCCGAGCGCGCAGATTGTCGAGATGAATTGGCTGGCGGACAACGTGGTAGGCACCATTCCGCAGCTCGACGATGAGCCGGGAGTTACCGCCCTATGAAAATCCTTGCCATAGCCGATACCGAAGAGCGATGCCTTTGGGAGTGCTTTCGTAAGGAACGCTTTGAGGGAGTCGACCTGATTTTGTCCGCCGGCGACCTGGACCCGGACTATCTTGAGTTTTTGGTTACGGTCATCAACAAACCGCTCATCTACGTGCGCGGCAATCACGATGACCGCTACGCACGTCATGCACCGGGCGGATGTATCTGCGTGGAAGACAGCGTGTACACGTACCGAGGGATTCGCATTGCGGGCCTTGGCGGGTCCATGCGTTATCGCGACGGCGCCAACATGTACACCGAACGCGAGATGTCCAAGCGCATGCGCAAGCTGTCGCGTAAGGTTAGGATGGTCGGCGGGTGCGACATTCTGCTTACCCATGCACCCGCCGCCGGTATGGGTGATCTGGACGATCTGCCGCATCGAGGGTTTGAGTGCTTTAACACAGCGCTTGAGTCCTGGGGGGCCGACTACATGGTGCATGGGCATGTACACCAAAGCTACGGTTACGATTTTCAGCGCGAGCGGCAGCATGTGTGTGGAACGACGATCATCAACGCCTGCGGCTATACGCAGTTTGAGCTCGACCAGACGCGCTACCCCATCCGCGGATGGCAGGCAGCCTGGCTCAACTCGCAAACCATGCGCCGCGAGCTCAAGCGCCACGAGGCCATCGAGTCCTCGACCGCCAGAACCCCCTGGTAACCACCACAAAGGGGACACTGTCCCCTTTGTGGTGCTTTTGACGCGATAGCAAGAAACCCGGTCCTGCACGAGGCAGAACCGGGTTTCTTTAGCAATGCTTACTTTGCTCAGGCAGTAACTGTTAGTTACTCAGCCAGGAAGTCACGCTGGACAGCGGGATCGACCTTGACGCCAGGGCCCATGGTGGAAGACACGGAGATGGACTTGACGTACTTACCCTTAGCAGAAGAGGGCTTGACGCGCAGGATCTCGGTGTACAGGGCAGCGTAGTTCTCGACGAGCTGCTGCTCAGAGAAGGACTTCTTGCCCAGGGGCACGTGGCAGATGCCATAGCGGTCGGCGCGGTACTCAACGCGACCAGCCTTGAGCTCGGAGACCATCTTGGCGACGTCCATGGTCACGGTGCCGAGCTTGGGGTTCGGCATGAGGCCACGGGGACCAAGGATCTTACCGATGCGGCCAACCTTGGCCATCATGTTCGGCGTAGCGATAGCGGCGTCGAAGATGATCTCGCCCTTCTGAATCTGGGCGACGAGCTCGTCGGAACCGATGATATCAGCGCCGGCAGCCTCGGCCTCGCGGGCCTTCTCGCCCTCGGCGAAAACGGCAACACGAACGGTCTTGCCGGTGCCGTGAGGCAGGGAGATGGAACCACGGATGTTCTGGTCAGCCTTACGAGTATCGATGCCCAGACGGAAGTGGGCCTCGACGGTCTCGTCGAACTTGGCGGTGTCGAGCTCCTTGATGAGCTTGGCAGCCTGAAGGGGGGTGTAGAGCGTGGCGCGGTCGATCTTCTCGGCAGCGGCGTTATAGCTCTTACCATGCTTAGCCATGTGCATTACCTCCTGTGGTTAAACGGGCGTGAGCCCTCCCACATCGTATCGTGTGCCCTATTGCACACATATAACGGGCGCCCCGGTCGGAGCACCCGTCATTACCTAAAGAAATCGCTACTCAGCGATGGTGACGCCCATGGAGCGGGCGGTACCGGCGATGATCTTCTTGGCGGCGTCAATGTCGTTGGCATTGAGGTCCGGCATCTTGATCTCGGCGATCTTGGTGAGCTGCTCCTGGGAGAGCTGACCGACCTTGTCAGCCTGGGGCTTAGCGGAACCAGACTTGAGGTTCAGCTCCTTCTTGATGAGGTGAGCCGCCGGCGGGGTCTTGGTGATGAAGGAGAAGGACTTATCCTCGTAGACAGAAATCTCAACGGGGATGATGTCGCCCTTCTTGTCCTGCGTCTCGGCGTTAAAGGCCTGGCAGAACTGCATGATGTTCACGCCAGCAGCGCCCAGGGCGGGGCCGACGGGAGGAGCGGGGTTAGCTGCACCAGCAGGAATCTGGAGCTTAATGACGTTGGCAACCTTCTTCTCAGCCATGGTCATTCCTTTCGAATCACGAGTGTGAAGTACTTGCTATATCGTAAGCACGCACGTGTTAGAAGCACTCCTGAGATGAGCAGTCACAGAAGAAGCACGCTCGCGCGAACGGACGAAAACTTAAGCGATGACAGCGACCTGGTTAAAGTCTAGCTCGACCGGCGTCTCGCGGCCAAAGATCATCAGCGTGACCTTGAGCTTGCCGGCCTCGGTGTTAACCTCGGAGACCTTGCCATCAAAGTCGGTAAGCGGGCCATCGGTGACGCGGACGGACGTACCGACCTCAATATCAACCGACGTACGCTTGGGCGAATCGCCCTTACCGGGACGACGAGTCATCTTATTGTACTCGTCGCGGGAAAGCGGAGCGGGCTTGCCGTTGCCGCCCAGGAAACCGGTGACACCGGGCGTGTTGCGAACACACGTCCACGCATCGTCATCCATCTCCATGCGAACCAGGACGTAACCCGGGAAGATCTTGGAATCCTTGGTCTCGCGCTTGCCACCCTCTTTGATCTCGGTGACGCGCTCCATAGGAATCTCGATATCAAAGATACGGTCCTGCATGCCCATGGTCTCGATGCGATGCTCAAGATCGGACTTAACGCGGTTCTCGTATCCAGAGTAAGTGTGAACGACGTACCAACGCTTAGACATGGTTTAGCCCCTCAATCCAGAGAACAGAGCAAGAGCCTCGCCAAAGCCAGCATCGAGCAGAGCGATGACGACGCCGACGACGATCAGAGAAGCGCAAACGACGACCGAGTAGTTCACGAGCTCCTTCTTATCGGGCCACGTGACACGCTTCATCTCGGACTTCACCGAAGCGAAATACTTCTTGGTGCGGGCGAAGAAACCAGGCTTCTCGTTCTTCTTGGACTTCGCAGCCTTCTCGCTCTTCTTGGCAACGGCCTTCTTGGCCTCAACCTTGGAGTTGGCGGCAGCGCTGTTGGCAGGTGCCGGCTGCTGAGCCTTCTTCTTGTTCTTCTTGTTGGCCATTTGGGTTACCTCCGCGCAATGCGCTTATACATGAGTAAACCGTAAGCCCCCAAGTGGGAGCTTACGGAATAATGACTGGCACGCCAGGAAGGACTCGAACCCTCAACACTCGGTTTTGGAGACCGATGCTCTACCAATTGAACTACTGGCGTATGTGACTAGAGACTAGCGAGTCTCTTTGTGCAGCGTGTGGTGACGGCACCAGGGGCAATACTTCTTGATCTCCATACGATCAGGCATGGTCGACTTGTTCTTGGTGGTCGTATAGTTGCGGCGCTTGCACTCAGTGCACGCAAGAGTAACTAGAGTACGCATGTATCCTGAACCTTTCATTTCCGCCCCGTACGGGCACGAGTTGTTACTTTATCAGCTCCACGTAAGTGCTGTCAATGAAAACCTCGAGTCAATTGGTTCTCGGTGGATCCATTCATATTAGGAACACATCAATGAAGCCATCGAAAGCTAATCGACGGTGCATCCAGGACCATTATCGATCCTCTCGACACCAGCAACGGCTCAATATCCATTGCAGAAAAGAACCCGGCACCCATATAAGTGCCGGGTTCTCTAAGTCAACTATATCAGAGAGCTAATTTACTCAATGATCGTGGAGACGATGCCCGAACCGACGGTGTGGCCACCCTCGCGGATAGCGAAGCGCAGGCCCTCCTCCATGGCGATCGGGTGAATGAGGTCGCCCTCGATGGTGATGTGGTCACCAGGCATAGCCATCTCGGTGCCCTCGGGGAGCTTGACCGTACCGGTAACGTCGGTGGTACGGAAGTAGAACTGAGGACGATAACCATCGAAGAACGGGGTGTGACGGCCGCCCTCCTCCTTGGTCAGAACGTAGATCTCGCCGGTGAACTTGGTGTGCGGGGTAACCGAACCGGGCTTGCAGAGAACCTGGCCGCGCTCGATGTCCTCGCGCTTGATGCCGCGGAGCAGCAGACCGACGTTGTCGCCAGCCTCGCAGAAGTCCATGGACTTACGGAACATCTCGATACCGGTAACGACGGTGTTCTGGGTATCCTTGATGCCGACGATCTCGACGGGCTCGTTGAGCTTAAGCTCACCGCGCTCGACACGGCCGGTAGCAACGGTACCACGGCCGGAGATGGTCATAACGTCCTCAACGGCCATCAGGAACGGGAGGTCGTTGTTACGAGCAGGCGTCGGGATGTACTCGTCGACAGCCTTCATGAGCTCGCGGATAGCGTCCATCCACTTGGCGTCGCCCTCGAGAGCGCCCAGAGCGGAACCACGGATGACGGGGATGTCGTCGCCGGGGAAATCGTACTCGGAGAGGAGCTCACGGGTCTCCATCTCGACGAGGTCGATGAGCTCGTCATCGTCGACCATGTCGCACTTGTTCAGGAAGACGACGATGTAGGGAACGCCGACCTGACGGGCGAGCAGGATGTGCTCGCGAGTCTGAGCCATGGGGCCGTCGGTAGCGGCGATGACCAGGATAGCGCCGTCCATCTGAGCAGCACCGGTGATCATGTTCTTGACGTAGTCAGCGTGGCCCGGGCAGTCAACGTGAGCGTAGTGACGGGCAGCAGTCTCGTACTCGACGTGGGAGACGGAGATCGTGATGCCGCGCTCGCGCTCCTCGGGAGCCTTGTCGATGTTCTCGAACGCAGTGAAGTCAGCCTTGCAGCCCTCGGTCTCAGAGAGAACCTTGGTGATGGCGGCGGTCAGCGTGGTCTTGCCGTGGTCGACGTGACCAATGGTGCCGATGTTAACATGCGGCTTAGTGCGCTCAAACTTCTCTTTGGCCATAAAGCCCTCCTCTTAACAGGTCGTCCCCGGACGGGACTTTGCCTTTATACCATAGTGGCCTCTCAACATATTATTGAGAAGCCACCGTGTTACCTATGGTAGCGGTGACTGGATTCGAACCAGTGACGCCACGGGTATGAACCGTGTGCTCTAACCAACTGAGCTACACCGCCGGATGGAGCCTGCAACCAGACTTGAACTGGTGACCTCTTCGTTACCAACGAAGTGCTCTACCGACTGAGCTATACAGGCACTTGACGGGTGGGAGCTATAGGATTCGAACCTATGTAGGCAGAGCCAACGGGTTTACAGCCCGTCCCCATTAACCACTCGGGCAAACTCCCAATCGTTCAAGTATCCGCTGGTTCTTTGGTCTTTTGGACCGCCGCCCCCGCGAACGAAAAAGATAATACGATGCAACCTTGGGGGCTGTCAACGAAAACCTCTAGATACACGGTGCCGGGCGTATCTATGTACCTTTTACCTGCGATTTTGTTGAGTTTGATTATGTGGAGTGATGAATTTGGCAATGCCGGCGTCATTTCCCAAGGGCACACTTTGGCGTGATGGAGTATGCCTGCAGTCTCGACCCTCGATAACGGATCCCTTGCGCTTATTACATAGGTCGTGATCGGCCTTCATCGGCACAATCGAGCGTGGATTTTCTCCCGTTTGACATCGAGCGTGGATAATCTCCCACTTTTGGCGTGTTTCTGAGGCCAAAGTGGCAGATTATCCACGCTCATTCTCTAGGCGGGAGAACTATAGAGCCGAACTACTCGGGCCAGGCCAAAGTAGACCCATAGAGCGGCTCCCCCTTGGTGCAGGGGTAGCGACTCAAGTAACACGACGATAGCAAGTCGAAGAAATAAGTCATGGCATATTTCGAATAAACGCCGAGTCGGTCAATTCCGTTTCCCGCATTACCAAGACGATATACACGGTCAAAAGACCTCGATTTGTCATCGTTGCTAAACGCAGTAATTAGAATCTTCCTGCCCGAACGGCAATCAAGATACTCACGTGCCTGTGACGCAAATAGCCCGGAGACCGATACGAGAATTATCAATGACTGCGAAACGTCTCCCATGTTTTTCAATTCCGCGACGTTGGCCCCAGCAACTATGCGAACTATCTTGCCCGCATAAAACATTTCCTGCTGAAATCGTACGAGATTGGCGCTCACATTATTGGTGCACCAGATTTCAACGTTTTTATGGCCATCAATTTCGTCGGCAAGGTGCTTAATAGCGATATCGGACACGCCGCTTTCAACCTCAGCGAACATCTCGATCATGCGAACGTCGAGCTCTGCCCTGTACTCCTCGTAGCCAAATTCCTCCTCTCGATGGCTTAAGTCGCTTGGAAAGACTGATTGAGTAAATGATTCTTTCAAATCGCTAAGAGACTGGTAGCCCAATCGATTGCAGAAACGACGAACAGCGGAACGGGTCACGAATGCATCGCGGGTTATTGCGGCAACATTGATTTCGCTCGAACGCCCAATGTGAGCGATGAGATATCGAGCGATGGCGGCATCGTTTGACCCAAACTCGCTGTTGATGATTGAGCTAATGCGATTGAGCACATCGAAGTCATTGATATTCACGTGATCCCTCTTTCCGCTCTCCTCGAAATCATGGTTCATTTATTGAATCAAACAGCTTTGGTCGTTCTCCTATGATTCAAATCAGTTGACGTCATCTTAATCGTAATTCCGCCACACGTATCCACCGTGTTGAATGATGGAAAGGGGATTCATGGACAACGTGAACAACATGCCGTTTCTCTGGGGTTCCGCCACGGCGTCTTATCAGTGCGAGGGTGCCTGGAACGAAGACGGCAAAGGCCTTGGCGAGTGGGATTTCTTTAGCCACACAAGCAATAAGAACATCAACCATGTTGACGGTGATGTATCTTGCGACTTCTACCATCGCTATGAAGAAGATATCCGCATGATGAAAGAAGGCGGACAAAACACTTATCGCTTCTCTCTTTCATGGAGTCGAATCATCCCCACGGGTATCGGCGAAGTGAATGAAGAGGGTATCGATTTTTATAATCGGGTCATTGATTGTTGCCTCGAAAATGGCATAGAGCCCAACGTTACGCTGTTCCATTACGATCTACCATTCACGCTTGCTTGCAAAGGCGGATGGCTGAACAACGACATGGCAGAGTGGTTCTGCAAATACGCCAAGATTTGCTTTGAGCGCTTTGGAGACCGCGTCAAAATCTGGGCTACCGTTAACGAGCCGCATTTCTACAGCTACTGCGTAAACATGTTGGGCAACTATCCCCCCAATCGATCGCTCGACGTTCAGTCGTACATGCAGTTTCAGTACAACCTGATGCGCGCGAGCGCACTCGCAGTCCGAACATATCGTCAAATGGGCTACGACGGCATCATCGGCGCCGTCCACGATGGCGGCGTTGTCGAACTCGACCCGGCAACCGAGCACCCTGATGACGTATTTCGATACGCAGACTTTTTCGCCAATCGCATGATTCTGGCACCAGCGCTTCAGGGTCAACTGCCGCCAGAAATGGACGAAATCCTTGAAAAACTTGGCGTCTCGCTCTATCGATCCCCAAATGACGTAGAAGAATTCAGAGACGGTAAAGTCGATTTTATTGGACTCAACGTGTATTGCCGAGAGTATGTAACCGACTGGCACGGTGGAGAGCTTGCCGTTTCGGCGAACAATAAGGGCGGTTCGAGCAAAAAGGTCGAAGGAAAATGCATTGCGCCCTTGTTTGAAAGCGCCCGCGACAGCAATGTTCCCCGCAATAAATGGGGCCGCGAAATACTCCCAGGTTGCATGTATTCAACCATCATGGATGTCCACGAGCGCTATGACGCGCCCCGCATCTTTATTACGGAAAACGGACATGGCGCCTATGAGCAACCAGACGCAGACGGAATGATCCACGATGATGACCGCATCGAGCTTCTGGGCCAGTTCATCGAGCACATGATGAGGGCTAAGCGCGACGGCGCGCGCGTTGAGGGCTACTACCTCTGGTCGACGATGGATCTGTATAGCTGGATCAACGGCTACGAAAAACGATACGGACTTGTCCATATCGACTTCGAGAACAATCTGGAGCGCACCCCCAAAAAGAGCTGGTATTGGTACCGAGACCTTATCTCGAAGTATCAGGAGCAGGAAGGTTAGGAGAAAGAGATGAAATATCAGGCAATGTCCGAAACAGTCCTAAAGGCTGTTGGCGGCAAAGAGAACATTACATCGGTAACTCATTGTGCGACGCGCCTTCGCATCGACGCACGAGACACCTCGATCATCGATCTCCAGCTCGCCAAATCGGCCGATCAGGCGCTCGGGGCAGTAGTCAGCGGTGGCCAGCTTCAGGTGATCATCGGCCCCAACGTCACCGAGGCTTACAACGACTTCCTCGACTTCGCGGGAATCGAAGTCGGCGGTGGCACGGTTGCCGACGATGCCCAAACCGCCAAAGACCTTGCAGAAGGCATTAAAAGCGATAACACCGCCATGGGCTTGATTGAGAAATTCGGGAACGTCTCTGCACAGGTATTCATGCCCATCGTCCCGGCGCTCATCGTTGGCGGACTCATTCTTTCGATCAAGAATCTCCTGGTCAATTATTGCGGATTGAGCACCGATAGCGGAACCGCCCAGGTCCTGTTGGCGATCTTTAGCGCTTCGTTTAGCTTCTTACCCGTTTATCTTGGTTATCAGCTCGCGGCCGTCATGAAGATGCAGCCCATCATGGGCGCATTGCTGGGCGCGATCATGATCAGCTCGTCCATTAGCGGTGCCGAGGGTCTCGACTTTCTTGGTATTCCCATCCCGACGAACGACTATTCGAGTACGGTAGTGCCCATCGTACTGGGCGTTGTATTCATGTACTTTGTCGACCGCGGCCTTCAGAAGATCATTCCCGACGTTACCAAACTGTTCTTGAAGCCGCTGCTCACCATGATCATCGTCGTGCCCGTCGAGCTGATTATCCTTGGCCCCGCCGGCAGCATGATGGGCTACGCGCTGAGCGATGCCGTCACGTGGCTTATGGACAACGTGGCATTTATCGCTACTCCGATCCTGGCAGCCCTTAACCCCTATTTCGTCATGCTCGGTCTCGATAAGGCTTACATCGCAATCGAAGTTACGAGCCTGGCGCAGCTCGGTTGGGCACCCATTATCTTTGGATTCATCTCGAACCTCTGCATTGGCGGCACGAGCCTCGCCCTGGCAACTGCCATGAAGGGAAACAAAGAGAAGAGGGGTATGGTCACCACGGTTGCCGTCACCGCACTCTGTGGCGTAACCGAGCCCGCGTTCTACGGTTGCCTCATCGAGCGTCCCCGCCTGCTTGTCGGCACGGCAATCGGCGCGCTCTGCGCTGGACTCCCTGCAGGCATCTTTGTTCTGAAAGAGTATGTTGCGGGAGCATGCCCCGGCCTTCTTTCGGCACTCATCTTTATCGCTCCCGATGGGTCCATGGGCAACTTCGTGCTGGCATGCGTTGTCGCCATTATCGCCATCGTCGTCTCCTTCATCGCTGCACGCGTGATCATCAAGAAGAACCCCAGCTATATTGAGTAGATGCCCGCTGTTTGCATTGGGGACATCCTCGGCAGACCATTAGCAAGAACCCAAGAAGTTCCTTAGGAGCTCGATTAATCCATTCGGATTCCTGAGACACAAACGACCCCGATTCCACAATGAAATCGGGGTCGTTGTTTCTAAAGCCGTCGATAGACAATCGGTGTTTACCTTAGCTCCCTATCCAAGTTAATTATCCACGCTCGTTCTCCGGTCGGGAGATTTTCTTCGCTCGCGTGTCCAGAAATCCACGCTCGAGCAGGACATCCAGATCCGCGCCCGCCCTTGTCTCGATCTGTAACAGCAAGAGGCCTATTCCGCTTCTACATGTTACAGATCAAGATATTCCTAAAACACCCTAAGTTTCATCTCAATCTGTAACAGTTAGATGCCGAATATCGGTCTTGGTGTTACAGATTTAGACAAACTGGAGGACGAGACAAACCAAAAACGGGATGGGCGCCAACCCGATGGCGCACCACCTAACTAGAAACGGGCCCTGTCCCATAAGGAACAGAGCCCGAAACTCTCATGGAGCCAGTGACAGGAATCGAACCTGCAACCCACTGATTACAAATCAGTTGCGCTACCGTTGCGCCACACTGGCACACTTGGCGCTTTCGCGCGAAGCCAATTAAGAATAAAGGAATTACGGACGGGGCGCAACAGACCCTTCGACCGACCACATCTCAAAACTATTCGTCAGAACGAATAGTTTTATCTGTTCGCCAGAACCAAAAACTATTCGTTTTGGCGATGCCAAGCCGCAACCCATTGATCACAAACCAGTTGGTTGGTCAATCGAGAAAGCAGCTCCCCATAGAAGGTTTACCTACCTCCCGCGCAGGGCCTTGAGCTTGGCCAGGGCATCGGGGCTCAGGCGACTGCCCAGAGTCATCTTGATCTGCGGGGCTTCCTCGGCCTCGTGCACGTCGTTGTCGATCTGTTTGAGCTCGTCCACCAGCATGCGGCTCGAGATGCGCGTAACGCCCTTGCCCATGACGACGGCCTGGATCGTGCCGTCGCTCGACACCACGGAGCACGCGCGGCCTTCCTCGCGCGCCTCGATGCAGAGCTTCTGTACCACGGTATCGGCCGATACGCCCGTCGGCGAGAACTCGATACGCACGCCGCGGGCCGGCAGGTTGGGACGCTCGCTGGAGATATTGCCCGCACCGTCGAACACGATTACGGCCTCGTAGCGGCCCTGGGCAAACGCGGCAACGTCGTTGATGAGCGCCGTGCGCGCCATATCGTGGACGTCGCTGGAATACGGATCGTCGGAATGGTCGTAGACGAGCTTTTCGTAGCGCGGCGTGCAGTGAATCACGTTGTAGCCGTCGACCACCAAAAGCTTGGGCTTATTGGAGTGCACCGTCGAGACCGGATCGGCGATGGCCTGCGCAAACGCGTTGCCGCCCACGCCATAGGTCGCGGCCGAAACAATCGGCTTGGCCGAGCCCTCGCCAAAGCGCTTGGCCTTGGACTTGGCGCGGTTCTTCTTTGACATGCGCTACTCCTCCCCCATGAGCTCGCCGGCATTACGGCGCAGCCACTCAAAGCACAGCGCGGTGGTCGCCTGGGCCACATTGAGGCTCTCGGTCATACCACGCTGGGGAAGCTTGGTCAAGAAGTCGCATTTCTCGAGCACAAGGCGCGAAATGCCATCGCCCTCGGAACCCATGACGAGCGCCACGCGGCCCTCGAAGGGGGCATCCCAGCAGCCGCCCTCAGCATGCTCGGAAGCGCCGCCCACCCAAAAGCCAGCGGCCTTGAGGTCATCGAGCGCACGGGCGATATTGGGAACCTGTGCGATAGGCAGGTGCATGACAGCACCGGCAGAAGTCTTGTAGCTGCCAACGGTCACACCGGCGGCGCGCTTGTTGGCAATGATGACACCGGCCGCGCCCACGACCTCGGCGGAGCGCACGATGGCGCCAAAGTTACCGTCGTCGGTCACGTGGTCGAGCACCACGACAAGCGCCGGACCGTCGCCCGCGCGGTCGAGAATATCGGCAACATCGGCATAGGGGAAGTTGCCTACCTCGAGTGCGATGCCCTGGTGAGCGCCATGGCTCGACAGCGCATCGAGCTGTGCACGCGGCACGTACTTAATGCGGACACCCGAAGCGTTGAGGTCATCGACCAAACGCGACAGGGCAGCATCGCGCTCCCCGCCCTCGGCGATGAGCGCGCACTTGATGGGAAAACCGGTGCGTAGCGCCTCGGCGGCAGCACGACGGCCTTCGATAAACTCGCCCTTGGGAGCCTGAACGTTGTCGCGGCCACGCTCGCGCTGCGGACGCGCTGCTTGGGTGCGCTCGCGCTGACCCTTGGGAGCGGCAGCGCGGTCATTACGGCGAATCGGACGCGAGCCAGAAGCAGCCTGCTTGCCGCCATGAGACGCGCGCTTGCGATTGTCGGCCATAAAGCGACCTCCTTAAATAGATAACAAACAAGAATCGACCGTCCGAGCCACGGCACCTTGCCTTTCAATCGTCGGGCATGACCACCAGGTCTATGCCCTCCTCTTTCAAGGCAATCTGCCGCACCTCGAACGGTCGACAAATACTAGAGAGTCTTAATACGAGTGCCCGCGGCAGTATCCTCGATCGTCAGGCCCAGGTCCTTGAGCTGGTCGCGGATGGCATCGGCCAGATCCCAGTTCTTGGCGGCGCGGGCCTCGGCGCGGGCCTCGAGAATCTTGGCAGCGGCCTCGTCCACGTCGTCACCCGTGTAGGCAACCAAACCGGCGGCAACGCCCAGCAGGCCCAGCGGCAGCTCGACCTTGGGCTCGGGAAGCTCAACGCCAAACGTATCGAGCAACTCGGCCAGCGTATCGGCGGCGGCCAGGACTGCGGCCTTGTCGACAGCGTCGCCCGCCTGCTCCAGATACTGATTGCACTCGGTCACAAAGCCAAAGACGGCACCCATGGCACCAGCGGTGTTAAAGTCGTCGTCCATGCACTCCTTAAAGGCGGCACGGGTCTCAGCGGCCTTGGCGGCAAACGCCCCGGCGGCAGCCGCATCGGCATCGGCCGTCGCGTGGTTCGCGGCCCAGCGCAGGTTCTCGACCGTACCGGCGATACGCGTGAGCGAGATCTCGGCACCTTCCAGGCGCTCCCAAGAGAAGTCGAGCGGCGAGCGATAGCTCGTCTGCAGCATCAGCAGGCGCAGGGCGGCAGCGGAGTGCTGCTCGAGGACCTCGGCCAGCGTAAAGAAGTTGCCGAGCGACTTGGACATCTTCTCGCCGTCTACCAGCAGCATGCCCGTGTGCATCCAGGTGTTGGAGAAGCCCTGGTGCCAAGCGCAGGTGGCCTGGGCGCACTCGTTCTCGTGATGCGGGAAGGCAAGGTCGGAGCCGCCGCCGTGGATGTCGATCGGAGTGCCCAAGTAGCGGTGCACCATGGCGGCACACTCGGTATGCCAACCGGGACGGCCCTCGCCCCAGGGGCTCGGCCAGCTGGGCTCGCCGGGCTTGGCGGCCTTCCACAGGGCAAAGTCGAGCGGGTCGTTCTTGTCCTCGTTCTCCTCGATGCGCGCGCCCACCATAAGGTCGTCGATGTTGCGGCCCGAGACCTGACCGTAGTTGGGATCGCTGCGCACGGCAAAGTACACATCGCCGTTATCGGCAGCATAGGCATGGCCCTGCTCGATAAGCGTCTTGATCATGGCGATCATGGGACCGATCTCCTTGGTTGCGCGGGGGCGCACATCGGGATCGAGCACGTTGGCGGCGCGCATGACGCCGATGAACTTGTCGGAGAACTCCGTCGCGACCTCGGCAGCCGTACGGCCTTGCTCGTTGGCGCGCTTGATGATCTTGTCATCGACATCGGTGAGGTTCTGGGCGAACGTGACCTCGTAGCCGCTCGCGATGAGCCAGCGACGAATCACGTCAAAGCTGATGAACGTGCGGGCATTGCCGATGTGAATGTTGTCGTAGACCGTGGGGCCGCACACGTACATGCGGACCTTGCCGGACTCGATGGGCTGGAACTCTTCCTTTTTATGGGTAGCGCTGTTGTAGATACGCATTCGTTACTCCTTAACGGTTTTCTGTAGCAGGCAGACGGCCCAGGCGCCAATTCCCTCGCCTTGGCCTTCCCAACCGAGCTTTTCGGTCGTAGTGGCGGCGACGCCCACGTTTTCGACGTCAACGCCCAGAGCATGGGCCAGGTTGGCGCGCATGGCATCGCGGTGTGGGGTGATCTTGGGCTGCTGGCAGGCAATGGTGCAGTCGGCATCGACAAACTCAAAGCCCAGCTCGCGCGCATAGTCCATCACACGGGCAAGCAGCACCATCGAATCGGCGCCCTCGTAGGCGGGATCGGTGTCGGGGAACAGTTTGCCGATGTCTCCCCCGCGGCAGGCGCCCAGAATGGCGTCGGCCAACGCGTGCGCGAGCACATCGGCATCCGAGTGTCCCAGCAGACCGCGCTCGTAGGGAATGTCAACCCCGCCGATAATACATCGACGCCCCTCCACCAGGCGGTGAACGTCGTAGCCATGGCCAATGCGCAGGTTACTGAACATGGGGAAGGTCCTCTCCCTCGGCCATGCGGCCGAGCAGAATCGCGGTTACGGGACGCAGGTCCTCGGGCACCGTCACCTTAAGGTTGTCGCGTGGGCTCTGGACGCAGCGAACGCGTCCTCCCATGCGCTCAACCAGCGAAGAATCATCGGTGCCGATAAAGCCCTCGGCAATGGCTGCAGCGTGGGCGCGCTTCATAGCATCGACGCTAAAGATCTGCGGCGTCTGCGCAGCCCAATAAAGCTCACGCGGCGGCGTCTCGACGATGTTATCGCCGTCGACGATCTTGAGCGTGTCGATCGCGGGCTGACCGCACACGACACCGTCGAGGGCGCGGTCACCCACAAGCACGTCGATCGCGTGGTCGATGGCCTCGGTCGTAATGAGCGGACGAGCGCCATCGTGAATGGCGACATATTCAAAGCCTGCCGGAACCGCATGCACGCCGGCGCGGGTGGAGTCCTGGCGGGTATCGCCAGCATCGGCAAAGCTGATGGGCGTGCCATAGTCAAACGGGTCGATGGCCAGGCGGCGCATCTCGGCACGACGCTCGGCAGGACACACCACCACGATGTGGCCGACCTTATCGCTCCGATCAAACGCGCGGATGGACCAGCTCATAAGCGGACGGCCCGCAACGTTGACGAGCTGCTTGCCACCGGGGTTACCAAAGCGCTGGCCGCTGCCACCGGCAACGACCACGGCGCATACGGGCGCCATTATGCGTTCCCCTGTTTGGTGCCCTTCATGCGGTACAGGGAGTCCGCAAGAATGGCAGGGTTGTTAACGCCAAAGTCGCCCAGGCGCTCCGGATCTTCGCTGATGTCGTCCATGAGTTCCTGCAGCGAGCCGTACTCGTCGACAATCTTCTCGGCCACGCCGTCGCGCACGACGGAGACGCGCGAAAGCGTGCGCAGGCCCAGCGGCGTCATGACGGAGTCCTCGTCCAGGTCGTCGTAGCCCAGAACCGCCGCCACATGCTGTGGGTCGGACAAGTCCTTGGGCGTCATGCGGCTAAGCTCGGCGCGGATCTTCTCGGCGTTTGCCTCGGAGGAATCGCTCGCATAGTCGCGAATCATCAGGTCGTACTCGGTATCCATGCTGGAGCCGGCGAGCTGCTCGAGCTGCATCTGCACGAGCTTGCCCTGGTTGCCCAGCTTGACGATGCAATCCTTAAGCTCGGTCTTTGCCTGCTGCATGATCTCGAAGCTCGAGAAAATACCGGTAATGTCGGCGAGCGTAACGTAGTCGTCGAGCTCGAGGGCCGTCAGGCGCAGCAGGGAGCGATCGAGCGACTGACGGGTAGTCTGGAGCGTGGCGACGAGCTGGTTGACCGAGCTCATGATGGTGGTGACGGGCTGGATCTCGTAGCTCTTACCGTGAACGTACACGTTGACGACGGCACGACGGGCCGAGACCGAGATCACGATGGCATCGGTGAGCACCGACATGCGAGCGGCGGTGCGGTGACGCATGCCCGTCTCGCTCGTGGCAAGCGAGGGATCGGGATTGAGGTGGAAGTTGGCGCGCAGGATCTGGGTGAGGTCGCCGTCGATAACGATAGCGCCGTCCATCTTGGAGAGCTCGAACAGGCGGTTCGAGGTGAACGAAATGTTGAGCGGGAAGCCGTCGTTACCGGCAGCGAGCACGTTTTCGGTGTCGCCGACGCAGATAAGGGCGCCCAGGTGACCGGCGATGATCATGTCGAGGGCGGTGCGGATCGGCTGACCAGGTGCCGTCAGGCGGATGGCCTGTTCCATACGCTTTTGCAGCTCGTTCTTATCCAAGGCATCGCTCCCATCGTATACGCTCCATAAACGCTAAATAGTTTCTCACGGTTTGTCCCCGCAGCAGCCACGAAATCCGATGCTTACAGAATGAGCGAACACCGCTTAGGTAGCTCATTTGGGACGGGGCTCCTTTGACTGCTCATGTGGTAGCATCGGGTCTCATATAAATGAGGGAGTAGTCGCGTAATCGGGCTCGCCCGCAGAGAGGGAGCCAGACTATGGGACTCGCAGAGCTCGTGTTGCTCGCCGTTGGCCTTTCGATGGACGCTTTTGCTGTTTCCATCTGCAAGGGTCTCGGCATGAAGAAGATCAACCTTAAAGTCGCCGTGGTGCTCGGTCTGTTCTTTGGCGGCTTTCAGGCCGGCATGCCCGTAATCGGATGGGCGCTCGGCAGTCAATTCATGGACATCATCGGACCCATCGACCATTGGATCGCCTTTATCCTATTGGCCTTTATCGGCGGCAAAATGCTGTGGGAAGCCTTTACCGAAGACGAGGATGAGGGCGACGGCAAGGATGCTGAAAAAATTGACCTGGCAGAATATCTGATTCTTGCCATTGCCACCTCGATTGACGCCCTAGCCGTAGGTATCTCGTTTGTGGCGCTCTCGGTTGACATCGTTCCCGCTGTATCGTTTATCGGCGTCACAACGTTTATCTTCTCCGTCGCCGGCGTAGCGATCGGCCATACCTTTGGCGCGCGTTACGAAAAACCCGCCACCATCGTGGGTGGCGTCGTACTCGTCCTCATCGGGCTTAAGATCTTACTTGAGCATCTGGGGATCCTCACGATATAAAAAACGCCTCTCATAAGCCAACGTCAATGTAGGGGTCTCATGCAGAGTTTTGCATAATGCCTATTCGTGCAGACTTTTGCATGTCATACTAATATGCAAAAGTCTGCACGTTAGGAGATCGCCGTGGATACCCTTCCCATCACCACACCGCGCCAAGCTGGCATCTACGTGCGCCAGGCACGCGAGGCACAGGGAATCACCCGTGCGGCGCTCGCTAAAAAAGCCGGTGTTTCGGAGCGCCTGCTCGCATCGCTCGAGCTAGGAGATGCCACCGGCATTCGACTCGACAAGCTATTGGCAATCTTCAATGCTCTCGGACTGGCGCTCGCCGCTCAAGGGGATATAGGCGAAACGAAAAATGAGCAATCAGCCAACGTTCCGCGTGCCGATTTGCAACCTCACAGTACCCCCAGACGCCATCGCGCTCAACGTCCCTCTCATAGCTACCGTTGCTGCGCCGCCATTCCGGTTCTTGCAGACGCCCCCTTTACGTCTGAACTCTACGACAAAGCCTTCGCAGATTTCGCCATGTCCAATCTCGGAGTCTCGATTGCCGCAAACGCATCTGTCCAACCAAAGCCTGACAGGAAATAGCCAATGGCCAGAACATCACTTCGGACCATTATTTGCGGCGTACCTGCGGGAACGCTCACGCAAGATGAGAACGGTCTTATCAGCTTTACCTACGATCATGACTATGACGGGCCAGCCCTATCGACCAACATACCCGTATCGAATCGCACATACGGACAACAGGTCATGAATCCGTACCTGTTTGGCCTTCTACCCGACAGCGAGGATCAGCGAAAAGCGATTGCTGCCGAATTCGACGTTAGACCCAACAATGCCGTTGCGCTACTCAGCCATATCGGACTTGACTGTCCGGGTGGAGTGCAGTTTTGTGCCGAAGAAGACGTCAACGCCGTCCTGCATCGCACCAGCGAATACCGCCCTATAGGCGATCACGAGATTGCGCTGCGTCTCAAGTCGATCAGAGATGACCGCGATGCATCGTGGATGGGTCTAGATGAAAGTTGGTCACTTGGAGGCAACCAGGGCAAGTTCGCACTCGCACTCATAGACGGTCGCTGGTGCGAATGTGTGGGCTCCTCGCCCACGACGCATATTTTCAAAAATGGCGTTATCGGATTTAAACTCGAGGCTCTCAATGAGTTTGTCTGCATGAAAAGCGCCCAGCGCGCCGGTATCGCAACGGCAAACGTCGAATATCGTATGTTTGAGGACGAACCTGCCCTCATTGTTGAGCGCTATGACCGCATGAAAGTCGAAGACGGAACGATCAGGCGTCTACATCAAGAAGACCTCTGCCAGGCACTTGGGGTGATGCCCGCCCAAAAGTACACGGCAGACGGCGGCCCGACCACCCGCGACATTCAAGAGCTCCTCATAAATACGAGCCACCATCAACTTAACCTGTATCTGTTTACGCAAATACTGTTCTTCAACGCCATTATCGGCGCACCGGATGCGCATGCGAAAAACTATTCCCTGCTCCTTGGAAACGACGGCGCAGCCATGATGGCTCGAATGTACGATGTCGCATCGGGTTTGGCATATGAGCGCATGCGCCGCCGAGCGCGCCTTGCCATGAGCGTTGGCGGCGAAAACCGTGTGGGACGCATCGGTCCAGGCGCTATCCGCCGATACCACGGTATGGGCGACCCCGCGCTGGAGGCGGCGCTTACCGATGCCGGGCTATCCGAGAAGTTTTGCTTTGCGGCCATGATGGACCTCGCCTACGAGGTACCCATTTGCATGGAAGAGGTCATGGACGAATATGCCGACCTGCCCGGCATGGCGGACCTGCGCGAGCATATGCTCGGCCCCGTCCGCGAAAACTGCCAGCGCACCATCGACCTCATCAAGGCGGATATGGGCTAGACGCCAATCAATTTCCCATTTCTTAAAAGAAGAGAGGGGGCACCCGTCGCAAAAGCTCAGATGCCCCCTCTCATAATGTCATTTGCAATCCGCTAGCACGTGGCTCGGACTGCTGCTAGCGCAACCTTTACGCAGCGAGGCGCTTGAGGACGTCGATGAGCAGCTCGTAGAAGCGCTCGGCAGAAGCGAGCTCCATGCTCTCGTCCGGGGTGTGGACATCGGAGAGCGTCGGGCCCACGGCGATGGCGTCCAGGCCGTGCAGGGCCTCGGCAAACAGGCCGCACTCAAGGCCGGCGTGAATGGACTCGATGCGCAGCTCGGAGCCAAAGAGCTCGCGATAGCTCTCGACAAAGATGTCGCGGACCGGCGAATGCTCGGCATAGCTCCAGCCGGGATACTCGAACTCGAACTTGGCGTCGAAGCCCAGGACATCGGCCAGCGTCTGCAGGCGGTCCTTGAACTCGTTCTGCAGCGAGGTAATCGAGGAGCGCGGGGACAGCATGATCTTGACCTCGTCGTCAGAAGTGGCAACCACACCGATGTTGGAGGAAACCTCGACGGAGCCGTCGGTGGCGACGTTGCGGCGAATCACGCCGTTAGGGGCAAGACGCAGGGCGCGGATGAGGGCAAGCGCGGACTTCTGATCCATGGCCTCGACCTCGGCGTCGTCGGCAATCTCGACGGTGCAGGTAAAGCCGGGGTCAAAGACCTCGAGCTCGGCAGTGACGTCGGCAATGATGCCCTTTGCGATCTGGGCCGCGGCCTCGGCGGCAGCGTGATCAGTGTAGACCAGCTCGGCCTTGCACTCACGGTTGATGGCGTTGTCCTTAGTGCCGCCGTTAAAGCTGACGATGGCGGGCTCGCCGGCAACCATCAGGCGGTCGATGATGCGGGCCATGATGAGGTTGCCGTTGCCGCGCTCCAGGTGGATGTCGGCGCCGGAGTGACCACCCAGCAGGCCGGAGATCTCGAGCGTAAGGGTGCTGCCGGTCTTGTGCTCGCGCACGATCGGGCAGGTGTAGGTAACGACGACACCGCCGGCGCAGCTGACGGTGGCCACGCCCTCCTCCTCGGAATCGAGGTTGATCATGGTGCGGGCGCTAATCTGGGACTTGTCGAGCGTCTCGGCGCCAACCAGGCCAGTCTCCTCGTCGGTGGTGAACACGCACTCGAGGGCCGGATGAGCAATCGAATCGTCGTTGAGCACGGTGAGCATCAGAGCGACAGCAATGCCGTTGTCGGCGCCCAGGGTGGTGCCGTTAGCGGTGAGGACGCCGTCCTTGACGACCAGGTCGATACCATCGGTCGTAAAGTCGTGCTCAACGGAGCCAAGCTTGTCGCACACCATGTCGATGTGGCCCTGCAGCATCACGGTCGGGGCATTCTCGGCGCCGGCAGATGCGGGCTTACGAATGATGACGTTGTAGACCTCGTCCTGATACACGTCGAGGCCGCGCTCCTTGGCAAACGCAACCAAGAAATCGCTGATGCCCTTCTCGTTGCCAGACCCACGGGGGATCGCGCTGATCTCCTCAAAGAAATGGAACAGCTGGGCGGGCTCGTAGCCAGTAATCTTGTAGTCCATGGTGCCTCCTTGGCGCAACTGGTTAGACAATAAGACATGCGCCTTGTATATTCCCAGACTTCGTTTGCATAAACCAGTCGAAAACGCCGAGCGCTCTCGCATCATCGGCTAACGGCGAGGAAACGCCACTTTATCAAGATAAAGCAGGTTAGACGGGCCGCGCCGAAGGGACGTTGGATCCTTCAACCAACTTCAACGCCTGTTGAACGTTAATGCATACACCATTGGTATGCTTAATAAGATTCTTGTCCTCGGTCACGACGTAATCGGCATCAATGCGATTGGCGACGCCCAGCATCAGGTCGTCCTCAAAGTCGTTGTGATGATACTTGAACACAAAGGAGTCGAAGACCTCGTCTGCACCGACCGAGGCAATAATCGACTTTTGCCGAATCAGGCGAACGCACGCCCACGCTGTCTCGTCGGCACCGGCGATGGCTTCGGGAGTGAGAGCCCCCTCACGGCGGGCGTCGGCCTTCATCGTCCTTCCCAGAATGTAATAGACGTCTTTGACAGACAGGGAGAACGAGAAGAGGACGATATCCTCCGCTTCCGCCGCGCGAGAAAGGAGCTCGACTATCGGCCTGGTCGCATTCGTGCGAGCGAGAAAGTAATCTAGCCAGACGTTCGTGTCGATCAGCAGCTTGAGCACACGTTTCGTTCCGACGCCGCTCATAATTCGATCCAATCACTGAATCTCTCGCTCATCATTTGATCGTATAACTCGTCGTAATCAAAGGCTTCATCGGGGCTCGGCCTCTGAATCGAGAACCGCTCATAAAAATTCGAAATTAACGCAGCCCCTTCCGAGACGCGGGACGAACTCACCTTCGATCGTATGTCGTCAGGCAGGACTTCGTCATCATTCTTTTTTGCGACGGGCATATGACCGTTCTCGGTCAAGTACTGCCACAGCTCCCTCACAGCTTGTGACGGCGTCATGCCGATATGCGCCAGCACGGCGTCCCCAGCCTCTTTGAGTTGGCGATCCATGCGTACATTCATCTGGACCGGCCGTGAGTCGAGTACCGATATTGGCATGCTAGCTCCTTCTGCTATACATATTTATATTTCGAGTATAGCACCATTTACTCATAAAAAAGGGGCGCCCCGACAGGAGTGCCCCTTCGCAAAGCTATGTTACGCCCTACAACGCGCCGGAACCGGCTTGCATCATGCCGCCGGGGCCCGAGGTCACGCCACCGCTCACGGGCGCGGCGTTGCCGGTGTGCGGTGCCGCCGGGGCGGTATCGCCACCGAGCGTGCCCGCCGGACGCGGTGCCGGGATCTCGCCCGTGCCGTGGCTAAAGACAAACTTGCCATCGGCCACGTCGCACAGGACGGTATCGCCCTCGCCCCACTCGCCGGCCAGAAGCTCCTCGGACAGCGGGTCCTCGATGAGCTTTTGGATGGCACGGCGCAGCGGACGCGCACCGTTGGTGAGGTCGGTGCCCTCGGCCACGATCTTGTCATAGGCCGCATCGGTGAGCTTGATGTTCATGCCGTTGGCAATCAAACGCTGACGCAGGTCGTCCACCAGCAGGTGCGCGATCTTGGTGAGATTCTCGCCCGAGAGCTTCTGGAACACCACGATGTCATCGATACGGTTGAGCAGCTCGGGGCGGAACAGGCGCTTGAGCTCGCCCATCGCGCGACCACGGATCTCACTCGACGTGAGACCCTGCTCGCCGGTGGTGCCAAAGCCCACGCTCGCATCCTGCGCAATCTCGCGGGCGCCCACGTTGGACGTCATGATGATCACGGTGTTGCGGAAGTCTACCGTCTTGCCCTGGCTATCGGTCAGGCGGCCCTCCTCCAGCACCTGCAGCAAGATGTTGAAGATATCGGGGTGCGCCTTCTCGATCTCGTCGAACAGCACGACCGAGTACGGGTGACGACGAACGGCCTTGGTGAGCTGGCCGCCCTCGTCGTGACCGACGTAACCCGGAGGGCTACCGATGAGCTTGGAGACCTCGAACTCGCTACCGAACTCGGACATGTCGAAGCTGATGAGCGCATCCTTGCTGCCAAAGAGGTACTCGGCGAGCGTCTTGGCGAGCTCGGTCTTGCCCGTGCCGGTGGGACCCAGGAAGATAAAGCTGCCGCCGGGGCGACGCGGATCCTTGAGCGGCGAGCGGCTGCGGCGTACGGCCTTGGCAACTGCCTCGACAGCCTCGTCCTGACCGATGATGCGCGTCTTGAGCACGCTTTCGGCCTGCAGCAGGCGACGGCTCTCGCTCTCGGTAAGCGAGGACACCGGTACGCCCGAAGTCACGGACACGATATCGGCGATCTGACTCACATCGATGGTGAGCGGGCTGGCGTCGAGCTCGGCGGTCCAGGCGGCCTTGGCCTCGGCGAGCTCAATCTCGGCGGCCTTCTGCCGCTCGGTAATCTCGGCGGCCTTGTTCATGTCGTCGCTCTCGGTGGCCTCCTGCGCGGCGGCCTTGAGCTCCTCTATGCGATGCTCGGCCTCGCGCACCGGCTCGGGCGCGCGATTCGCGGCGATGCGAGCGCGGGCACCGGCCTCGTCAATGAGGTCGATGGCCTTATCGGGCAGGAAGCGATCCTGGATGTAGCGGTTGGAAAGGTTCGCGGCGGCCTCGATAGCACCCTGCGTATAGCGCACATGGTGGTGCTCCTCGTAGCGCGGCTTGAGCGCGGTCAGGATCTTGACCGTGTCCTCGACGCTCGGCTCCTCGACATCGATGGTCTGGAAGCGACGCTCGAAGGCCGGGTCCTTGGTGAGGTACTTGCGGAATTCCTCGGCCGTGGTGGCGCCGATAATCTGGAAGGCACCGCGCGCGAGCACGGGCTTGAGCATAGAGCTCGCGTCGATGGAGCCCTCAGCAGAACCGGCACCGATGATGGTGTGCATCTCGTCGATAAACAAGATGACGTCGTCGGCTTCGGTCGCCTCCTGGATCACGTTCTTGAGGCGCTCCTCAAACTCACCGCGATACTTGGCACCCGCGACAAGACCCGGCAGATCGAGCGTCCAGATATTCTGGTTCATAAGATTCTCGGGCACATTGCCAGCAGCAATCTGCTGCGCCAGGCCCTCGATGATAGCCGTCTTGCCCACGCCGGGATCGCCCAGGATAAGCGGATTGTTCTTGGTGCGGCGCGAAAGGATCTCCATCATGCGCTGGACTTCCTTTTCGCGGCCAATCACGGGATCGAGCTCGCCGTCGCGCGCCTTCTGCGTGAGGTTGGTGGCGAACTGCTTGAGCGTGTCGGTGCCGCCCCCCCTTTGCTGAGAGGCATCCGAGCCGCTAAAGAACGGCAAGCCCGCACCGGGGCGACCGGCGCCGGCTCCGGCGAGCGGACGCTTCTTGTCCTGATCCTTGGCGGTGAGTTTCTCGATAGCCTTTTTGATGGAGGCGGACGACACACCCAGGCGCATGAGGATGTCCATGGCCATGCCGTTGCCCTCTTCGACGATGCCGATCAGCAAGTGCTCGGTCGACACGTAGGTCTGGTTGTTCTCACGCGCCACGCGGAAGGAGCGCTCCATCACGCTAATGACGAGCGGCGTAAAGGCAAGCTTGGCAGCCTCGGTCTCCTCGCTGGGCTCGGGAACCGTGGTCTGGACCTCTTTGAGGGTATCCATGATGTCGTCGTAGGAGATATCGAGCGAGCGCAGCGCCTCAGCGGCAATGCCCTCGTCCTCCTTGGCGAGCGCGAGCAACAGATGCTCGGTACCCACCTTATTTGAATGAAGATCGAGCGCCGCCTGCTTGGCCATGGACATGACCTTGCGCGCGCGATCGGTAAAACGGTCTAACATGCTAGTTCCTCTTAGACGAGCTAGTTTTTTTCAAACGCAAAGCGCCACTCGTGGCGGCGCTTTGGTCTCTTTACCCATATGGAGTATATGTTAACCGCTGGGGCCTTTTCCGCATGCAGCCATACGACAACGTCTACAAAAAAGGAATTGCCAGGTGCGTCTGCATCGGCCCAACGAGCGTGGATTTTCGGACACCCATTCCACGAGCGTGGATAATCTCCCGTTTTGAGCCCGTAAACAAGCCAAAAACGGGAGATTTTCCACGTTCATGTTTTGCGGATCAGTTTCATTTGCACCAATTAGCTGGTGTGGCGCCAGCGAGGGTCGGTGAGCGTACGCGCCACACCCAGGCCAACGGGCAAAAACGCCACGATGAGCACTGCACGCACAAACCAGCCGAGCATATTGACCGTGTCGAAGGTGCACATGTAATACATCGAGCGATACAGATACAAGCCCGGCACCATAATGACAATCGATGGCACCGTGAGGGCGATACGTGGGTAGGTGAGCTTGATTTCGGCTAAGCTCGCGAGCAGCCCCGATACCAGCGCGCCAATAAACGCTGCCGCCTCGGGAGGCATACCTACGCTCAGGCCCAGGAAGGGAAACAGCGCCGGCGCATCGACGAGCGTAAGGCGCAAGGTATTAGACACGGCGCCGATGAGCCCTGCCGCCGCTGCCATCTTTACCGGACTGTTGAACATAACCGAGAAGCCAAATACGCCGATAAAGCTCATCAGTATGCGCAAGAGCGTAAGAGCCAACGGTGAGAGACCAAGCGGGGCGAAGTCATCCGGCGCCAGTCCCACACACTCGGCAACCATCCAACCTACGAGGGTCGCCATCACAATAATCGACACTGCATACGAAAGACGCTCGATGCCGCTTCGCATGTCGAGCTTAGCGATGTCGAGGCCTGCCGTAATGAGGGGAAAGCCGGGAATCACAAAGAGCATGGCGCCGATATAGCCTTCTTGGTGCGACATTGCCCCCGGTACGACTTGGCCAAGGCCGAGCAATGCCAGCAGATACGAAACGCAAGCGAGCGCAACGCCAGTCGTCAGCGCGCTAAACTGGCCAAGACCCTGCTTGAGGATATGGGAGCGAGCAAAGTTGCCGACACCAGCGCCTACGAATGCGCAGGCCATCTCGATAGGGCCGCCGCCGAGCAAAAAGACGAAGGCGCCGCAAGCACAGGCTGCCGCAAGGCCCTGTTGCCAGGGAGAGTAATCGGGCTTTGAGCTCTCAACGGTCCTGAGCATCTCGTGATACTCGTGTACCGTGAAGCGACGACCATAGGTCTCGATTTCCTTGAGGAAACTCTCCATCATCCAAATGCGATGGGTATTGACTCCCGTTGTGGGCAGGCTGACAACCTCGTTAAAGCAGTGGCCATCTTCGATGCAAGTGCACTCAAACGACAGAAGGCTCAGGTCGACGTGAATCGTGACGCCGAGTACGGCAGCAACACGATTCATGGTATCGCGCACGCGCCAGGCACCTGTTCCGCTTGCCAGCATAAGCATGCCGGTGCGGCAGATGATGGATGACTTATCGGTGAGTGGCGCATCGACGGCAAGCTCATCGCCTGCCGTCACGATCTGGTGCCAGTCAGTTTTCATATGGAGCGCGCCGGCACGAACGCCGTGGTGCATGGGGGCTCTCGAAAGCAGCGAGTCAAGGCGCGAAGGCTGTGGGGGCTCCACTGATTCACCCTCAACCTCATCAGCCTCTTCATCGACCAGATCAAAGGAATCAAGCGGCGCTGGCTCGCGACGGTCGATCAGCTCCTCGTCCTCATCATCAAAGTAGTTGAACTGATCGAGCATGTCCTCTTCGATTGCACGCTCGCTCGCGTCGTCCATATAGACGCTCCCTTCCTGCCGACTAACTCCCATCCTAGGCAGCGACGGCTAAAGGAAACATAAAAGAGACGGCTGTCATGCGAGCCACGTGCGCAATATCCGTTGGGTAGTCGTTTAAGAACGTCCCCAATGACTACATCGATGTTTTGGCAACGCCAGCGAGCGGGTCGCATTTGTGACAAGGTGACGTGAAACGAAAGGTCGCTGACCTTCTGGTCGCGCCCTTGAAGTTGAACGTCAGATTGTCCAAATGCGGCCCGCGCAGCGTCGAGCCGTTACGCGGTTCGTAGAACCGCGTAACTAGTTAGTACATCTTTGCGCCGGCGGGGATGGAGGCGTCGAGCTGGATCAGGTTGAGGCGCTCCTCGCCCTCCTCCTCGTGGACAGCGCTGATCAGCATGCCGCAGCTGGGAATACCCATCATCTTGCGCGGAGGCAGGTTGGTGATGGCGAGCAGGGTCTTGCCGACCAAGTCCTCGGGCTCATAGTATTCATGGATGCCGGAAAGGATGGTGCGGTCGGTACCGGTACCGTCGTCGAGCGTAAAGTTCAGCAGCTTCTTGGACTTCTTGACGGCTTCGCACGCCTTGACCTTCACGGCGCGGAAATCGCTCTTGGAGAAGGTATCAAAGTCGACAAACTCCTCGAACAGCGGCTCGACGGCGATCTTAGAGTAATCGAGCGTAGGCTTGAGCGATTTGACGAACGGGCTCGAGGCGTTGCCGGCCTCGGCGGCCTTGGCGGCAGCAGCACCGGACTGGAAACCCTTCTCGGGCTTCATGTGCGGGAACAGCAGGACGTCGCGGATGGAGGCCTGGTTGGTGAGCAGCATGACCACGCGGTCGATACCGATGCCGATGCCGCCCGCGGGAGGCATGCCGTACTCGAGGGCGCGCACGTAGTCCTCGTCGTACTCCATGGCCTCATCGTCGCCGCCGGCCTTCTCGGCCATCTGGGCGGCAAAGCGCTCGGCCTGGTCGACCGGATCGTTGAGCTCGGAGAACGCGTTGGCGTACTCGTGACCGGCGATAACCAGCTCAAAGCGGTGCGTCAGACGCGGGTCGTCCTCAAAACGCTTGGCAAGCGGGCTGACCTCGATGGGGTAATCACACACGAAGGTCGGGTTGACGATGGTGTCCTCGCCCAGCTCATCGTAAATCTCGGCGATGATCTTGCCAGCAGTCCACTCGGGCTTGATCTCCAGGCCCTTCTCGCGCGCGGCGGCAGCAAGCTCCTCGACCGGCGTGTCGATGGTGATTTTCTTGCCGAGTACGTCAGAGACAATATCAGTCATGGGGCGGCTTGCCCACTCACCGGAAAGATCGATGGTCTGGCCCTGGTACTCGATGACCTCGGGGTTGCCGATGGCCTTGTTGGCAGCCTTGATGACGCCCTGGGCGAGCGCCTTCATGCCCTCGAGATCGGAGAAGGCACGGTAGGCCTCCATCGTGGTGAACTCGGGGTTGTGGGTGAGGTCCATGCCCTCGTTGCGGAAGATGCGGCCGATCTCGAACACGCGCTCGAAGCCGCCGACGATGCAGCGCTTGAGATGCAGCTCGGTAGCAATGCGCAGATAGCACTCCTGGTCGAGCGCGTTGAAGTGTGTGATGAACGGCTTAGCCGTGGCGCCGCCCTGGATAGTCTGCAGGATGGGGGTCTCGACTTCCATGTAGCCGTCGGACTCCATGAAGCGGCGGAAGGTGGAGAGAATCTGCGAACGCTTGCGGAAGGTCTCGCGGACATCGTCGTTGGCGATCAGGTCGACGTAGCGCTGACGATAACGGGTCTCCTTGTCGGAAAGACCGTGGAACTTCTCGGGCAGCGGACGAACGGCCTTGGCAAGCAGGGTCGCGCTCTTAGGGGCAACGGAAAGCTGGCCGCGCTGGGTACGCACAACCACGCCGGTCACGCCCAGGATGTCGCCCAGGTCGAGGGACTTGAGCGTATTCCAGGCAGCCTCGTCCATGTCGTTGATGCGGCAGAACAGCTGAATCTCGGCGGTAGCATCGCGCACGACGATGAACATGATCTTGCCCTGACCGCGCTTGGCGACCACACGGCCGGCGATCTTCACGACGTCCTCGGTGTCCTCGCCATCGGCAAGCTCGGCGTACTTAGCCTCGATATCGGCAACGTAGTCCTCAAGCTCAGAGTGCTCGGGATAGGGGTTCTGACCCGCCTCGAACAGGGCGGCGCGCTTGGCCAGGCGGGTGGCGCGCTCGTCGTTGAGCGTCGATGCCTGATCTGCGGCGTTCTGGTTCTCTGCCATAAGTTAGCTCCTCAAACTAAAACGCTCCCCAGGATTCGGTCCCAGGGAGCGAAAACATACCTTTACGCGGGACCGTGGTCTAGCGTGCAATCTTGGCGATGGTGTAGACGCGAGTCTTGCCAGAAGGCGTAACGACCTCGACGGAGTCGCCCTCGCCGTGACCGATGATGGCGTGGCCGACCGGAGACTCGTTGGAAATCTTGTGCTCGAGCGAGTTGGTCTCGGTGGTACCGACGAGCGTGACTTCCATGACCTCACCGTTGGGATCAATCAGAGAAACGGTGGAACCGATGGAGACGGTCAGATCGCCCGTGGTGGCAGCAACCTGAGCGTTGGCGAGGATGGCCTGGATCTCGGCAATGCGAGCCGCGTTCTGGGCCTGCTTGTCCTTGGCGGCATCGTACTCGGAGTTCTCCGAAAGGTCGCCGAACGCGCGGGCTTCCTTGATGTCCTCGACGATTTCCTTGGCGTAATCGCCCTCACGCCAAGCGAGCTCCTCAACGAGCTTCTGGCGGCCCTCAGCGGTCAGTACGATTTGGCTTGCGTCCATACGGATATCTCCCCAACTCTGATCAAACAATCAACTGTCAACAAAACGAAAAAGACCGGCTAGCCTGCGGGCAAGCCGGTCAGGTGCTCACCCCAAAGGGATGGGACTACTCTGCGTCCGCGTCGCTGTCCTCTGCCTGCTTCTTCTTGGCAGCAGCGAGCTTGGCCTCGAGCTCAGCGATCTCCTTGTCCTCCTCGGACTGCTCGACCACGACCTCCTCGGCCTGCTTGGTCTCGGCCTTATCGTCGCCCTCCATACCCTCGCGGATATTCTTGACGGTAGAGCCGAGGGACTTGCCGAGCTTCGGCAGGTTCTTGGGCCCGAAGATAATCAGGACAACGACGAGAATGATGATGAGCTCAGGAGCCCTCAGTCCAAACATGTAGACCTCCACAATACAGCGAGACAAGCTCGAATGAGTATACCGCGGGTATCGCGGTATCACAACAATAGCTAAAAAAAGGGACCGCAAGAAGCGGTCCCTCCTCATGCTCTGGTCGGGTTGACTGGATTTGAACCAGCGACCCCTGCGTCCCGAACGCAGTGCTCTACCAAACTGAGCCACAACCCGTTAGCTCGACTATAGTAACAAAGATTTCCGTCGTGTGCTAGAGAAATTTTTACTTCTTTGGCACTTCGATGCGAACCGTGTTGGGAATGAGCTCCGTCGCGCAGGACCACCAGCCGTTTTGCAGGGCAGCGTCGGCAAGCCTTTCGGCCGTGGCGGCGGTGTCGCAAATGGCAAATGAGCAGGCACCCGATCCGCACACATCTACAGCAACGGTGCCGTCCTGTTTACGCAGCCAATCGAGAACCATTTGAATCTGCGGCTCCATCTGTGCGGAAATGACACCTAGGTTGTTATGGATGAGTGCATATGCCGTCTCGGCATCACCGGCACGCAAGGCAGAAGCTATCGCGCCGGGCTTGTCCGCAGGCACCGGGGCCTCGTCAAAACGTCGATAGGCTTCAATTGTCGAAACGCTTGCCTCGCGCGGCTTGACCAACACGACGGGCGTTGCGGGCAGCACGGGATACTCAGTTGCCAGCACGTCTCCCCCACCTACGTAGAACGAAGGGCTCGCGTGCAAAAAGAACGGGACGTCAGCACCAATGCCCCGCGCAATGTCGTCGAGCGCGGGGTCGGAGCGATCAATTCCCCAGAGCTCCGCCAAGGCGACAATGACCGCGGCCGCATCCGTCGAGGGACCGCCCAAGCCGGCGCACAATGGAATGCGCTTCTCAATCGTCACGCAGATGTTTGCCTCGCGACCATAATGCTCGGCCATAGCAACCGCAGCCCGATACGCCGTATTCTTTTGCATGGGAAAATCTGATGCCGGAACCGTCTGGACGGTCAGCGCCTGTGCCGGCGTAACCGTCACGGTATCGGAAAGACCGACAGCTGCCATCAGGGAATCGACCCTGTGGTAGCCGCGGTCATCGCGCTCGGTATGAACCCCCAAGTAGAGGTTAATCTTTGCCGGCGCGGAAAGAGTCAGGGACCGATCGGTCACCGCTAGTGCTCCTCGAGCTGATTGCCGAGCGGGGTAAAGATATGCTCGCCGCTCTCGGGGTCGAACAGCTCGACCTGACCGGTGAGGACATCGATATACTGGTAGGACTGACGCGACTTGCGCCCGCGACGTTCGTCAACCTCGACGATAAAGACGGCGGGGTGGACGCTCTTGATGGTGCCCATGCGCTCGACGACGCGGGTGCGGCCCATGTTGGCCTTCACCTTGACGCGATCGCCCACCATATCGGTCAGCTTCTCGTGGATGTCGTCGACGTGATTGACTTCCATCTCTTCCATGAACAGGGCCTCCAGAAGGTGCAATTCAAAAAGGGGATAATACCCCTAAGATAGACAAAACTCTAATACTATAGCACCCTGCTGCCGCCATACGCAAGTAGCTAAATAAACCCCGTCCCAAATTGACTACTTATAGACCATCGGTATCGAGGACGATGGTGAATGGGCCGTCGTTGACCAAGTCGACTTTCATATCGGCGCCAAAGATGCCATGCGCTACGTGTTCGACGTCCTCGCGCACAAGCGTCAGGAAGTACTCGTAGAGCTCGTTGGCAACATCGGGGGCGCCTGCATCGGTAAACGACGGACGACGGCCGTGGCGGCAGTCGGCAAACAGCGTGAACTGCGACACCACGAGTACCTCGCCGTCGACATCGGCAAGTGCCAGGTTGGTCTTGCCGTTCTCGTCCTCGTTGATACGCAGCCCGCGGAGCTTGCCCCACAGCTTGTCGGCCTCGGCACGCGTATCGCCATGGCCCACGCCCAGCAGCACCAGGTAGCCGCGTCCAATGCGACCCACGCACTCGCCGTCGACCGTCACGCCGGCGTTGAGCACGCGCTGCACCACCGCGCGCACGGCCTACTCCTCGCCCGTCAGTTTGGCGGATAGGTGCTCGAGCGCATGGAATCGATGGCTGATGGCGTTCTTCTCGTCCGCCGTCAGCTCGGCCATGGTCCTGCCCGGCGTGTCGACCGGCAGGAACAGCGGGTCGTAGCCAAAGCCGTGATCGCCGCGGCCCTCGTGTGCGATAACGCCCTCGCAGGCGCCCTCACCATAGGTGACCAAACCGTCCGTGTCGATAAGCGCAACGACGCTCATAAAGCGCGCAGTGCGGTCCTCGTCGGCCACACCTTCCAGGTTAACGAGCAGCTTAGCGTTGTTGGCGGCATCGTCGCCGTGAACGCCCGCGTAGCGCGCGCTATACACACCGGGCTCACCGTCCAGCGCGTCAACGACCAGGCCCGAATCGTCGGCAATGGCCATGAGCCCCGTCTCTTCGACGGCAGCCTGCGCCTTGATGATGGCGTTCTCCAAAAACGTCGTGCCGTTTTCCTCGGGGTCCTCAAAATCGCCCAGCTGACCGAGCGCCACAAAGCGTACCTCGGGCATGACCTTGCCCAAAATGGCCTCAATCTCGGTGAGCTTATGGGCGTTGCCGGTTGCCACGACGATGGTCGCCGCCGGGTCGAGGGTGTCGATGTCAATCTTCTCAAGTGCCATAGCTGGCCTCCTTGTCTCTATAGCAATGCCGTGTTGAGGACGACGAGGACCTCGGCCTCTCTCCCCTCTCAATCAACGGCAGTCTTATACTTCGACGTTTTCCCAGATAAAACCTACCAAAATAAACCTGTCCCTTTTTGGCAGGTTAGGCGATGGCTTGGCGCTGAAGCTCGATGAGCTCGGCGATACCCTTGTCGCCCAGGTCGAGCAGGGTGTTGAGGCGCTTACGGTCAAAGGGCGCCTGCTCGCCGGTACCCTGGAGCTCGATCATCTCACCGGTATCGGTGGCGACGAGGTTCATGTCGACCTCGGCATGGCTGTCCTCGGAATAATCGAGGTCAAGCAGCGTATTGCCGTCGACAACGCCCATAGAGATGGCAGCCACCTGGCCGGTAAGCGGGATGCGCTCGATCTTGCCTGCCTCGACCCACATGGCAAGGGCGTCGTGCAGCGCCACCCAGGCGCCGGTAATGCCCGCCGTACGCGTACCGCCATCGGCCTGGATCACGTCGCAGTCGACGGTGACGGTGTACTCGCCGAGCGCCTTCATGTTGACGACGGTACGCAGGCTGCGACCAATGAGGCGCTCGATCTCCATGGAGCGACCCTTGCGGTTGGCGTGCTCACGCTTGCAGCGCTTGCCGGTCGATGCCGGCAGCATGGCGTACTCCGCCGTTACCCAACCGGCCTTGGCGCCCTTGCGCCAGCCCGGCACGCCCTCCTCGATGGTGGCAGCGCACAGCACGCGCGTATCGCCAAACTCGGCCAGGCACGAACCGTGGGCATGCTTCATGACGCCGCGAGTAAGCTTGATGGGGCGCAGCTCATTGGCGGCACGGCCGTTGGCACGGTTGACCTGCATGTACTCCATAGAAATATCCTTTCGGCAGAAGAAGAGGGCAAGTCTTTGGACGGTAACCCTACATCTATTTCAGTTCGTCGATATCGACATGCTCGATGCTTTTGAGCGGCTGGCCAAAGATAAAGCTACCCGCCACCGCAAACTCGGCAATGTTATCGGCCGTCGTTGCAAAACGATGCTGCGGCTCGGCTGCGTCGCCCGCCAGCTGCTCGCGGCGCGTGAGAATATCGGTCAGCTCGCGCGTGGTCTCCTCGGCGGAGCTCACCACGCGCACTCCGGGACCCAGCGCATGGCGAATAGGCCCCACGAGCAGCGGGAAATGCGTGCAGCCGAGTACCACGGTATCGATGCCGTGGTCGCGCAGCGGTTCAACCGTAGCGCCGACCAGCGCGCGTACGGCAGGCGTATCGAAGATGTCCTCGTTCTCGAGCCACTGCTCTTGCAGATGCGCACCCGAGGCGAGCTCGTGCTCAACGACCTCGACAAAGCTCGAGGCAGGGCAGCCGTATACGTCGACGCCGGCATCCAGGTCCTGAATGGCACGCGTGTAAGCGCCTGAGCGAATGGTGAGGTTGGTAGCGAGCACGCCCACCCGGCGCGTGCGGGTGCTGTTGATTGCCGCGCGTGCGCCCGGTGCGATCACACCGATGACGGGGACGTCGAGCACCTGCTGGGCCAAACGCAAGGCCGCTGCAGTCGCCGTGTTGCAGGCGATGACCATGATCTTGACGTCGTGCTTCGACAGCCAGCGGCCTGCCTGCAGCGCAAACGATCGCACCTCGTCCTCGGTGCGGGTGCCATACGGGCAGCGTTTGGTGTCGCCGAAGTAGTAGACGGACTCATGCGGCAGCTCCGTCGCGATGGCGCGTGCAACCGTCAGACCGCCCAGACCCGAGTCGAATACGCCAATGGGGCGCGTGTCCCCGGCCAGATTCTCGATATCGGACATTACCTCACCAGATTCTCTCTCGAAAAGATATGGCTCAGAACGATAGGACCGCGCTACGAACGAGCCGCGACCAGCAGCTCGGCCGTTGCCACCCAGCCGTCGACAATCTTGCCGCGCGTGACGTAGGCGTTATCGCAAGCGTCCAGGAACTCGGGCGCGCCGGCACTGGTCAGGCCGTTCTCGACCAAACAGAACGTACCAACGTGGTCGGCCATGTAGAAATCGGACTCGGAATCACCGAGCGCCAGCGTCTCCTCGCGCTCGATACCCAGGTGCCCGCAGAAACGTGCGATGGCAACGCCCTTGTTGAGGCCGGCGGGATTGATGTTAAACGCGCGGCCATCCTCGACGCGTTCGAGCTCGAGCGTCGTCGGCTTGGACAGATGCGTCAGGTGGCCGTTGCAGGCCCAGACCAGACCGCAGTCGGCCTCGTCCAGGATGGCCTGGACCTCGTCGTCGGGCACATCGCCGCGCATGCCGACGGTGACCTCGCGGTACTTGTAGCCAGTCGACATGTCGTTGTGGTACTCGATCTTATGCGGCCAGCGGGCGAGAATCTTCTCGCACACGCCAGTCTGCTCGATCACCTGATGTGGCGTGAAGCCGCAGGCGGGGTCGTAGGGCATATCGCCGGTCAGATACTCCCAATCGTTGGCCTTGAGATCGTACATGACCAGGCCACCCATCTCGCCGATGTAGGAGTTGAGGCCGAGCACGCGCGCATCCTCGTGGATCATGGTGCGGTTGCGGCCCGAGGTGGGGACCACCTGGATGCCGGCGCGGGCAAGTGCCACGACAGCCTCGACGAGCTTGGTCGAGGGGTTGCCGTCGTTGTCGCGCAGCACGCACGAGCCGGGCGCAAGCATGGTGGCGTCCAGGTCGGTAAAGACGTACTTAACCTTGGCAAGACGCTCGCGCATCTCGCCCGAAAGCTCAGCGACGATCGGCAGGGTATTGTGGGACATGGTCACTCCATTACGTAGAAGGGGCTTCTGGTCTTAGGCAGCGCGCCTCACTTGAGGGAAAACGCGCTTGCAACGGCAGCGCGCTCAGGACGCCGCCCTCATCGCAGTTCATTAGTCAAACTGGGTAACATCGATTAAACGGTTGGCAAGCGAAAGATCGCTCTCGATGGGTACGAACTCATCACCCACGTGCATGAGCTCTTCGTCGCCCTTTGCCAACAGCAAGACGATGGTAGGCACATCGGGGCTGACGTATTCCTCGCGCGCCGCCTTGAATGCCGCGTGCACAGCAGCCTCGCGATCGAGGATGATCTTGTTCGGGGTATCGTCGGGAACATGCTCGGCAAGCTCGCGACAGACCTTCATCGGGTCCTCGTGAGCCGGGTCCTCGTTGGCAAAGATCATCAGGTCGGAATATGGTGCGGCCTCGCGCGGAAGCTGCTCGCGGCGCTCCTGCGCCTTGCCGCCGGCAGCGCCAAACACTGCAATGACTGGACTAGTGGGAAACGCGCGCTTGACCGACGAGAAAAGCGAACGGAACGAAAGCTGGTTGTGCGCATAGTCAACGACGCAGATCACGCGGCCATCCTTCGACTCCACGACCTCCATACGGCCCGGCACACGCAGTTTGGAGAGGCCCTTCTTGATAGCCTCGATACCGATGCCGATCTCGTGCGCAGCGGCGATAGCGACCAGCGCGTTTTCCACGTTAAAGTCGCCCGCGATGCCCAGCAGGACCTTCTCCCCCGCCTCGGACTCGTCGGCACACAGGCCATGCAGGTTAAACTCGATGTTAAAGCCGACCACGCGGACATCGCTTGCCCACAGGCTTGCCTCGGGATGCTCGACGCCAACGGTCACCAAGCGCTCGGCCGTCGACGCTGCCTCCAGCACACGGTCAACCTCTTCGGTGCCCAGATTCACCACGGCGGTCTTTGCCTGGTCAAAGATCCTGAGTTTGCTCTCAAAATAATCCTCAAACGTGGGGTGTTCGATCGGTGAGATGTGGTCACGGCCGATGTTGAGGAAGCACGCCACGTCAAACGGCAGATTCTCGACGCGTTGGTACTTGAGTGCCTGGCTCGAGACCTCCATGACCATGGACTGGCGACCGGACTCACGGCAGTTGGCGATATGGCGCCAGACCTCGGGGGCCTCGGGCGTAGTATTGGTGCTCTCGTAGCACTCGATGCCATCGTCGGTACTCACCGAGCCGATCATGCCGCAGGATTCGCCCGCTGCCTTGATGATGGACTGGAGCATAAAAGCGGCCGTGGTCTTTCCCTTGGTACCGGTGATGCCCACGATCTTGACGTCGTGGTCGGGACGGTCGTAGACCTCCGGCGGCAACAGGGCCATGGCCGTGCGAACGCTATCAACAACCAGCATCGCAGCACCGCTCTCCTGCGCCAGCGGCTCCAGAGACTCGACCAGCGACTCTTCGCACACAAATGCGACGGCGCCCGCATCGAGCGCCATGCTCAAAAACGCGGGCTTAAAGGCAGCGCCTTTGCAAAAGAACACGTCACCTGCCGAGACCGCACGCGAATCAAACGAGCAGCCGGTCACGGCACGCTCGTCAACCTGCTCTGATGCGCGCAGCTCGCCGCACACATCGAGAAGCTTGGCAAGCGTATCGACCGTGGTCACGGTCGCGGAATCCGAATGGTGCATCTTTCGCCTTTCTCAGCCATTTGGCAGGGACGGTTTTTATAGTAACTGAAACGCACCCACGCAAAAACGGCTCCCGGAGGAGCCGTTACGCGCAGGCGTTCGTAAGCCGAGGCTAGGCAGCCTGAACAGCGGGCTGGTCCTCGTCGATAAAGAAGCGCTTGTACCACACCAGGAACACGAGCGGCGTATAGATCTTGCGCTGGAAATCGCCCTTGCCCGCAAAGTGCAGATCGAGCAGGTGCATGAGCTCGTCGGTATCGAAGAACTCGCTTGCCCACGGCGCGGTGAAGTACTCCTTGACATAGTCGTACCACTTTTGCTCGCGCAGCCAGTAGACAATCGGCACCGGGAAGCCCACCTTGGGACGGGTGGCCCACTCATCGGGCAGCGACTTGTTGGCAGCGTGGCGGAGTACCTGTTTGTTGCCGTTCTCGTTGATGCGGTAGCGGTCGGGAATGTGCTCGGCGAACTCCATGACTTTGCGGTCCAGGAAGGGCACGCGCAGCTCCAGCGAGTGCGCCATGCACATCTTGTCGGCCTTGAGCAGAATGTCGCCCGGGAGCCACATGTTCATGTCCAGGTACTGCTTCTTGACCAGCTCGGGCTGACCTTTCACGCGCGCATAGATGGGAGCGGCAAGCTCGAAGGCGCCATCGCCGGTGTTGTACTCGGGCTTGAGCACGCCGTCGACCTCGCGCTCCGGCCATACCAGAGCCTGTCCCAGGAACGACTTCTCGGGGATCTCGGCACCCTTGACCAGGAAGTTATGTCCCTTGAAGTACGGCATATGCAGCGCCAGGTTACCGAGCGCGCGACGAATGGGCAGCGGCACCATCTTTTTGTATTTGCGGACCGGGACCGTGTCCTCGTAGTAGGCGTAGCCGCCAAAGAGCTCGTCGGCGCCTTCGCCCGAAAGCACGACGGTGACGTCCTTGCGGGCCATCTCGGCCAAGAACCACAGCGGCACGGAAGACAGGTTGGACTGCGGCTCGTCCATGTGATACTGGATGTCCTCGAGCGCACCGAAGAACTCGTCGGCGGTTATCATCTTGCGGACATTCTCGACGCCGAGCTTGTCAGAAAGTTCCTTGGCGTAGTTGGTCTCGTTGAAGTTCTTGTAGTCAAAGCCCACCGAGAAGGTCTTGTCGGGCATGAGGCAAGCGGCGATGTAGCTGGAGTCGACGCCGCCGGAGAGGAACGACGCGACCTTAACGTCGGCGATGCGATGGGCCTCGACGCTCTCGTGCACGACCTCATCCAGCTCGTCGACGTACTCCTCGAACGGCTTCTCGACGGCAGAGTAATCGCAATCCCAGTAGCGCTCGATGTTCATCTTGCCGGTCGGGATGTCTACGGTAAAGTAATGCGCCGGCGGCAGCTTGTAGACACCCTCGAAGAAGGTCTCCTCGGTTGCCGAATACTGCAGCGTCATGTACGGACGCAGGGCCTTTTTGTTGACCGCCTTGTGGAAGTGCGGGTAGTCCAGGAAGCTCTTGATTTCGGAGCCAAAGAGCACGCCCGGCGCGCCGTCGCCCGCATCGGCCATGGGATAGTAGTAGAGCGGCTTGATGCCAAAGATGTCGCGGGCGCCAAAAAGCTTGTTCTTCTTCTTGTCCCAGATGACGAAGGCGTACATACCGCGCAAGCGATCGAGTACTGCCTCGCCCCACTCCTCGTAGCCGTGCAGGAGGCTCTCGGTGTCGGCGCCGCAGTGGAACTTGTAGCCCTTGGCCTCGAGCTCGGAACGGAGTTCTTGGAAGTTGTAGATCTCGCCGTTGAAGACAATGACGACGCTACCGTCCTCATTGGCCATGGGCTGAGCGCCGGCCTCGGTCAGGTCGAGGATCGACAAGCGGCGGAAGCCGAGGGCAACGCGGCCGTCGATAAACTGGCCGCCCATGTCGGGACCACGATGGACGATGCGGTCCATCATCTTGGTGAGCACCTCGGATTGGTTATCCGTCCCACCGACAAAACCGACAAAACCGCACATATACTATCCCCTCTGCTGTTGCTGGGTATCAAATCGAATCAGTAGCTTTTGAGTATACCCGAGGGCGTAAAGAGGGGCGGAATGTTCAGGCAATCTCAACTGAATCAGCTCCGCGCCGACACGCGCCGGTTACCTTTAATGGATATGAGATGAATGAGGCGATTGTTTTGCTATACTCTCTCCGCACGGGCGATTGGCGCAACGGTTAGCGCAGGTGCTTTACACGCACAAGGCTGGGGGTTCGAATCCCTCATCGCCCACCACCGATTTGGAAACGGTCCTCGAAAGGGGACCGTTTTTTGTTTGGGCCCATTTCATGGGATTCGAACCCGCAAGGGTGCGGAGCTGAGGAAACGCGAAGCGTTTTCCAGCGCAGCACGCGAGGAGCGGAGCGACGAAGCGGGGCGCGGGCGGCGCCAGCCGCACGCGGACATCCCTCATCGCCCACCACTGATTTGATAGGCTCCCAGCTATGGGGGCCTTTCTTTTTTGGGCCCAGCGCAGAGGGATTCGAACCCGCCAGCACGTCCGTCACAAAGGCCGTGGCCAAAAAATGGCAAAAATGAGTACTGTTACTAATTTTGTAGCAGCGATTTTTGGGTTTCGCTGGGTAAATCTAGCCCTGAATCAGCGATTTGAAGCCTTTGCTAGCTGTTTCCCCATTAACATAACTGAACATGTGTGGTCTAACTAATCCTAGATAGTCGCTTTCATATGAGATTCAGCTGGTAACAGTACTCATATTTGATGTTTTTTGACCAGCAGGTCTCCCCGCCTTAGCAAATCTAAGGCAAAACGGGCTCCAGACCGCTGAATCATGCCACATAGGGCACGTCCGCAGGTAGCGCACAGAGATGTGGTGTAAGAGGCGGGGCATGCCCCGCCTCCGCCCTT
>DXLV01000019.1:23360-31064 GCA_019414545.1 Collinsella sp. | reverse complement strand
CTTGCAGCGACGGACCTCGGGACGCTCTTACACCACGTCTGCGCGCGCCACCATTTATTATCGATAGAGAGCCTATTTTATTGGACCTATGAGGAATTACATCATCTAATTTTTGAACAAATGTAGACTTTCGACACCCATGCGTAGCAAAATTGCTGTTACTAAATTGGTGACAGTACTCATATTTGGCATTTTTTGACCACAGGGGTTGCCAGTGCCGTGGTTTCGCCCTTTTTACGCCGAAGCGATACACTGTTGCCGTTTGATTTCTTCGCTCAAGGAGGATGCGCATGCCGTGCACAACGATTTTGGTTGGTAAGAACGCGAGCTACGACGGGTCGACGTTGGTTGCCCGCAACGAGGACTCGTCCAACGGGGTGTTTGAGCCCAAGCGTATGCGCGTGGTGCATCCCGACGAGCAGCCGCGCGTCTACACGAGCGTCCTGAGTCACCTGACCGTTGAACTGCCCGATAACCCCATGCGCTACACGAGCGTCCCCGATGTTGTCCCGGGCCACGGCATCTGGGCCGAGGCCGGTTTCAACGAGCTCAATGTGGGCATGTCCGCAACCGAGACGCTCACCACCAACGAGCGCGTTCGCGGCGCCGACCCGCTCGTCGACTACGTGCCCGCCAAGGGCAACGAGGACGAGGACGGCTATGTTCCGGCGCAGCCCGGCGGTCTGGGCGAGGAGGACATGGTGACCCTGGTGCTGCCATATGCCAAATCCGCCCGCGACGGCGTACGCATTCTGGGTGACCTGCTCGAGCGTTATGGCACCTACGAGAACAACGGCATCGCCTTTAGCGACGTGGACGAGATCTGGTGGCTCGAGACCATCGGCGGTCACCACTGGATCGCCAAGCGCGTGCCTGACGACGCCTATGTGACCATGCCCAACCAGCTGGGTATCGACAGCTTTGACCTGGATGACGCCGAGGGCGCCCAGGCCGATCACATGTGCTCCGCCGACCTGCGCGCTTGGATGGCCGAGTGGCATCTGGACCTGACGCTGGGCGTCGAGGGCGACGGTCCGGCCGCGGTCTTCAACCCGCGCGAGGCCTTTGGCTCGCACAGCGACAGCGACCACGTCTACAACACGCCGCGCGCCTGGTACATGCAGCGCTGCCTTAACCCCAGCGATGTGTGGGACGGTCCCGAGGCCGACTACACGCCCGAGAGCGACGACATCCCCTGGAGCCGCGTGCCCGAGCGCAAGGTGTCCATCGAGGACATCAAGTACGTGCTTTCGAGCCACTACCAGGGCACGGAGTATGACTGCTACGGCAGCAAGGGCACGCCCGCCACGCGCGGCGCCTATCGTCCCATCGGCATCAACCGTAACAGCCAGCTCGCCGTGCTGCAGCTGCGCCCCTATGCGCAGCCGGCCTACCGCGCCGTGCAGTGGATGGCCTTTGGCTCCAACTCGTTTAACGCGCTGGTTCCGCTGTACGCCAACGTCGAGACCATGCCCGAGTATTATGCCGACACGCAGGCTCGCGTGACGTCCGAAAACTTCTACTGGGCTAACCGCCTGATTGGTGCGCTGGCCGACGTCCGCTTCCATGAGTGCGGCCGCGCTGTGGAGGACTACCAGGAGAAGGTCGGTGGCATGGGCCACAAGCAGATCCATGACGTCGATGCTGCCGTAGCCGCTCTGCCCGAGGCCGAGGTACCTGCCGAGCTTGCACGCGCCAATGAGGCCTTTGCCGAGCGTGTTCGCGTGGAGACCGATGCTCTACTGGGCAAGGTGCTCTACACCACGAGCTGCGCCATGAAGAACTCTTTCGCGATGAACGACAACGTGAGGTAGGGATTTCCCGTCGATTGAATAGCGCTAAAACGCTTTGTCGCTTTCGCTCAATCTTGGGTACAAGAACGCCAATGCAGTTGTTTGTGATTGGAGACAACCATGGTTATGAAACTCGATCAGCTTGTTAACGGCGCCATTAACGTGGGCTTTGGCGCTGCCGCCGTTGCTGTCGAAGGCGGCAAGAAGGTTCTCGACGACCTTAATACCAAGGGCGAGCAGGTGCGCAAGGACGCAGGCGCTCCCGATATCGCCCGCAGCGTGTCCGACATGTTCGAGCAGGCCGGTGGTACCATCTCCGATCTGACCGAGCGCTTGGGCATGCAGGGCGAGACCGCGGCCCAGCGCGTGCTCGACGAACTCATCCTTGCCCGCGTCCGCGTTATGACCGCGCCCGAGCGCACGGCCTTCCTGGCCCATGTGCGCGACATCGTCGATTCGGTCGAGGACAACGTGACCTCGGTGCCCGTCGAGTCCGTTGAGCCCGACGATGCGAAGGATACCGAAGAGGCCGAGTAGCAGCGCAGATGGCAGATTCCACCACCGATTACAACAATCTAGATCCCTTGGGTGACGAGGCGGCGGTTGTCGATGAGGTCGATGCCGCCGTCTCGGGCGCTCGCAAGAAGCCGCGCGCTGTCGATATGGTCCCCGAGGAGCCCGACGCGATGGCGCCGGACGAGGAATACCAGCTCACGCCGGCGGGTCGTCGCGAACGCATCGGGCAGATTGTTCGCCTGGTCAAAAAGTACCGTGTGTGGGATAACCTCACGCCGGTTCGTTTGCGCCGCCTGCTTGAGGAACTCGGCCCCATGTTCGTCAAGATGGGGCAGATTCTGGCCAACCGGTCCGAGATTTTGCCGCAACGCTTTTGCGACGAGCTACGTCGTCTGCGCTCCGACGTGGAGCCGGTGCCGTACGAGGTCGTACTCAGTTGTCTGGAAGAAGAATACGGCCTGCGCCTGGGGGAGATGTTCGATGCGATCGACCCCAATCCGCTTGGTAGCGCATCGCTCGCGCAGGTGCACCGCGCTCGTCTGGTGACGGGCGAGGACGTGGCCGTCAAGGTGCAGCGCCCCGGTGCGCAGCAGGTTATGGCACAGGACATCGATATCATCCGCTCGGTGGTGCGTATCGTTTCCAAGTTCGTCAACACCGATCAATTCGTTGACCTGCACGGCGTAGTCGAGGAGTTGTGGACCTCGTTTCGCGAGGAGACCAACTTTTTGGCCGAGGCCAAAAACCTCAACGACTTCTACGAGTTCCATAAGAGCGTTCATGGCGTGACGTGCCCTAAATCCTATCTGGACCTGTGCACCGAGCACGTGGTGGTTATGGACTACGTCGACGGCATTTCGATCGCCGATCCTGAACGCTTGGTGGCCGAGGGCTATGACTTGGAAAAGATCGGTGCCGCAATCGTCGAGGATTACTCGACGCAGGTGCTCGATGACGGCTTTTTCCATGCCGACCCGCATGCGGGAAACATTATTCTCAAGGACGGCATCGTTTACTTTATCGACTTGGGCATGGTCGGACGCATGTCGAGTCACGATCGCGGTATCGTCAAGGACATGATTTTCGCCGTGGCCGAGGGTGACGTGCCCAAGCTCAAGGATTCGCTCATGCGCTTCGCCGTGACGCGTGGCGACTCGGCTGAGCTCGATCATTCGGCCTTTTTGTCCGATTTGGACTTTATCGTGGCTGACTTTGCAGGCCTTGACCTGAAGGATCTGGATATCGGCGAGTTTTTGACCTCGCTGTTAAACCTGGCGCGCAAAAACGACGTTGAGCTGCCGAGCGTGGTAACGATGTTCGCGCGCGGCATGGTGACGCTCGAGGGTTTGCTGACCGAGTACATGCCCAACGTCAACATGATCCAGATCATTCAGACGCATATCAAAAACGAAAAAAGCACTTATGCGCGCGTGCGCGACATGGGACGCGATCTTGCCGCGAGCAGCTATCGCGCGGCAAAAGGCTCGCTCGAGGCGGCCGAGTATCTTGGCCTGGCTTCGCGCATGCTCACGCGCGGCCAGCTTAAGGTGAACATGCAGATCATGAGCAGCGATAAGGCGCTGCGACAGCTGGGCGGAATTATCGACCGTATGTCGATGGCAATTGTGATTGCTGGCCTGTTTATCGGTTCGTCGGTGGTGTACTACGCGCGCATCGAGCCGGTTGTGTTTGGTATCCCAGTCATTGGCTTTATGGGCTACGTGAGCGCGCTGGTGCTGGCGCTTATGCTGGGCCGCAATATCTGGCTCAACAGTCACGGCGGCAAGCACTAGAGGCCGCGACCGTCACCGCATTTTCCTATCGCAAACAATAGCTTTTACCTTGGGCTTCGCCTGCGTGCGAGGCTCTTTTGCGTGATACCATTTTGACGGTAATAATCGATGGCCTAGATGGTGGTGCGGAGACGCATGAATGCGCGGTTTACCTGCGCGTTTGGGAGAATTGGGGTGCAAGTCCCCGGCTGTACCAGTAACCGTAATTCCTCTTGGCTCGGGATGTTCGCGTCGCAGATCGGACGACGTGCCCGAGTCGTTAAGGTTAAGTCGGATCGCCTCCCATCTTGCATGCGGCTGCGGCGTATGCCGCCGGTGTGCATAGGGCTCTGGAGGGAAGGGGGACCCCGATGGGGGAACTCGAGCGCAACATGCGCGATGACGTGGGGCAGCCTCAAGGCAACGCTCCAAGTACAGACAATGGGGGACAAATGGATATGTTTGAGGACGAGCGCGAGCGCGCCTCGCTGCATCGCCGTGGCGCGATTGCACGCGGCGTAGCCAAGCGCGGCCTGGTGGCATTCCTGGCCTTCGCGATGGCCTTTGGCACCACGCCGGCTCAGCTGTGGGCCGAGGGCGCCGAGGGCATTGCCGAGGCTGTGGCTCAGGCTACGACGCCGGGCGAGGACGCAGCGCTTGCGGGCGGTGCCGCTGAGCAGAGCGGCGCCGAGGTTTCGGATTCTGGGAGCGCGCCTGCAGCTAGTGCCGCCGCAACAAAGGCAGCAACTGGCGACGAAGGCTCGGCGACGGGGGAGAGCCCTGCCGCGAGCGAGCAGTCTTCAGCGGCATCCGCTGGCCAAGCAGGATCTGCCGCCGCGGCTGCCGTTCAGACAGGGAACCCGACAGAAACCGGCGATGTCGCCAAGAAGCAAGTCGAGGTCTCGTTCTCGATTATCGGCACCGATGCCGACGGCAAGGCTCAGACCTGGGTGGCACCTACGCAGCTCAAGCTCGACGAGGGCGCGACGGCTGCGGATGCCTTCGTTAAGCTGCAGCAGAAGACGGGCTTTAAAGCGGATTACGAACCGAACACGGCATACGGCTTCTACCTCAAGAGCATCACGTCTCCGAGCGATGGCCGCACGCTTGCCTACGATCCGACGACTAATGCCTTCTGGCAGCTGTTCGTCGACGGCGTGTCTTCCTCGGTTGGCGCGAGCAGCGTTAAGCTCGCCCCGGGGCAGAAGATTGAGTTTGCCTTTACGGGTGGTAGCGCATCCCCCGTCGTTAAGGACCAGCTTGCTGCGAATGTGACCGTCATTGGTCGCGATGCCCAGGGCAAGACTCAGACTTGGGTCGATAACGCGCAGTATGTGGTGACGTCCGGTTCGAGCGCACTTGACCTTACGAAGGTCGCGCTTGAGGCGAATGACATCGACGCCGTTGCTGCTGGCTCCTTCATTCTGAGCCTTAAGTACAACGGTGTTGAGCTGGGTACGCCCCAAGATTATTCGACCTATTGGCAGCTGTTTATCAACGGCAAGTCGAGTGACTATACGGCGGACAATGTCACCATCCATGCCGGCGATACCGTCACGTGGTTCTACGGTGGCTGGGGCGACCAGTTGCCGTCCGATTCTGTCCATGCTTCCGTTCAGGTGCTTGGCAAGGACAAGGACGGCAAGCAGCAGGTTTGGGCTTCGACGGGTCAGACGAGTCTCAAGGCGGGCTCTACTGCCAAGGATCTCCTTGAGCAGACCGGCCTTAAGCTCGATGCTGGCGAATCGTCTTGGGGCTGGTTCCTCAACGGCATTTATTCGCCCTTCGATGATGAGTCCTATTGTGGCTATGATGCTGCGACCAATAGCTATTGGCGCTTCTACGTAAAGGGCAAGTCCGACGTAAAGTACAAGTTCGCCGACGTTGGCGCCGGTGCCTACGAGCTCCATGAGGGCGATGCCGTCACCTTTATGTATGGTGCTGACGCCGATGCCCTCCCCGGTCAGGTTCTTGGGTCCGTCGATGTTATCGGTCCCGATGTCAACGGCAACAATACTCGCTGGGGCTCGGCAAGCAATGTTTCCCTGCCCGAAGGCTCTACGGCCCAGGACCTTATTGAGACGGTTCTGAAGGCGAAGGGCGTTAAGTACAACGCCTCCCAGAGCGGTGCATATTGGTTCCTGAATTCCATTACTTCGCCGTTCGATCACAAGCCGTATGTATGGGATGCTGCGACCAATAAATATTGGCACCTGTATATCAATGGAGAGCCCTCCTTACTCTGTGCCAATCAGATTACGCTCAAGAGCGCCGATAAGGTTACGCTTGCCTATACCACCGACGATTCGGCCATGCCCGATCCCGACAAGATTGTCGTGGACCCGAGTGCGACGACTCCTGATTGGGATGCCGAGTGGGCCGGCTACGGCAACAGTGGCAACGGTTCGACCGTAACGGATGCCAAGACGCCTGCGCAGGCCGCCGGTCTTAAGTGGGTCTTCGATTGGAAGGCCGAGTCTGGCCAGCAGTATGCCAACTGCAGCGAGCCTGTCATCGCTAACGGTTTTGTGTACATCGCGACCGAGAACGAGCTCATTAAGATCGATTCGTCCACGGGCAAAAAGGTTGCCTCTGCGCCGCTTGCCTCCAAGGTGAGCTACACCTCTCGTCCGATCTATACCAACGGCCTTATCATCGTTCCGCTCAACGGCGGTGCGGTCCAGGCGATTACTGCGGACAAGCTGATCTGCAAGTGGCTGACGCCTGGTTTGACGGACTTGACGCAGAGCTCCTGCACCGTGGTTTCGGACGGCGAGTACGTCTATGTTGGTACGGTCGATATTTCGTATGACGAGAACTACAACGCGACCTACGGCAACGGCTCCCTGAAGCGTATCAAGATTGCCACGGGCGAAGTTTCTTGGCAGAACATTGACCCCTCCGAGGGCTATTATTGGACTGGCGCTGCGCTGACGGATAAGTACGCCATTGTTCCTACGAGCGCGGGCACGCTTAAGTGCATTGATAAGACGACGGGCGATGTCGTTTCGACCATGAAGCTCGGCGCTGTCGCAAATGCCGATTGCATTGCCGATCCGTCCAATGGTTCGACCTTCTATCAGATGACGCACGACGGAAAGCTCCATGTGATTTCGCTTTCGGCGAAGGGCGTACTAAGCGAGCAGAAGACGGTCGACCTGGGTCTTACGAATAACATGAGCGCCCCGGCGGTCTCTGGCGACAACTTGATTGTCGGTGGGCAGACGGCTACTGGCTCTGCTCTGGCTCTCTATAATCTGAAGACCGGTAAGACCACGATGGTCACCGCTGCTGACGGTAAAGAACTGCCGGCCGGATTTAACGGTATTGCTGCTACTCCGCTGGTGAGTGTTCAGGGCGGCAAGACCTATGTGTACTTCACCGTTAACAGCGCGGATAGCAAGGATTACGTCAACTACTCTGCTGGTGGTGGCGTGTATCGCTATACGCTCGGCGATGCAGAGGCGACGCAGATTTATGATGCGGCTGGCCATTACCAGCACTGCGACTCTCCGGTCATTGCCGATGCATCTGGCAACCTGTACTACATCAATGATTCGGGTACTCTGTTCAAGCTGGGGGCTGTCGAGTCTTGGACGGTTGCCTTTAATTCCAACGGCGGG
>DXLV01000019.1:1374-23350 GCA_019414545.1 Collinsella sp. | reverse complement strand
GGTCTGCTTGCGACACTAAGTTCGTTGCTACGGCCGACGGCAAGCTGGTCAAGCCGGCCGATCCGACGCGCGATGGCTACACTTTCGGCGGTTGGTTCACCGATGAGGCTTGCACGCAGGCGTATGACTTCAGTACGCCAGTGACGGCCGATCTGACGCTGTATGCCAAGTGGACCAAGAATGCTGTTAACCCTGGCGGCAATGGTGGTTCTGGCACTAATGGTGGCAACGGTGGCGCTGGCAACGGTTCCGGTGCTGGCACGGGCACGGGTTCCGGCTCCGGCACGAAGGGCCAGCAGGCCGGCGGCGCTATCGCCCCGGGTCATAAGCCGACGACCAAGACGACGGTGTCGACCAAGACCGAGACCAAGGACAACAAGTCCGACAAGAAGGACACCGATAAGTCCGATAAGAAGGACGAGAAGAAGCCTGACAAGAAGTCTGACAAGAAGGACAGCAAGTCCGACAAGAAGTCCGATTCCAAGTCCGATACGGGTGCTGCTTCCACGACCACTGCTAAGAAGTCCTCTAGTGCCTCCGAGCAGGAGGCTGGCACCAACCCGCTCGCCATTGTTGGCGTTGCCGCCGGCGTCATCGGTCTCGCCATCGTCGGCGTGTTCGTGTTCACCAAACGTCGGTAGGTGAGGGCTGTGTCCAATAAATCCAAGGACGCTGACCCCAAGCAACCAGATTCCTCGTTCATTCAGTTCGACGATGCAAAGCAACAGGGCGCCGCTTCGGCGGCGTCCGCCCCTCGTCGCAAGGCGCTCCTTGGCGTTTTGACTGCCGCGTGCACCATTCTGATCGTCGTCTCGCTGGGCTTCGTCCATCCTTCCGAGAGCGGCGCCTGGTCCATCGACTGGATCATTCAGGCCGTGACGGGGGAGAGCGTCGTCACCAAGGACACCAAGGCGTCTGGCTCGACTATGGCTTCGGGCGAGGCCAGTTCCGAGGACTCCAAGTCATCGAATGACGCAAAAGATGAGTCCAAGTCCAAGGACGATTCCGAGTCTTCAAACAAGGAATCGGACAAGAACTCGGATAACAAGAAGTCCGAGGACCAGGACGGCAAGAAGTTTGGCGATAAATCCGCTGCCCAAAATACGGGAGCCGGTGATACTTCCAATGCGTCTGGCGGTGGCCAGTCGTCTGATGGAGCCTCATCCTCTAATGGTGGAAACGCCTCCTCGGGCGGCCAGAGCGGCTCGCAGGAGTCCAGCTACGTAACAGTGACGGTTTCGGTCACATCGAGCGCTGTGGGCAATCCTGTGTCTTCTGGTGGCACCTTTACCTTTAACGAAGGCGTTACCGTCTACGATGCCCTGTGCGCGCTGGGTCTTTCTGTCAACGCACATGGCTCGTCGTACGGCACATATGTCTCCGCGATTGGTGGTTTGGCCGAGAAACAGTACGGCGGCACGAGCGGCTGGATGTACTCCGTCAACGGCACAACGCCTATGACGGCCTGCAGCAACTACGTTCTCTCCAACGGCGACAACGTGGTCTGGTATTACGTTACAGGCTAGAGGCCTCGACATAGCGCGCCAGACGGGCGGTTCGGACAGACATCCGGGCCGCCTGTTTTTCATGCGAATGGGACTGGGTCGCCGGGTCTTTCGGCAAACAAAAAAAACCGGTTGGAATGGGAACTCCAACCGGTTATACATTCAAGCAAATAGCGAATCGACTACGACCGTGCGCCCTCGAGAAAGAAGCGACGGCTGAAGTAGTTGTACCAGGTGACGAGGAACGTGGCGATGGCCTTCATGGCCTGGTAGCCGATGCTCAAAAACGTGACGCCCACAAACATGTATAGGTCGTTGAGGCCCAGGCCGATCACCGACAGGATGGTGAAGATCGTGAACTCGCGCTTGCGGCTCATGCCCTCGCGGTGGTCGAACACGTACTTCATGCTGAGCCAGTAGTTGACCACAACGGAGGTGGTAAACGAGACCGTGGTGCTCATCAAAAAGTCGAGGTGAAACAGCTCGACGAGCGCAATGAGCATACCCCAGTCGATGCCAAAGGAGATAAGACCCACGACAGCGAACTTGAGGAACTGCTTGGTATGAGGTTGTGCCAGTGCCTTGCGCACGTAATCACATCCAATGCGTTGATGAATCGAGCAGAGGATACTTTAGAGCTTTTGCAAGGGAAACGTAAGGTCCTTGCCAAGAACTATACGAACTCGCCAAATTTTCAAGAGCTAATCCGCAAACGTTGAAAATTTGCCCGTAAACGAGCAATGCCCACGAACAACACAGCGCTCGACGCGCGTCATCCGTGGGCATTGTAAAGCTGTAAGGTTGCGAGTTACTTGGTCTCGTCGCCTTCCAGGAAGATCTTTCGGGTCACAAAGTTGTAGACCATGACAAGCGCGGTGGCGCAAATCTTGGCGATATTGGCCTCGAGCCCCAGGCCGGCGTTGAGCGCCAGCACGATGCCGTCGTTGAGTCCCAAACCGATCACAGACAGCACGACAAAGATAATGAACTCGCGGCGGCGGCTCATGCCCTCCTTGTGCGCAAACACGTACTTCATGCTGGCGAGGTAGTTAAAGATGAGTGAGATGATAAAGCCGCTGGTGTTGGCGATTAGGATGTTGAGGTCCAGACCGTAGTGGAGCAGATTCATAATGCCAAAGTCGATGACCGTGGCAATGACGCCGACGACGCCAAACTTCATGATCTGCGCAAGGAGCTTTTGCATGGTACCTGCCTTATGGTGGCGCCGGGGCGCCGCGGGGATGACAAACTCAGCAAGTTTAGCCAATCCCCACGGGTGGTGCTAGGCGCGCTCCTCGATAGCACCGTTTCTATATGCATCGAGCAGTTGGCGTAGGTCCTGGATCTGGCTGCGGATCTTGACGCCGGTATCGGTGTCGCTCACCATGCGGCGACGGTCGGCCTCGTCAAAGCGGTTGGTCTCGCTTTCGATATCGATGTTGCGGGTGAGCGCCTCGGCAACGGTGGTAAAGGCCCGGTGCGACTTGAGGCGGCAGCCGCGCGAGCTCGAGATGAGCGTATAGCCGGCGATACCCGTCTTGGGATGGTAAGCGCGGCAGAAGCCGCCATCGATGACCAGCAGCTTGCCCTCGGCGCGGATGGGCTGCTCGCCCTTGGTGGTTTTAACGGGCGTGTGGCCGTTGATGATGTGACCGGTCGGTGAGCATGCCATGGGCGCGACGCCAAACTCGCGCATGATGTCGTCGCAGACCGAGGGTGACTTGGTAAGCGAAAAGTACGGGTCCATCGGCTCGACCCAGGTGCTCTTATCGGCGATATAGGCGCGCTCAAAGGTACGCACCAGGCGTCCGCTGGCGGGTGAGTTAAAGCCGATCCACAGGTACCACATCCAGTCGAGGGCGTCGCGGTCGCCCATGCGCCAGGCGCGGCGGGCGATGTGGTCGCAAAAATCGAGATAATCGCGGCCAGCGTGCCAGGTGCCCAGGCAGTTCATGCTGCTAAAGGTGCCGTCTTCGTTGAGTGGCACGCAGCCGTGGAAGAGCAGGTTGCCGTTGGCGACTTTGTACATCGAGCCGTGGGAATAGAGGAAATCGATATGGCGATGCAGGTGATCGGCGGTGACAAACTCGGACACGAGCTTGTCGATGATGTGCTGCTCCTGAGACGTGAGCGTATAGGGGTCCGCCGGGTCGACGGTGGGGAAGTCGTTGGTCGTGAGCGGCCATACGCTGCCGTCGGCGAGCGTGACCGTGCCGGTGTCGTGATCGATCTTGTCGAGTAACAGGCGGTCGGTCATGTCGAACTCGGGATGGCGCTGGATAATCTGGCCCTCGAGCTTAAAGAGCAGCACGTTGATGGCCTTGATCAGCGGGGTGATGGACTCACCGGCGGTGTAGGTGGCATCAGCAAAGGCGACAAGTTCACGCAGCGAGATGCCGTAGTCGTTCTCGAGGATCTCGTAGTTGTCGTAGCGTAGGTTGTTGCGCAGCACCGTGGCGATGCAGGCGGGCTCACCGGCCGCAGCGCCCATCCACAGCAGGTCGTGGTTGCCCCACTGGATGTCGAGTGAATGGTAGGTGAGCAGGCGGTCCATAATCTTGGCCGCGCCGCCACCGCGGTCGAAGATATCGCCCACCAGGTGCAGGTGGTCGACGGCCAGGCGCTTGATGAGCGAGGCGAGCGACTCGATAAAGTCGTCGGCGCTGGCGGTCTCCAGGATGGACTCCACGATGCGCTCGTGATAGCGCACGCGATAGTTGTTCTCATCCGGATGCGTGTGTAGCAGCTCGTCGATGATGTAGGCGTAATCGCGTGGGATGGCCTTACGAACCTTGGAGCGGGTGTAGCGGCTTGAAAGCGAACGAGCGACCATGATGAGCTGGTCAAGCATCGTTTTGTACCAGGTGGGCGAGTCCTCGCGCTGGCTGCGGACCAGCTCGATCTTCTCGTGCGGGTAGTAGATGAGCGTGCACAGCTCGCCCTTTTCGTCAAAGGTGAGCGTGTCGCCAAAAATCTCGTCGACATGCTCGCGCACGACGCCCGAGCAGTTGTTGAGGATGTGCATAAAGGCCTCGTACTCGCCATGCACGTCGCTCATAAAATGCTCGGTGCCTTTGGGCAGGTTGAGGATGGCTGAGAGATTGATGATCTCGGTAAACGCGGATTGCTCGGTGGGGAACTGTCTCGACAGCAGGCGCAGATACTTAAAGTCTTGCGGGTTGCGATCGAATGCGACCATGAAACACCTTCCGATGGAGCTGGTAAAACTGATAAACAGCGTCAAACGTTTATCAGTATGCGCCGCTTTTGTTTCGATTTTGCGCCAGCGGCTGAATTGTCGGCTGAACGGTTTGGTAAATCGATTTAGTTGAGGTAGATATGGCGGTTGAGTGGAGACGACAGAGGGTGTTTTCTCAGATATTTATGCGTGGGGCCGGTGGAGACGATGGTGGTAAAGATGTTCGCTATTTTTGGTTCGATTTGGTAAATAGTGGACATATGTACCGTATGTAGGCTCACTGTGCGATAATTTGCGCAGCAATGAGTAAGGAGCCTCATATGAGTGATTTTGTCCTGACCTGTGAATCCGCCGCCGACCGAACCCGTGAGTTCTTTGCGTCGCGCAATATCCCCGTCGTGTGTTTTCATTACGAGATCGACGATGTTGTCTATACGGACGATCTGTATCAGTCGATTACGCCGGACGAGTTTTTTGCCCAGATTGCCGCGGGCGCCATGCCCAAGACGTCTCAGGTGAGCGTGGGCGAGTACGAGGAGTTTTGGGAGCCGTTTGTTGCCGAGGGTAAAGACGTGCTGCACCTGACGTTGTCGTCGGGTATTTCGGGCACGTATGGATCGGCCTGCGTTGCGGCGCAGATGCTCGCGGATCGCTATCCCCAGGGCGGCAAGGTGCGCGTCATCGATTCGCTGGCAGCGTCTTCGGGCTTTGGCCTGCTGGCGGAATGTGCCGCCGACGTGCGCGATAGCGGGGCTTCACTCGACGAGACGGCCGCCTGGATCGAGGAGTACAAACTCAACCTGCACCACTGGTTCTTTTCGACCGATCTGTCGAGCTACCTGCGCGGCGGTCGCATTTCGGCTGCGAGCGCGATCATCGGCACGGCGCTTAAGATTTGCCCGCTTATGACGGTCGATTGCGAAGGTGGGCTGTCGCCACGTGAGAAGATTCGCACTAAGAAGCGCGCGATTTCCGAGATGGCTAAGACCATGATGGCACACGTGCAGGACGGTGCGGATTATTCGGGTAAGTGCATCATGTCGCACTCGGCGTGCCGCGAGGATGCCGAGGCGGTTGCGGCGCTGATTGAGGAACAGGTTCCGCAGCTTAAAGGCAAGATTGAGATCAATAACATCGGTACTCTGATTGGCTCGCATACCGGACCCGGTACGGTGGCGCTCTTCTTTATGGGCGACAAGCGCGTGGATTAATTTGCCCCATCACGTCGCTGCATGATTGCTCAAACGAAAACGGCCCGCCTCACGTTTGTGGGGCGGGCCAAGATGTTTTGCTAGCGTTTCTTTCCGCGGAAGAAGAAGCCGTGCAGCGAGGGCTTGAGTCCACGGTTGGCGCGACGCTCCTCGATATGATCGTGGATCGAAGCAACGCGCTCGATGACTTCGTCGGGAATCGGCACGTCGGGATTCATGTTCTCGACCTGACTGACCTCGGCGGCGGCAACCTGGTCGATAATGGGTACATCGTCGTGCGAGATGACGGGCGTGGCGTCTTCCTTCATCTTGCGGTAGCGCTGCATCATGTCGGTCTGCAGCTGCTGGGCCGAAGGCGGCGTCCAGATGATGGCGTTGGCACCGGCGGCGATGGTTTCACGGATGCTCTCGGGCGTCTTGCCGCCCGGTGCGATGAGCGGCAGGTTGGGATAGTGCTCGCGCAGCTCGCGCAGGACCTGTGGCGTGTTCTTGCCGGCCGCGATGTTAAGAATCTTGGCGCCCGCGCGCACCTTTGCGTGAGCATCGTCGTCGCAACGTACGACCGTGGCGATGACGGGGATGTCGGCGATGTTGGTGATGTGCTCGACCATCTCGGCGGTGGCGGGGGAGTTGACCACACAGCCCGCCGCGCCCTGCATCTCGGAGACGGCTGCCATCTGAACGGAGCGCTTGCCGGTGGTGGTGCCACCGCCCACGCCTACGAAGACCGGGCACTCGGCGACGGTCAGCAGCGCCTGCGTAATGGCCGGCTGCGGCGTGAAGGGGTAAACGGCAAAGACGGCATCGGCATTGGAGTTGCGGATGACCGCGACGTCGGTGGTGTAGATGAGCGATTTGATACGACGGCCGAAGAGCGTGAAGCCGCTGGCCTCCTCAATCTCGTCAGGCATGCGAAGGGCCGCCTTGCGCAGGCGCCCGTCGATGGGCAGCGGCTCCATGGGAAGCAGTCCGTTGGGGGTCACGGCTACCTGGGGTTCGGTGAACTCGTCTGCGAGCTCGACCTCGGAGAAATCGACCGAGGCGACAATGTCCTCGTGAACCTCGGCGGGCACATCGATGGGGGCTTGGTCGTTTGCCGCGGCAGGCGTGTCGAAGGAGCTGGTGCCGACGAAGGCGTCGACGCGCTCATTTAGATCGTTGAGGGTATCCATGGAGGCTCGATTCTATGTGATGACGGCCGGCAGGGTGCCGGCAGCGTTGTGCTTGCTAAATCGTTTGACGAGTTGATTTTTCCCCGCCGCGTCCTCCGTTAGACCGAAGGGCGGCGAACGTGAAGGAGCTGTGGTGGCGGGGATCGAGGTGCTATCTTGAAAGTCCCGTTTAAAAGAGAGGTGACGCGGTATGGAATTTTCGGCAATGTTGGGCTCGATTGGCCTATGCGTGGGCGCAATCGTTGCCGCCGCGGTCATCTACTTTGTGGTCACGGCCATTAAGGGCAAAAGGGCCGAACGCAAGGAGCGCGCGATGCTTAAACAGCATCGCGACCAGCAGGACAAACGCGCACGGAGATAGCTTGTTGAGTTTTGGATCCGTACGCTAGCTGCGTTTTCGGATCAGGGCAATGTAGAAGCCCTCAAATTCGCGGCTGGGCGGAATGGTGAGCGTGCCGGGCAGGCCGTTGGCGATGGCCGATACCTGACCCGCGGCAATGGCCACGGTAAGGGCGTTGCTCTCGACGCGTGGCTCTTCGCCAGCTTCTTGGGCGCGGCGCTTTTCACTTTCGCCCGGCGTGCCATCGAGGGGGATAAGCTCGCAGTCCATGTGCTTGTCGAGGGCCTCTTGCAAGGCGTCCTCGTTTTCCTGCGGCATAATCGAACAAGTGGAATAGACGAGCGTGCCGCCCGGTTTGAGGGCATCCATGGCGCGGTCCAGAAGTGCTCGCTGCGAGCGGGCGCACTTGCAAAGCAGCTGCTCGGTCAGGCCGCGCAGGCTCTTCTCGTTGCCGCTGATGACGGTGCCCGTGCCGGTGCAGGGAGCGTCGAGCAGGATACGGTCAAAGCGGAAGAACTCGTCGAGCTCGCGTGCGTCAATACGCATGACGGGCACGTTTTTTGCGCCTTGGCGGTGGAGGTTGGCTTCGAGCTTCTCGGCTCGGGGAATGCTCATCTCGCAGGCGGTAAGGTGCGCCTGGCCCTGCGTGAGGGCGGCGATCTGCGTCGTCTTGCCGCCGGGGGCTGCGCACATGTCCAGGATGTCCTCGCCTGCCTGGGCGCCCAGGACCAACGGCGGCATCATGGACGACAGGCTCTGCAGGTAGATCTTGCCGTCACGGTAGATGTCGAGGTCCCACAGGTCGGAAACCTGGGCCTCGGGCAGGATGAAGGCGTCCGGATACCAGGTAACGGTTTGGTGCGCGATGCCGGCCTCGTCGAGTGCGGCGGCGATGTCCTCGGCGGTCGCCTTGAGCGTGTTGGCGCGCAGTGTGACTGGGCGTGTGGCCGCGGCGCCAAAGCCTTCGATCATGAGCTGAGCATCAGTGGGGGCATAGGCGCCGGCGACCGTGTCGACCATAAAGCGCGGCAGGTCGGTGGCGCAGGGAAGGGCGGCAAGCTGGTCGGAAAGCTCGGTGGCGGCAAACTGCCTGAGCTTGAGCTCGGGCTTAACCTGCTTTTTCTGCTTACGACGACGCGGCTTGGACATCCGTCTTTCCTTCCACCTAAATGATTATTCTGGGACGGGGATTAAAAAATCATTTAATGATTCCCGTCCCAAAAAGACTGCTTTGCGGCGCCCGGGAATGATTTTTTAATCCCCGTCCCAGAATAATCATTCCCGGGCGCATTGCGGTTGCCTAGTACTGGCTCTCGTGCTTGCTGAAGAAGTCGAAGCGCGGGGGCAGCGGCTTCACGCGGTGCTCGCCGGGCTTCTCGCCCAGGCTCTCCACAAACTCGTCCGTGGAGGCGAAGATGTTATCCCAGCTAAAGAAGGCGACCGGATCGACGTCGAAGTACTCGCAGATGAGCTCGCAGCCGGCCGGGACAATGCCGTGCATGAGCACGGTCGCCACGCGCAGCTCGGTAAAGGCGTCGACGAGGGCCTGCGTCATTGCTGCATTGGCCGGCTCGCCCTCGAGCTTGTTGGCGGCCTTGGAGGCGTCGCTCCAGCGCTTGTTGGCGGCACGCAGGTAGTCGTCGCACACGGCGAGCGCGCGGTGCGTTTCGAACTTGTACATGGCTTGCTCAAAGGCGAGAGCTGCCTGCTCGGCGGCTTCGACCACGGTGGCGGAGGCGGCGCCGGCGGGGATGCAGCCGTTGCGATAGGGGCTCTCGTCGCCCTCCTTGATGGCGACGCCGTAGAAGCAGCTGCGGGCCAGGCGGTTGAAGACGCCGGTCAAAAGGGCGCTCTCCTTAAGGGCCGGATCGATAACGCGCTTGTCGTCGCAGGCACGCACCTCGTTGCCGTCCTTGTCCTTGCCGGTCACACGCGTGTCGTATGCCTTGGGACTAAAGCTCACCGGCTTCTCGGATAGGCCGAGCGACAGCCAGTGCGCGCGCATCTGCTCGCAGGTGTAGTGGTTGAGCAGGTCGTCTGCCGGCGGGGGAGGCGTCTGCGAGGACGAGCTGGCCTTTTTGCCCATGTAGAGCAGGTGATAGCAGGCGCTGACGGTGCTCTGCGTAAGGTCCCAACCCAGGGCCTCCCACATGGCGGTCTGCGCGATGCAGTAGAAGTAGATGTTGTCCTGACCGATGAACTGATAGATCTGCGCGTCGTCCGAGCACCACCAGTCGCGCCAATCGAGCGAGCTGTGCTGGTAGGTGGGTGCGGGGACCTGCGTGGAATCGGCGGCGGGCTTGCCCATGAGGGCGGCGTCCTGGGCGGCGACACCCTCGGCCACGCCGGCGGCGCGGGCGTCGCGGGCGAGTACGGTGCGGGTGTAGCTGATGGGCGCCCACAGGCTCTCGGGCCAGCACCAGCAGGTGACGTCGGAGACGCCATCGACCTCGGGCACCGGAACGCCCCAGTCGATGTTGCCGGTGATGCGGAAGGGCACGAGCGCCTTGCCGCTGCGGAAGCGCACGCCGCCGTTGGCGAGCACCGCGTGGGCGTCGTCGCGCTCTTTCCAGCTGGGGAAGGTGACGGTAAAGCTGCTCTTGTTGCCCTCGGGTTCCAGCACGGTGTGCTCGGGGAGCTGGTCCTCAACGGCGTCGAAGGCCTCGCGGAACTTGTTCTGAATGTAAAGCTGAGCCGGCAGCAGCCACTCCTCCATGGTCTTGGAGACCACGGAGCGAACCTGCGGGTTCTGGGCGAGCTTGGCGGTGTAGGTCTTCATAAAGTCGAGGTAGGCGGGTAGGTCGAAGTAGAGGTTGTCGACCGGGCGCAGCTCGGGCACCTCGCCGGTGAGCTGGCTCTTGGGCGCGATGAGCTCTTCGGGCTCAAACTGGTGACCCAGGTCGCACTCGTCGGCGTACGCCTTCTCGGACTTGCAGCCTTGGATGGGGCAGCGGCCGATCACCTGGCGGCCGTTGAGGAATGTGCCGGCCTTGGCGTCGTAGAACTGCAGCGTGGAGCGCTTGGAGATGGTGCCCTGCTCGTGCAGGCGCTCGATAATCTCGGCAGTCACCTCGTTGTGGATCTGGGCCGCCGGCTCAAGGCCCGAGCCGCCGTAGATATCGCAGCTGATGTTGTAGTTGTTGAGGGTCGCGGCCTGGCGGGAGTGATTGGACTCGACATACTCGTTAATGGACTTGTCGTAGCCCTCGTTCTCCTTGAGCTTGCGGTAGCTCTCCATGATGGGCGAGCCGTAGCAGTCGGTGCCCGAGGTGAAGATGACGTTCTCGCGGCCCAGACGGTCGCGCAGGAAGCGGGCGAAGAAGTCGGCCGGGACAAAGACGCCACCAACGTGGCCAAAGTGAAGGCCCTTGTTGCCGTAGGGCTCGCCGGCGGTAACGATGGCGCGGCGAGGCCAGCTGGGACGGTCGTTCATGGAGTATTTGGATGCCATGGGACTCCTTCGCATATGGTGAGAGCGCGGCCGGGCGCAAGGCCTGGCGACGCGGTGGTCAATTCGTGCATATCGTTCGACATTATCGCACATGCGGACGGGTACGTGGCAGGGGCGCTATCCTAAGATGCTATGAATGAGATTTCCAACATACATGCGTTTGAGGACGAGGATTTTCTGCACGCTTGCTTCGTGTGGGGGATGGTCGTGCTTAGCGCATTTGCTGTGTGCCTGGTGCCGGTGTTTATGCTGCTGGGCGGGCCTGCGGACTTGGACGCGGCTGAGGCGGGCGGTTGGATGGCCGTCTTGGGCTGGATGGTCGGTTTGGCTGCGGTTTCGGCGGCGTCATTTGCCGTGCACGAGCTGGTGCACGCGGTGTTTTTTAAGCTGCTGGCGCCTGCCGGTGCTCGGGTGACCTTTGGGGCAAATCTCGAAACCTGCATGATTTACGCCTGCGCCGAGGGCGTTGTGTATTCGTGCATGCGGTATATGGCGATTTGCCTGGCGCCGACGGTTGTTGTGACGGCGGCGTTTGCCTTGGGGTTTGCGTTCTCTGGCTATCCGCTGCTGTGCTACCTGGCGGCTGGCTTGCATTTGTCGGGCTGTGTGGGCGACTGGTACTACGTGCGGACCATTTTGCGCGACCGCCGCATTATCGCCTGCGTGGACACGTCCTTTGGCGTTCGCTTTTTCGCAAGGTAGTCTTTTTGGGATGATTTTTCTGGGACGGGGATGTTGATGAGGCCGTTGCTGTTGCACGCCTGCTGTGCGCCGTGCTCGCTTGAGCCGGTTCGTCTGCTGCGCGAGGAGGGGTTTGAGCCCACGATTTGCTGGACCAACCCCAATATTCAGCCGCGCGATGAATGGCAGCGCCGCCTGGACGAGCTGCGCCGGTGGTGTGCCGACGGCGGCATCGAGCTCATCGAGGCGGGCGAGGACCGCGACCGTTGGGAGACCGGTGTGGCACCGCTGGGCGCCGATCGACCCCGGCGCTGTCGCGCGTGCTATGCCTTGCGCTTGGCCGAGGCGTGCCGCGTGGCCCAGGAGCACGGGTTTGAGTTTGTGGGTACGACGCTCGCCGTCTCGCCGTATCAGCTGTTCGATACCTGTAATGACGTGCTGGAGCGTCTGGCTGCCGCCCGCGGTCTCACTCCGGTGATTCGCGATTTTCGCCCGTATTACCCCGAGGCCACGCGTCGTTCGCGCGAGCTTGGTATGTATCGGCAGAATTATTGCGGCTGCCGATTCTCGGCCGTCGAGGCGGCCATGGATCGCGCCCGCATCCGCGACGAGCGCAAAGCCGCCAAAAAGTAGTTCGTTTGGGACGTCAGCCTGCTAGGATGTAGAGCGGACTTTAGCTATATAAGGAGTATCCGACGTGTCTATGCGTACCGATGATTTTGACTACAACCTTCCTGAGGAACTGATCGCCCAGGCTCCTGCCGAGCCTCGCGACTCCTGCCGCCTGCTGGTGGTGGATCGCAAGGGCTCCGAGGCAGGAACGCCGCTGGAGCATGGCGGCACCGTTGAGCACCGTATCTTCCGTGACATCATCGACTACATCGAGCCGGGCGACGTGCTCGTCATCAACAAGACGCGCGTGATGCCGGCCCGCCTGATCGGTCGCAAGGCAGGCTCGGGTGGCGTGGTCGAGACGCTGCTGCTCAAGCGCCGCGAGGACGTGGATCCGCTGGGTCACGTTTGGGAGTGCCTGGTCAAGCCCGGCAAGCGTCTGAAGCCCGGTGCTCAGATTGAGTATCGTGCGGGCGGCGCCCATGCGCCCGAGGGCGCGCCCGTGGTGCTGACGGCCGAGGTCGTCGACTTTGTCACCGATAGCCGCGGTGGCCGTCTGGTGCGCTTTGAGCCGGCCGGCTGCAATGCTGCCGGCGAGCCGCGCACGCTCGACGAGGCCATTCACGCCGCCGGTCACGTGCCGCTGCCGCCCTACATTACCGATTACGAGGGCGATCCCGAGAAGTATCAGACCGTCTACGCCATGAAGGAGGAGCATTCGGCTGCCGCTCCTACGGCGGGCCTCCACTTTACGCCCGAGCTCATGGCCGCTATCGAGGCCAAGGGCGCGAAGTTTGCCGCCGTTGAGCTCGAGGTGGGTATCGATACCTTCCGTCTGGTGGAGGAGGACGACCCCACGCAGCACGTCATGCACACCGAGCGCTACCACGTGTCGCAGGAGGTGGTCGACGCCGTGCATAAGGCTAAGGCCGAGGGGCACCGCGTGATCGCCGTTGGTACCACCGCAGTACGCTCGCTCGAGAGCGCGTTTGACGCTGGGGCGCCGGTGTCCGACCCGGCCGTGACAGCGCGCTATTTTGAAGGCCGCGAGGACGGCGCCGACACGCTCGGCCGCGGCGACATCGTGGTGCGCGAGAATGCCACGACGCAGCTCTACCTCATGCCCGGATCGACCTATCACGTGGTCGACGCGCTGATCACGAACTTCCACGTGCCGCGCTCCACGCTCATGATGCTCGTGAGCGCACTTGCCACCCGCGACCAGATCATGGATGCCTATGCCGCCGCCATCGAGGAGCGCTATCGCTTCTTCAGCTTTGGCGACGCGATGCTCATTCTTTAGGTTACGCGGTTCTACGAACCGCGTAACCACTTGACGCTGCAAACCCGCCAGAGCGGCAATCTGCCTTTCAACTTCGGCGGCATGACCAGAAGGTCAATGCCGCCTTGTTTCAAGGCACCTTGCTCGCTCTGGCGGGTTTTCGCTGACTTCGCCAAAACATTGGCGTTGCCGTGGTTCAACCTGCCAACAAGGGACAGGTTTATTTTGGCAGGTTTTATCTGGGCAAACGTTGTTGGTGCAATGGGGACAGGTTTATATGCACCAAGTTGGTGCAAAGTAGCCTGACCCCTTTGCACCAATCAAAAAGTTGCGGTGAGATAGTTCTTGAATTGGCCTTTTTGAGGGCTAAACAGGAACTATCTCACCGCAACTGCGTTGGGGCGTTTTTGGCAACCGGCTTACTTGCTCGCGAACAACCAGATTGCGATGATCACCAGGATTGCGGCGATGATGCAGACGATGGCTCCGGTGAATTTGACGCGTGAGTCGCGGGTTCGCTTGCGCACGTCGTCTTCGGCGGCCTCAAGTTGGGCAACTTCGCGCTCGGTCTCGGTATGCTCGGCCTTGTCGCGTGCCAAGGACCCGGCGAGCGATTCGGTGATCTCGGGATGGTCGTGCACCTCGGTCGCCTGCTCGATAATCGACTGCGCATGTGCGGCATCTGCTTGGGCGTTGGCGATGGTCTGCTCCTGGTCGCGGCGTGCCTTGTCCTCCGCGGCGATCTTCTCGCGCAGTTCGCGCTGACGAGTCGCGGCGGCAGTCTTCGCCGTCTGCAACTCGTCGCGCGCGGCATCGGCTTCGGTCGTCACGGCTTGGTGCGCGCGTTTTGCGTCGGCGATAGGGGCTTGAGCCTGCTCGACGGCCTGCTCGGCGGCGGCAAGTGAATGCTCAAGATCGGCGGTCACGCGCGGAATGTCTTCCTCGGCCTTGCGGAGGGCGTCGGCAGCGTCGGAGATTTGCATAGACAGCTCGCTGGTGCGCACGGTGTAATTGGCGGGATTTGCCGAAGGGTTGCGCTGCAGCTCGGCATACTCGCGACGCAAGGTCTCGAGCTGTGCGCGCGTAGCATCGGCAGTTTGTCGTGCGGCGGCGACACCGGTATCGCGCTCAGCCTTCACTTTGTCGCGGATGCGCTTGGAATCCTCAAGGCGACGAACCAGGCGGTTGCCGGTCTCGCGCGAACTCGCCTCGCGGGCTTCCACGGCGTCGAGTGCAGCCTTCAGGCGGAGCTCGGTCGCATCGTCCTCTGCCTTCATTTGCTCGAGCTGGCCCTTGAGCTCAGTCGCTTTGGCGGCATGGGCGTCGCGGTCAATCTCGGCGGCCGCAGCGGTCTTTTGTGCCGTGGCGATTGCCTGGCGCTGGTCGGCGATGATCTGATCGTAGCGGCCTGCGATGTCCTGGCGCGTCTCGAGCTCCTCTGCCTGGTCGGCGATGCGCTGCTCAAGCTCGGACAGGTGGGCGCGGGCATCGGCGAGTGCCTTCTTGGCGGCGTTCATCTCGCGCATGGCCGACGCGCCCTGGGCGATAAAAGTGCCCACGGCGTTAGCGGTGTTTGAGACGGCGCTCCCCAGGTCGCGGCTCGTGGCGGGGGCATGCGTGGTGGCCGGGTACGCGGCTTCGGCGGCATTCGTATCGGCAGTCTGCGGCGTGGCGATATTGCCGGTGCCGCCTTCGATCACGGAAAAGCCCGCTGCGTGCGGGTCGACCGCGTCGGTACCGATCGTGGGGTGCTCGAGTTGCAGGAACGAGGGCATGGTGCTGCCCTGGTCGGCAACCGGGGTCTCGCCGGGCACAAACGTCGAGGCAGCCTCGGCGGCTTCTTCCTCTTCGGCGTCAACGTCGGCATCGGCGACAGCGTCCTTCATCGCTTTGACGGCATCCATCATGGAGTCCATGACGGCGTCGAGCTCTTCTTCCGAAGACACCTCGATGGGGCCCGCTGCTTGCGGGGCGTTCTCAGTCTTGGGCTCGGTATCGCTCGGGTCCGGCTGCTCTAGCTGCTCTTCTTTGTCTTGCTCTGCGGTGACATTTGCGTCTGCGGCCTCGTCTGCGGCGGCAGGAGCCTCCTCGACAGCGGCATCAATGCCGCCATCGCTGCTGGCAGAAGTATCGCAGTCGTCAATGGTGTCTGCCGAATCATCAATATGCTGTTGAGTCTGGGGGTCCAGCTCGTCTGTCATAGGCATGTGCTCCTCATCGTTGTTCGTCACCCTATGATAAAGTCTCGCGCCGACATCCCGCGCGCCGCAGCAAAGTTCCAAAACGTGTTCGATGGCTCGTGTCGATAGCAAAAACTCGGCCACTTTATCCAGTTTGTACTTGACAATCCCTTCGCCGAAAGACGTTATGCCGTTCGCCTACCGAGGCCTTTTCTATTCACTTGAACACGCTAAAGTTGCATTTCAGCTTTTGGCGCGTGAAGTTGGATGCGCGCAGTCGACGGGCGGGCCCGTCGCGATTTGAAAGGACTTCGTATGGGACTTTTCACTGGTAAGACCGTGATCGTTACTGGCGGCGGCAAGGCCACGCTCAAGGACGGCTCCGCTGGATCCATCGGCTACGGCATCGATATCGCTTTTGCCAAGGAGGGCGCAAACCTCGTCATCACCGGTCGTAACGTTGCCAAGCTCGAGGCTGCCAAGGAGTCTCTTGAGGCTGAGTACGGCGTCAAAGTTCTGCCTGTTCAGGCCGATGTCTCCGCCGGCCAGGACAACGAGGCCGTCGTGCAGAACGTTATCGACAAGGCGATTGAGGAGTTCGGTCGCATCGACGCCGTCGTTAACAACGCTCAGGCCAGCGCCTCGGGTGTGACCATCGCCGACCACACTATGGACCAGTTCAACCTGGCCATTTACTCCGGCTTGTATGCCACCTACCTGTACATGCAGAAGGCCTATCCGCACCTGAAGGAGACCAAGGGTTCCGTGGTCAACTTTGCTTCGGGCGCCGGCCTGTTTGGCAACTATGGCCAGTGCAGCTACGCCGCTGCCAAGGAGGGCATCCGCGGCCTGACTCGCGTCGCCGCCAACGAGTGGGGCAAGGACGGCATCAACGTCAACATCGTTTGCCCGCTTGCCTGGACTGCTGCGCTCGAGAACTTCCAGGATGCCTATCCCGAGGCGTTCAAGGCCAACGTCCACATGCCGCCGGCGGGCCACTACGGCGACGTCGAGAAGGAGATCGGCCGCGTGGTCGTTCAGCTTTGCGGTCCCGACTTTAAGTATATGAACGGCGAGACCGTCACCCTCGAGGGTGGCATGGGCCAGCGTCCGTAGGGGTTACGGCGTTTTGCCAAACGCCGTAACGGGCCGACGCTGCGCGGGCCGCATTTGGACAATCTGACGTTCAACTTCAAGGGCGCGACCGAAAGGTCAGCGCCCTTTCGTTTCACGTCACCTTGTCTCAAATGCGGCTCGCTCGCTGACTTATGCTCAACCTGCGGCGCCATTTTGCTTGAAGGTACCTTGCTCGCTCTGGCGGGTTTTCGCTGTCGTTGACAAAGCATCGGCGTTACCTTGGCTGTTGGATGTAGTCGTTTAAGAATGTCCCTAACGACTAGTTGTTTAATGCGCCAGTTTCTGTCGAGTCGGTGCGGTTCGATGGTTGCTCGTATAATGGTCTGCGTATGAGCCGCAACCAAGGAGTTCCAGTTTATGGACCAGAACCTTTTTAAATTCGACCTGATCGCCGAGGACCCGACCACGCACGCGCGCGCCGGCGTGCTGCATACCCCGCACGGCGACATCGAGACGCCGATCTTTATGCCCGTGGGCACCAAGGCAAACGTCAAGGGTATTCCCACCGAGACTGTCAAGAAGCTCGGCGCCCAGATCGTGCTCGCCAATACCTATCATCTGTCCATGCGTCCCGGCGAGGATACCATCGCCGAGCTGGGCGGCCTGCACAAGTTCATGAACTGGCACGGCCCCATCCTCACCGACTCGGGCGGTTTCCAGGTCTTCAGCCACAACGATGCCGTCAAGCTCACCGATGAGGGCGTGCGCTTTATTGTCAACGATTACGACGGCCGCCACGTGTTTTGGACGCCCGAGGACAACATGGAAATCGCCATGAAACTCGGCTCCGATATCTGCATGCAGCTCGACCAGTGCCCGGGCTATCCCGCCACGCGCGCCTACGTTGAGCGCGCCGTTGAGCTGTCGAGCATGTGGGCCGAGCGCTGCTATAAGGCTCACACCCGCGATGACCAGGCGCTCTTTGGCATCGTTCAGGGCGGCATGCACCTGGATCTGCGCCTGCGTTCGCTGCGCCATCTGGAGGAGTGCGGCGACTTCCCGGGCTATGGTATCGGTGGCTATTCGGTGGGCGAGGATCACGAGACCATGTTCGAGACCCTGGCGCCGCTCGTGAGCGAGTACATGCCCAAGCATAAGCCACGCTACCTGATGGGTGTCGGCAACCCCACCACGCTCGTACGCGGCGTGGGCGTGGGCATCGACATGTTCGACTGTGTGCTGCCGACGCGCACCGGTCGCATGGGTACGGCGTTCTCCAGTGAAGGTCGCCTTAACTTCCGTAACGCGCGCTTTGCGCACGACGACGGCCCCATCGACCCCACCTGCACCTGCCCGGTGTGCACGGGCGGCTACAGCCGCGCGCTCATTCGCCACATGGTCACGCAGAAGGAGATGCTCGGCGGCATTTTGCTTTCGATGCACAATATCTACTACCTGCTCAACCTTATGCAGCGTGCCCGCCAGGCCATTATCGAGGGCCGCTACGGCGCATTCGTGAGCGACTGGATGAATAGTCCTGCCGCGGTGGATTACTAAGGGCGACAGACACGCTTGCAGAGCGTGGGCAACGGCAATGGTCGGGCGCCAGCCGGTCGTCACATTCGTTGACACCGGCTGCGCGACCGCTGACCGATAGCTTGCAAGTGCTTGATGCATCGTGGGTACCATACCGAATAGTTGATGCTCGGGCGGGTGTTTGACGCATAGCGTCGACCCCGCCCGTTTTTCTCGATAGGAGTACCCATGATTGAGAATGAGAACGTCGAGGGCGAGCCTGCCTACGACGAGACGTACCGCCGCGGCCCCGTGGTCATGCGCGGCCCCATGATTCCTAAGGACAACACCTACGCCAACCTGCTGGCGCCCGAGGAGTCGACTGACTGGCTGCACGCCGACCCCTGGCGCGTGCTGCGAATTCAGGCAGAGTTTGTCGATGGCTTTGGCGCACTTGCCGAGCTTGGACCTGCGGTGACCATCTTCGGTAGCGCCCGCACGCCCAAGACCGATCCGCTCTACAAGGCGGCGCGCACCGTCGGGCGCAAGATCGCGCAACGTGGCGTGGCGGTCATCACCGGTGGCGGCCCCGGCATCATGGAAGCGGCCAACAGGGGAGCAGCGAGTGTCAACGGCAAGTCAGTTGGCCTAGGCATTGAATTGCCGCACGAGCAGGGGCTCAATAAATACGTGAACCTCGGCATGGACTTCCGCTACTTCTTTGTGCGCAAAACCATGTTCGTTAAGTACAGCTCGGGCGCCATCGTATTTCCCGGCGGCTTTGGCACGCTCGACGAGATGTTCGAGGTTCTCACGCTGGTGCAGACGCACAAGGTCAAGCGCATGCCGCTCGTGCTGGTGGGCACCGAGTACTGGCAGGGCCTATTCGACTGGCTCAACGGCCCGGTGATGAGCACCGGTATGATTAGCCCGCTCGATCCGGATCTGGTACACATTACCGACGACCTCAACGAGGCCGTTGACATTGCGCTCAGCGGGCTGATGTAGATCAATCGTGCCCACGCGACATGAATACGCATGGCAATCTGATGTTATCTAACATCAGATTGCCATGCGTATTGGGTATACTGGTGTAAAAGACGAGGGCGAGGAGGTCGCAAATGTCTACAGCAACAGTTAAGCCTACGACGGTTCGAATCGAAGAGGGGCTCAAGGAGCAGGCGACTGAGTTCTTGGATTCGGTCGGCCTCAGCCTCAATTCCTATCTCAATCTTGCCGTTCGGCAGCTGGTAAATCAGCGAAAGATTCCTTTTGAGATTGTAGGAAGGGCGGAGGTGCCCAACGAGGTGACGAGGCGCGCCATGGTGATCGCCGAGGCTCATGAGCTGGGGATTTTGCCGGACGATAGCCTGTCATTCAATAACGCTGATGAGCTTATATCGTTCCTTGATGAGGACTAGCGATGTTTGAGATTAAGGTCGAGGCTCAGTTTAAGGCGGATTACAAGCGGACGATGCGCATTCATCCGCAGTTAAAATCCGAGTTTAAGGCGGCGGTCGCAGAGCTGGCGGCTCACGGCTCGCTTCCTGCGGAATATGGCGCCCACGAGCTCTCAAACCCTGGCGGCAATTACAACGGTCACATCGATTTTCATCTATCCGATGGCATGGTCGATGTGGTCGTTCTCTACTTGCCGCATAAGACTAATCCTGTGATCCGGCTGGTGAGAATGGGCTCGCATGAGGAGCTGTTTCAGGGCCCGCAGGGCTGATTGCCCGCTTATAGCTCGCAGTGGAATAGGGGTTAATTCGCGGCCGATTGGCCAAAAACGGTCCCTATTCCAGCGTAACTGTTGGAGACGTCCCGTTCGTGGCTGCGACCTCCGGTTCTCCTCTTCGCTGGATTTCGCTCAAAAGCTCGGCTGCAACTTCGCTGCTTTTGAAACGGATGCTGCAGTCCTCTTTCTTAGGAAAGGCCAGTAATGGAATAGTTCCGTACCAGACGGTTTCCTCGTCAATTACTGACGCGCACAGGCGCCCTTCGGCTTTGATGGAATAGTCGACGTTCATCTCGGTGAAAATCGCTTTCACGTCATTGTGCGGAGTCGAGGCAATTGAAATCTCAAGGGCAATCCCACGGGCGGCGGCACCTTTGAGTACGGCAGCGAGCTTTGCGAGGCATGCAGCGGATGCGTAGGGCGCGGCAATAAAAATGCTTTTCGTTGCGCGCGCGATGTCATTCGCTAAGGCCTCCACGGCCCTTGCCGGCCTAACGAGGATGTTTTGATCGGCCCGTTTGTTGTCATTTGCTGCAAAGACTTCATACCCCAGCTTGGCGTAGGTCTTGAGTCTCTTCTGGTACATGCGCGCGAGCATGGGTATCGACAAATCAACATAGTCGAATATCTCAACCCGCTGCTTGCCCTCGTGACTTCTATGTAGCCTGCCTGCCTGCTGCGTTATGCTGCCGTCCCAAGATATCGGTGTGGCAATGAGCAGAGTGTCAAGGTAAGACAGGTCGAAACCCTCGCCCAGAAGGCCTTCGGTTGCGATGATAATTCGATGCTCATGCTCGAAGCCGGGAAGGCTGTTCAGTATTGCCTTTCTTTCTTTTGCGTCGATTTCTCCGGTTAAGAGTATAGGTTCGTGTCCGCGGCTTTGAAGCAGCCTACATAGCTCTTCGGCATGTTTTTTCCTTTTGGATAGCACAAGCGGATGTCGACCGTTTGACGCGGTCTCGAGGGCATCGTCGACAATTGCTTCGTTTCTTGCTGTGTGCGCACACAGGAGATCGAGAACTTGATTAAAGGACGCCCCCGGTTCGTAGGCGGGTAGTCGAACTCCGGTAAAACGCGGCCTAACAACGCGCTGAATTCCCTGTTGGATTGCTTGCTTTTTTGGATCAATGACATGGCGAAGCGGGCCGCAGAGCATTGAGAGTGCTCGCGTGAGTCCGTCCGAGCGTTCGGGTGTCGCGGAAAGGCCGTATACATATTTGGCTGGAGCGGACTTGAGGACAAGCTCAAGCTGTGGTGCGGCTGCATGGTGACATTCATCACAGATGACGAGGCCGTAATCATGAACGAACTCCTTGGCTATTGGTTCTCCGGTCTGGGAGTCTTTGCTGGACAGAGACTGGAATGAAGCAATGTCGATGAGATGGCTTATGGCGGTTTTGCCTCCTCCTATTTGGCCAATGAGCGGAGGCTGCCTTTTACTGATTCGTCCTTTTGGGGTTCGAACTGGCTTTCTGTTATCCGTAATGTCGATAAACCGTTCGAGCTGGGATTTCCATTGGGCAATGAGCGCAGTCTTGGGAACGATGACAAGCGTTGGAAGACCGATGGCAGCAATAAGATAGGCTCCGATGACGGTTTTGCCGAAACCCGTCGGTGCAGACATGATCCCGTCTTCATAGTTGAGCATCTGTTCGGCGGCAATTTGCTGTTCAGGGCGAAGAGCCCCTTTAAATGTCATCACAATTGGATTGCCCGACATGCGCTTGTCTGAATAGTGAGCAGAAGCGCCGGCTTCTTGAAGCAGCCGCTCGAGTTGAGCTTTACAGCCTCTGGGAATCGCAACGCAGCCATCTCTAAGTTCGCTGAGGTCTATGTACCGCGGTTTGCCGAATACTGATTGGTGCATTGATTGGGCACGGAAGAATTCCGGGTTGGCAAATGTTGCAAGCCTGCGAACTTCCATTTGAGCTGCGGGACTCAGAGATTTTTCGGGGATATAGAGCATATCGGCTTGCGTGACGGACAGCGATGACGGGAAGTCCTGCGGCGTGA
>DXLV01000019.1:622-1364 GCA_019414545.1 Collinsella sp. | reverse complement strand
TTCCCGCCACTGCAGCTGATATTCCATGCGGTTTATTGTCGATGCTCTCGATCAGATTTTGCACCGTTGCATGTGGAATCAGCTGAATTTGCGAAAGGTAAAGCCATTGATCGGGAAAGGGCTCAAATTGCTTGTCAACAAATACACTGTTCCCTTTTCGCTGCGCTTTTCCTTGAAAAGGCAGTGCTATGAGATTTCCGAAGCCGCCCTCAGGAATGGTGGACTGCGCGGGCAGCATTCGGTCAAAAGCTTGAAAGGTGATTGTCTTGTTGAGCGCCGCCGCCTCGGTGATAAGGCTGCTTCCAAATTCTCGCGCGATCTTTGCGCTGGTGAGTTCTAGGAAGAAAAACCAGACATGTGCGCCGTTACCTGATCTCGATCGCTCGACTGCAGCATCGATTCCATGGTTTTTTGCGACAAGCCGAATGGCGTTTGTCGCTTCTTTCCAATCGGCTCCGTCAAAGTCGATGACCAGGACTTTTGTGTTGCTGTCACTATCGAGAACGTATTGACCTATGACGTCTCGGAGCCTGTCGTCGTTGCCTTTAAAATGGGCGATGATTGCGGCATCGCTCAGCTCGGGGAAGATGCGGTTGCCGCATTCCGCGCATTTGGTTTTCTGACGATTTACTTTGGGACAAATGCCTGCCTTCCACTCATTTGCGCAGGCGGGTGTATAGCCGATTCCCCCGTCTTTTCTGCGGTACCCATGAGCGTAAACATCTTTGCGGCCAGTAAAGAG
>DXLV01000019.1:0-612 GCA_019414545.1 Collinsella sp. | reverse complement strand
GAAAGAGTTCCAGTTTGTCGCGCGCTGGACTCGCACTGGTGACGATACCCTCGACCTGCGCCCGTCTATCGAAAGATGTGCCAGCTTTCTCCCATTCTTCGAGCGTTGCGTAACGGATGTCTGGGCCATTGCTGCAGATGACGATTTGGCCGTGCGGCTCAGATACATGAACGACTGCTTCCTTGAATTGGAATACCGTGTCCCCGATGAGGGCGTATTGATGCGTGACGGTGCTCATGTAAATGCCGTTCTTGTCGGAGTTCATTGAAATGAGGGTACGTTATTTTGGTTTTTTGGGCATCCGATTCTGATTTTAGTTCGGTGATAGTGGAGTGCGGCTCCGTGAGTGGTGTTTGGCTGGTGCCAAAAAATGTGGCAGCTGTTATTGAGTGGGTTTTAGCGGCTGCGGGGCGGGCTGGAGATTCCGGGAGCTGCCCTCGAATAGCCCGCTGGGCAAAAAATGGCAAATATGAGTACTGTGGTTTGAGCGGTAACATATCATCTGGAAAGTATTTAAGACCAATCGATTCGGATTGGATATAATCAACCCTCTAAACGGTGGCGCGCGCAGACGTGGTGTAAGAGCGTCCCGAGGTCCGTCGCTGCAAGTCC
>DXLV01000018.1 GCA_019414545.1 Collinsella sp. | reverse complement strand
GCACCTACGTTCCTCAAAGAATTGTTAGATTAAAAGTAACAGACCGGATGAAGATGCGTAAGATGGGGGCGAGGCGAATGGCTGAACGGTATCGATACGCGGGTTCAACGGTATCACATTGGCCACATAGATTTTTAACTTGCATTTCTACCCGCCCTTTTCGTAGAGTCGCCGATACGTGCTTAGCGCACCCTCGGCGCGTCCGGCAGGCTTTGCGAAATGGGATCCAGGAGACTTCGGCGCAGCATCATCTTGCGGAATGCTTCTAATGAGCCTCCCATCCTTCAAAAACAGAATCTCATCGCACAGCCTATCGACCGAATCCAAGATGTGGGATGACATGATGATGCACGTACCAGAATCGGCCAGCTTCCTGAGAATCTCGGAATGCAAGCCCACCCTGCTGGGGTCGAGCGCGTTCATGGGCTCATCTAATAGAAGGTACCGCGCGCCCGTCGCATACGCAATCGCCAGGGTAAGCTGCTGCTTCATGCCCTGGCTCAGAGTGCGGATCCTCATCTTCGCGAACTCGCCTATCTGCGTTTGTTCCACTATCTCTTCGATATCGCGAGCATGCGGCCACATATCGCAAACCATCTTGAGGTGATCTTCCGCACGCAATCCGGGATACAGCAGCGTCCCCTCACCAGGTGCATAGAAGATCATAGAACGGACCTCTCTCGCACCCGTACCCTGCACCTCATCCAGAACGATGCTCCCGTCCACGCGAGGACCCGGCAAACCTGCCATCGCACGCAGCAACGTCGTCTTTCCATGCCCGTTCGGAGCGACGAGACCGTAGACCGTACCCGGGGCAAACTCAGCGTTCACCGAATCTACGAGCACCTTCTTTCCATAAGAGATCGTCAGCGTTTGAAGGTCAATCATCGAGATCATCCCCTTTCGATCTTTGGAACACTCAGGCGCACCATCAACGGAGATACGGCGCCCAAGACCACCAGCAGAGCGCCCGATGCGCCGACGACCTCTCCAAAAGGCATCGCGTTCGTCCCTCGCCCAAGGAACCCAATCGTCCCCACCTGGGAAGCGGGATCAAACGAGGCGAATGGAGCCAGCAGCGCGACGCCCATGCCCACGCTTTCAACATGAGCGCTCAACGAACCCAACACCAAGAGAACCGCGCAAACCATTCCGGTGACAACGGGGTTGCGGCTAATCGCTGCTGTCAACGCAGCGACGACGGAAATCACGCCGTATGCCATGACCAGCAACGGAATACTGCACAACACCGCCTCCCCCACCATGGACGTTGTCGAAGCTCCCGCCCGAATGAGAGCGACGGGATACTCCGATCCACCCGCACCGTTCTTAATCACGGACACAACGACAGCGGGAACCATCGACACCAAAAGCAGCACCAAGCCAAGCAGGAGAGCCAGCGCAACAGCCGTCAGAAAACGCACATGCGCTGTTGCGGGGATCTGGAGAACCAGAAGGGAACGACACTGCAGGTGGGTGCACGCGAGCGATGTGACAACCACGGGCAACAGCAAAAATAAGGAGGGAAGCGCTGCCTGGAGATACGAAAGGAGGATTAATGGGGGCATCTTCGTACTTAACTCGTAAACCTTGGGGTCCGGCAAGCTCGCGATCGACTCAAGCAGAAGGGCGCGCGCCTCCGCACGAGAAGGAGTCTCCGGCTCGATTCCGATCGATTGCAGGAGAGTCGCATCTGCCGCGCCCAGCTCACCTCGAGCGCGCTCGTACGTCGCAAGGCTTCGAAACCCCTCCGCAGGCATAGGCGCGTACACGAAACCCGAAAGAGCATCCCGCATGTCTTCCAGGGCCGCTTTGCCCTCGACGTCCATATTCGCAGCGTTCTGCTCTAGATACCGATCTATTGAACGGAGCTCCCCATCCCTATACCGAACAGCGGAAACGCTATCAGCGTCAGGAAACATCTCGACCAGAGCCGGGGCCAGCATCGTCGTCGACATTGCAATCGCGCATACGGCGAGGGTAGGAGAACGCAGGAGCAGTTTCCCCATCGTTCTTACGTATGCAACGGCGGAGGCACAAGCGCTCGAACGAGTTGCCGTTCTCGATGCAGTGAAGGAACCTCTCTCAAGACAAATCGGGGATATCGGGCACGCGCAGCCGCTCTTTCCAGCAACGCAAAGCAGGCTAATTGCCAGCACCTCGATCCCGATTGCGCATACGAGGGCAATCGCGCCACGCTCGAAGCAAAGTCCAGGCAGATTCACTATCTGCGTTGTCGGGTACGGGCTATAGGCGCCGACGGTCAACTCAGTGTTCGCATACGTAAGGGGATTCAACAGGGCGAACTCACGTAAAGCGATGGATCTTCCGTAATACCCGGGAACCATCGTCACCCCCATCAGGGCACATACGAACACGATTCCAAGCGTAGGGTTATTGGCAATCTTCACGGCAAGGTGAACGACAAGCGAGATGAACGCTGCCACCAAGAATTGCAAGATGGCCGTCTGCGCGAACACCAGCCAAGCCGGTTTGATAACCGGAGTCGCATATTGAATGTAGCCTATCGGATAGAACGGCGAGCCCGGGCCATTCTTCACAAGCGCGGCGATTATCCCTGGAAGATTGATGGCGAGGACGGCAAGCATTGCAAAAACACTCGCCCATACGCTCGATGCAACAAGTCTACCCAGCTCGCCCATCGGTGCCTGGATGATGAGCTTTTCACGTTTGTTAAGACGCGCGGCAAGGAACGAGACGGCAACGGCCGTTGCGGCCCATAGCAAGTACTCCTTCGATCCGTCATAAAAGGAGTACGCTCCATCCGATATCTGCAGAAACGGAAGTAGGGGAGAGAGCGGTGCCAAGATAAGACGTCCCGCGGCAAGAGGGTACAGAAGCGCGGGCATGCTTGATGAAGAGGTATAGACACCGTCCTCCCCCGCATTCACAAGCGCATCCGCATAGGATGCTGACAATTCCTGCTCAACACGGGTTATTCCCGACTCGAGGTATTCGACCCGTCCGTCGATGCCAGCCGCGCTCCTGAAGACGGGCAGAGCACAAAGAACCATCAACGCAACAACGACAACACAGAGCGACCTGGAGGAGAGAAGCGACCTAAAGATCGCCTTCGAGATTTTGAGCATACGTATCACCAGCTCGTTTCAACACGATTCAGCTCGATGCGCGGGGTTACGATTGCAGCATGCTGTGATTACTTGCCGGCAAAGTCAATTTAACATAAACTGTTAAAAAGTAACCTGAGTTTTTTAAATTCTTCGGAGGTTATTATGAGTTCCGACAATCGCACTCCCCGGCTTCATTCCTTCCGCATCGCATGTGCGATAGCCTCTGCGACCCTTTGCGCCACCGCCATCGCACAAGTGGCGTTCTCCTTAAAGCCAGCAATCGAAGTGCTCGACAACCCTGTAATTGCAGACTCCCCCGCGTATCCAGCCCTTGCGATCTCGACATTGGTCCCTGCCGTCATCGGTATCGCTACGACCATCCTCAGCGCCGTTCTCGTGTGGACGATCAAGAGCGGAGACCCCTTCAAGAAAGGGTCTGCGACATGCTTGAAGGTGCTCGGCATTCTCTTCGTTGTTCAAGCTGCCACCAGCCTCTACGCCGGCTCACTCAAAACCTCCGTTTCGATGTTTGGCGGCGAGGGGGCCGTCGGCGCCCAAGAGATCGCTTCATCATTCGATTGGACCTCTCTGGTTCTCGGCATCGTCCTGTTCATGCTTTCCCAGCTCTTCTTGTACGCCCGAGAGCTGTACCTCGACTCCGACGAGATTGCGTAAGGAAACGCCATGCCCGTAATTGTTCGCCTCGACAAGATCATGGCCGAGCGAAAGATTTCCTCGAACGAACTTGCCGAAAGGATTGGAACCACGCCCGTGAACCTGTCCCGTATTAAAAAAGGGCATATTCGCGGCATTCGCTTCAACACACTCGAGCAGCTATGCCTCGCCCTTCGTTGCCAACCCGGAGACCTTCTCGAAGTCATGAGCGAAGAGGATGCCCGAAAGGAGCTCGGACTCGATTGGTCCGCCGAGGATTAGAGGGCGGTCGTACTCGCCCTGCACACGGGGATGCGAATCGGCGAGGTCTGCGGCCTTCGGTGGTGCGATGTGGATTTCGAGACGGGCCTGATCTCGATCAGACACTCGGTGGCGTACGCGAAGGGAATGGGTTCGTTCATCAAGGACACCAAGACCCATGACGCCAGGGGTATCCCCATCGACCCGGTCGGCCTACTCCCCTTCCTGAAGGAGACCCACGAGATCGACTGCGGAAAGCTGCGCTTGCGCGGCCTTACCGGGGCGGTCGAGATCGGGGGCTGCTACATCCTGTCGGAGCCGGGCGCGACCTTCGCGACGACAAGCTATATCCGCAGGGCGTTCAAGACGTTCTCGGAGACCAACGGCCTCATGGGCACCAACGACGAGCTGATCACGTTCCACGGCCTTCGCCACACGTTCGCAACGCAGTGGATCCGCCAAGGCGGCGATATCAAGGCGCTCCAATCGATCCTCGGCCACAAGGACGCCATGGCGACGCTCAACGTCTACGCCGACATCGAGCCCATCTCCAAAATCCATAACATGCTGCGCGCCACGCCGTGCCTTTGGCGCGGGCACCTCGGGCCGAGGGTCGATCCGGGTCCCATGTTCCAACAGAGGATCCAGGAGTCCATCGAGACGCTCCAGGCGTTCGGCTACGGCATCACCGAGCCGGACGACCGAAATATCGCCATACGCGACGTGAAGACGAACAGTTGGCTCTAGCTCACCGAGTACGCGGCAGTGCTGGGCCCATCCCAACTGAGGTCACGGTGGTCCGATAGGGGCGCCGCCCGCGGCATGCGCCGCGGAGCGGTATCCCCTACCGAAGGGCGGGGATGCCCTCCGCTTCCAGTTCGGAATCAGCCGTCGGAGGCGTTCGGCTGACTGCGGGAACGGCCTGTCCGCTCAATGTGTTCGGCTGAGATCGGAAATCAACCCAACACGAGCCGGACACGCGCCAGACGGCTCTTCCCCGTGCGGCCTTCCCCCTTACGCTCATGTTGCAGGCATGTAACGCCGCAGCGAGCGCGCCTTTTTTGCGCCAGACAGGTACAATGATGAACACTGTACCGTAGCGGAGCGCCCCGCGCGCGCCGCAATCACGCGAAAGGGTTTCCCATGGCCGAGATCTCGTCCTCCCGTATCGTCATCACCGTCCTTGGCAAGAACCGCCCCGGCATCGTCGCCGGCGTCACCCGTGTCCTAGGCGAGGCCAACGTCGACATCCGCGACATCACGCAGTCCATTATCGAGGATATCTTCACCATGACCATGCTGGCCGACACCGCCGAGTCCAAGCTCGACTTCGCCGAGCTGCAGAAGGCGCTGGCCGAGGCCGGCGAGCTTTCGGGCGTCAATGTGTCCATCCAGCGCGAGGATGTCTTTAACTTTATGTACCGCCTGTAGCGAGCAAGCCGCTGGGGATAGCCTGACGCGCGCATGCCCATGCAAGTCACCCCGATGCGGCCCGGAGAGGAGCGCGCATGGCCTACGACGCCAAGAAAATCTATTACCGTTTCGATGACCACTTGAGCCGCCTGGTTCTGGATTACGAAGCAAGCCGCCAGATTTCGCCTGAGAGCGAAAACCTCTACCACGGCCTGCCGACCGACCCTTATGACGAGGGCCTGTTTGTCGAGCACAATGTCAAGCGCGGCCTGCGCAATGCCGACGGCTCGGGCGTGGTCGCGGGCCTCACTCGTATCTCGGATGTGCACGGCTACAACAAGGTCGACGGAAAGGTCGTGCCCGATCAGGGCAAGCTCACGCTTCGCGGCTACAGCATCGAGGATCTGGTCAACAATGCCCAGGCCGAGAATCGCTACGGCTACGAAGAAGTCGCCTATCTGCTTATCACGGGTTCGCTACCCAACAAGGAAGAGCTCGACGGCTTTTGCGAGCGCCTAGGTGCCTTTAGACATCTGAGCGACGAGTACGTCAAAGAGTTCCCCATGACCACGGTGTCGTCGAGCATCATGAACGTGCTCCAGCGCGCTGTGCTGCTGCTCTACGCCTTCGATGCCGAACCAGACGTGATCACGCCCGAGCACGAAATCGACGTCGCCATTTCCATGCTCGCACGTCTCCCGCGCATCGCCGCCTTCGCACACATGGCCTCGATCGCCAAGCTTCGCGGCTCCGAGGTTCACGTGCCGCACCCCACGCCCGGTCTCTCCACCGCCGAGACCATCCTACAGGTGCTCCGCGGCGGTATGGCGTTCACCCGCGATGAGGCCATGCTGCTCGACGTTATGCTCATGCTGCATGCCGAGCACGGCGGCGGCAACAACTCCACCTTCGCTTGCCGCGTGCTGTCGTCTTCGGCCACCGACCCGTATTCCGCCTACGCCGCGGCTATCGGCTCGCTCAAGGGCCCGCGCCACGGCGGTGCCAATGCCAAGGTCGTGTCTATGCACGAGGACATCCGCGCGCATGTTTCCAACTGGGAAAACGAGGACGAGGTCGCGGCCTACCTGGGCAAGATCCTCGACAAGCAGGCCTTCGACGGCACCGGCCTCATCTACGGCATGGGCCACGCCGTCTACACGCTGAGCGACCCACGCGCCGAGGTGTGCCGCCGTTACGCGCGCTCGCTGGCAGCCAAGAAGAACTTGGGCGAAGAGTTCGCACTCATCGAGCGCATCGAGCGCCTGGCACCCCAGGTCATGCGCGACCACGGCATGACCAAGCCCATCTGCGCCAACATCGACCTGTACACGGGCTTTATCTACAAGATGCTCGGCGTGCCCGAGACGCTCTTTACGCCGCTATTCGCCGTCGCCCGCATGGCCGGCTGGTCGGCACACCGCATGGAAGAGCTCTTCTGCGCGCACCGTATCATCCGCCCCGCCTATCGTCCGGTGATCGAGCCGCTGGAGTACAAGCCGCTCGCCGACCGCTAGGACGCGGACCGTTATAGAACTCGAGCGTGGCCAGGGACCCAAGCCCTCGGCCACGCTTTTTATGCCAGTGGAAAGGGCTGCATCAAATGATTGTGTTTTCCGATATGGATGGGACGCTGCTGACGAGCGATAAGCAAATGAGCGATGCCACCTGGGCAATGCTCGACGAGCTCGCACGTCGTGACATCGAGTTTGTTCCCTGCACGGGACGTCCGCTGTCGGGCATCTTTGAGCCCATCCTCGCCCATCCCGCCGTGCACTACGCGGTCTGTGCCAACGGCGCCAGCGTCTGGCAACTCGACGACGGTACGCCCACCGATACTTCGCGTGCCACGCGCATCTTGAGCCGTCCGCTCGACCGTGGCATTGCCCACCGCATCCATCGCATTGCCGCCGGCCACGATGTGACCTTCGATATCTTCGCGGATGGGCAGTGTTTCCTCCCCCGCTCGCTATACGGGCGTCTGGATGAGTTCTGTGGCGGCGACCCCCACATCGCGGCTTCGCTCAAGCGCACACGAACGCCGATCGACATGGATATCGACAGCAAGATCGACGGGGTCGAGACGCTCGAACGCATCGCCATGTACTGGCACGACCCGGCCGATCGCGACGCCATCGCGGCTGAGCTCGACACGCTCGGAGGCATTGAGGTCACGCGTTCGTACGCCATGAATATCGAGGTCATGGGCGAGGGCGCCACCAAGGGAACGGCCCTCACGTGGCTATGCGAGCACCTGGGCGAGCGTCTCGCCGACGCCTGGGGCTTCGGCGACAACATCAACGACATTCCCATGCTGCAGGCAGCAGGCCACGGCATGGCCATGATCAACGGCGAGCCCGAAGACCGCGACGCCGCCGACGCCATCACCGAATACGACAATGACCACGACGGCGTCGCCCGCACCATCATGGCCGCCCTCGCCTAGCCATCGGCTAGTCATTGGGGACGTTCTTGAATGACTAGTCGTTAGGGACACTCTTCGCGAAAAGCTGCAAGGACTGTCCCCCACTGCCGGCAGAACGGGAACGTCCCCATCTGTCGGATTAAGCGAGGCTCTCCAGCACACGGCGGAGTTCTTGCTGGACAGCGTGGTCGCGGTTGCGCCCCACCACGCGATCGGCCACCGCTTTGAGCGCCGGACGCGCGTTTTCCATCGCACAGCCCGTGCCGACAAAGCGGATGATCTCGTAGTCGTTCATCGAGTCGCCAAACGCCATGATCTCGTCGCGTCCAATGCCGTAATGCTCCGCAAGCTGTGCGATGCCCGAGGCCTTCGACACACCGGGCTGCATGGCATCGATCCACGCGTTGCCCGAAGGCGCAAAGGTAAAGAGCTGACCGAGTTCTCGCTGTAGCACGTACGCACTGTCCATAACGGCACAGTCATCGCAAAAGATACTCGCCTTGATGATATTTACGCTGGGATCGGGCAGTTCCCAAATGCGCTCGGCATTGGGAAGGTCCTTATCGACCTCGCGTACGAACTTGCACTCGTCATCGAGCAAGAAGGATTTGGTTCGGTCAAAGAGCGCAAGATGCAAATTGGGAAACGTCCCGACGGCCTGGGCGAGCTTTCGAATCGCCAGGTGCGAATACACCTCACGGTCCACCATCTTTCCGTCGGCGTAGACCTGGGCACCGTTAGCTGCGACAAAGTCCATCTTGTCGCGAACGGGCGCAAAGAACTCGCACAGGCGATCGTAGCGGCGGCCTGACGATGCGGCAAAATGCACGCCATGCTCGCGTAGCGCCAGGATCAGTTCATAGGTTTCGGGAGGCACCTGGCCGTTTTCGTCAAGCAACGTGCCGTCCATATCGGATGCAATCAGTTTAAACATAGAAAAGCTCCCTTCGGGCTTGTTGGAATCGAACGTGTATCCGATTCCAACGTACCCAAAGGGAGCTCAAATAAGACCCCGCAGTCATAAACGTTACATGGACCTAGCAAATAGCTCACGCGTGCCAGAGGTCTCACGGTCGCGGCGTCAGGCGACACGCCAAAGAGTGTCACCGACGACTAGTCGTTTAAGAACGTCCCCGATGACTAGTCGGCGTAGGTGAAGGTGGTGACGTCGAACATGCCCTCGGGGCGGATGCGGAGCGTCGGAATCACCGGCAGGGGCAGAAAGATGATGCCCATGATGGGGTCGAGCGGCGGCTCGATGCCCATGGCACGCGCCTTGACCATAAAATCGTCGTGCTGCGCGGCGACATCCTCGGCCGTGCCCTCACTCATCAGACCACCAAGCGCCAGCGGGATACGCGCCACGACCTCGCCGTTGCGCACCAGCACGTGGCCACCCTGGCCAACAGCCTCGACGGCAGCCATCATATCGGCAGCGTTATCGCCCACGACGCACACGTTGTGCGAATCGTGGCCGATCGTCGAGGCGATGGCACCGCCCGTGATGGTAAAGCCGCGCACCCAGCCGCGACCGATGTGTTTGCCAACAAGACCCAGGCCCGCAGGACCATCACCGTCGGCGTCCTCGGCCTGCAGTGACACGCCGCGGCCGTGGCGCTCGATCAGCATAATGCGGCGCAGGCCCTCGGCGCTCTCGGGGCGAGCCATACCCGTGATGGCCTTACCCGGCACCACGTCAATCACGGCCTCGCCCGGCTTAAAGGCGTAGTCGAATACGTCGAGCGAAAGCTTCGGCAGCTTAACGGAGGCGCGCAGCTCATCGGCAAGGGCCGCAACCTCGGCCATCTCGGGTGCGATCTCGCCCACAAAGGTGCCGTCCTGCGCCACCAGAGCACCGGCGGCATATACGCGATGCGGAGCCGTAGCAAACGTCAGGTCATTGAGCACCAGCAGGTCGGCACGCTTGCCCGGGGCAATCGCACCACGCAACTCGTGCGGGTCGCGGCAGCCGTGATCCAGGCCAAACGCCTCGGCCGTGGAGAGGGACGCCATAGAGATAGCGACCACGGGGTCGATACCGGCCTCAATCGCCACGCGGCAGGCATTGTCGATCATGCCGGTCGAAAGAGCATCGGAGGGAGCGCGGTCGTCGGTCGCAAAGCAGCAGCGGCGGGCGCGGGCAGGGTTCTCCAGCAGCATCGGAGACAAATTGGCCAGGTCGTGGCTGCACGTACCCTCACGCAGCATCACATACATGCCGCGGGACAGCTTGTCGAGCGCCTCCTCGGGAATCGTCGACTCGTGGTCGGCGATAATGCCCGCTGCGGCATAGGCGTTGAGGTCCTTACCGGCAACGAGTGGCGCGTGGCCGTCAACCTGCTTGGATGGCGTCTGGTTGGCAGCATCGATGCGAGCACAGGTCTCGGGGTCGGCCATAAAGACGCCCGGCAGGTTCATCATTTCGCCCAGACCAAAGACATCGCCCGGATGCTCGGCAAAAAACGCCTGCATGTCAGCGGCGGTAATCACAGCGCCCGCTTGCTCATCGGGCAGCGCGGGCACGCACGAGGGCATCATGTACTTGATGGAAATGGGCGCGCGACGACCGTCCTCTATCATAAAGTGCAGGCCGTCCAGGCCCGCCACGTTGGCGATCTCGTGGCTGTCGGCAATGGCGGTGGTAGTACCGCGCGTCGCCGCCATGCGCGCATACTCGGCGGGGCGGATGTTCGAGGACTCAATGTGCAGATGTCCGTCGATAAAGCCGGGGGCGAGATAGCGACCCTGGCAGTCGACGACCTCAGTTGCCTCGTAGGTGCCAGCGGCATCGTCGCGACCGTCGTAGAGCACGCCGACGATTACGCCGCCCTTGACGGCAACGCTACCGGGCGCCACACGCTGGCCATACACGTCGACGATCTGCGCATTGGTAAACAGCGTGTCGACGGGCACGCGGCCCTCGGCGGCCTCGATCACAGACCTCATGACCTCAACGGACATACATTCTCCTTTAACCGTAGAAAACAGCTGCGGAGCGGACAGGCCTTCACCGCAGCAAGACAATAGCCATTGTATGCCCAAACGATGGGTCGGGAATACACCCCTCCGCTTAACGGCACACGCCGCTTGGCGCAATGGGGACAGGTTGCTTTGTACCAATGACAAGGAGTGTCCCAAAGTGCCGACACAAAAGGAACGTCCCCAAGTGCCAAAAAGGCCGCAGTCGGAATCGTTCCGGCTGCGGCCCTATTGCACATGTTAGGTTAACCTACTTACTAGACCAACTTGAAGCCCTTGCGCTTGCCTACGGAGAGGGTGTCGCCCAGCTTGAGGGCGCTCGGATCGATGTTGTAGCTCTTGGGAGCCACAGCCTTGCCGTTGATCTTGACGCCGCCGCCGTCGATGTCGCGGCGGGCCTGACCGGCGCTGGCCGAAAGGCCCAAGTCCTTGAGCAGGCCGGCGAGGTAAATCTGGCCCTCGTCGTTGACGGTCAGCTCAACGTGCTTCTCGGGGAAGTCGGCAAGCTGGCCCTCCTTGAACACACGGTCGAACTCGGCCTGGGCCTCGTCGCCGGCGCCGGCGCCGTGGTAGGTATCGCACAGGTCGCGGCCCAGAGCGCGCTTGAGCTCGTAGGGGTCGGCAGAACCGTCGGCCAGGGCGGCGTCGATCTTGTCGACCTCGGCCGGGGCGAGCGAGCTGGCCAGACGATAGTACTTGCCGATCATCTCGTCGGGGATGGACATGGTCTTGCCGAACATATCCTTGGGAGCGTCGGTCAGGCCGATGTAGTTGCCATAGGACTTGGACATCTTGCGCACGCCGTCGGTGCCCTCGAGCAGCGGCATGGTGAGCGCAATCTGCGGCTCCATGCCCATCTTCTCCATGAGCTCGCGGCCGGCGAGCAGGTTGAAGAGCTGGTCGGTGCCGCCCATCTCGACGTCGGCCTTGATCTGAACGGAGTCGAAGGCCTGCATCACGGGGTACAGAAACTCGTGCAGGGCAATCGGCGTCTGGGACTGGTAGCGCTTGGTAAAGTCGTCGCGCTCAAGGATGCGAGCGACGGTGAACTTGGAGCACACCTGCAGCAGGCCGGCCAGGTCCATCGAAAGGATCCAGTCGCCGTTGTGCACGATGGTGGTCTTCTCGGGGTCCAGAATCTTCATGGCCTGGCTCACGTAGGTCTCGGCGTTGGCCTCGATCTGCTCCTGCGAAAGCTGCGGACGCGTGGAGTTCTTGCCCGAGGGGTCGCCGATCAGCGCGGTGCCGTTGCCGATGATGAGGGTGACGTTATGGCCCAGGTCCTGGAACTGACGCATCTTGCGCAGGGGCACGGCGTGGCCCAGGTGCAGGTCGGGGCTGGTGGGGTCGACGCCGAGCTTGATGTTGAGGGGCTCGCCCTTCTCAAGCTTCTTGCGAAGGTCGGCCTCGGGAACGATCTGCGCGGCGCCCGAGGTGATGATACGCATTTGCTCGTCAACAGACAGCATTGGGTATCCTCCTTTTGCTATAGCACCCTCGCCGAAAACGGCGGTGCTGGAAGTCCATAAACTCTCTTATGATAACAAACTGACGCGACGCGGCACCTACGACAGGAAAATCCTCGTCCTGCCGCATGCGTCAATGGCAACTGGCAGACGTGTACCGTCACGCTCGACCAGATAGCGTACCTGCCGACGACGCAAGCAGTCGCGGCAACGGACCTGTCCCGTCGCATCGGTGGCGCAGACGCCCTCGGCGGTCAGCAGGCAGTGCTCGCACACCATAAGCTCGGGACGGTCGGCGTCGACCGGACCCAAGACGCCGGGCTCAGCAGCCAGTTCGGCAACACGCTCCGCATCATTGCCGAGCAACTCGGCCGGCAAGTACACCCGCCCCGCACCGAGTCCGCGCAGCCAGGTAAGCGTGGCCCGATTGGCACAGAACACCGGCGCCGCCACGTCAAACGTTGTGCCCAGCTCGCGGGCCATCGCCACTTGTCCCAGATTGCGGCAGACGACGCGCCCGGCACGCTGCATAAGCGCCCGAGTCCGCCCGGCGTCGCCCGCGCGGCACACTTCGTCGAGCACCACCGTTGTATCGGACAGATCTCGCTCATCGCGCGGACCCACATCCATCAGCTCCCAGGCAAAGACCATACGAGCAAAATCCTCGCGCTTTGCCGGCCCCGCCGACCCCGCCAACTCCGTCGACGCACCGCCATCCACCGCAACGTCCTCAAAGGGCAGTGCCTCAACGGCACGTGCAACGGGCGCAATCGCATCCGCCTCGGCCCGCATGCGCTCCAACACCGCCGCCGTCTGATCCAACACGCCGGCGCTGCGAATCAGGTATACCTCGCAGCCCGTGTCCACCTTACGCTTGCAATGCACGACGACGCGCTTCCCCGCTGCGGCATCCACCGGGCAGGGCACCTGCGGCCAGCGCTTAGGCACATCGAGACGCGCGTCGACACCCGGATAAAACCGAATCTCGAGCGTGTCACCCGCCGCCACGGCGGAGTCGAGCTCAACGGTCACCTCTTCGTGGCCCACAGCGACCAAGCGCCCCACGCGCACGCCCTGGTTGATCGCACGCTCAAAGCTCATCAGCTCGGCACCCGAACGCCCTCGCAGGTACGCATCGGTAAACCCACGGTTAAACGACCTTCCCAGCTCGCGCTCAAGCTCTTCCACGGCACCGGGGTCCCACGCGCCGTCGCACAGCATATCGAGTGCCCGGCGCCACACCCGCACCACGTTGAATACGTAATCGGGGTTCTTCATGCGCCCCTCGATCTTGAGCGACGCCACGCCGGCATCTACAAGCTCAGGCAGATGTGCAATACCCAGATAGTCGCGCGGGCACAGCAGGCGATCTCCCTCGACGGCGACAACGCTCTGTCCCGCCTCGTCCACCAGGTCGTACGCCAGACGGCACGGCTGCGTGCAGTCGCCGCGCATCGCCGAGCGCCCACGCCGCAGGGCCGAGAACTCGCACGCCCCCGAATAGCCGATGCAAATCGCACCGTGGCAGAATACCTCGATGGGCACGCCCGTGGCACATAGCGCCGCAATCTCGTCGACCGTCAGCTCGCGTGCCGTCGTCACGCGCCCGACCCCCACCTCATCGGCGGCAAGTCGCACGGCACCCTCGCTATGAGCGCCCGCCTGCGTGGACAGGTGAATCTCGACCCCGGGAATCGCCGCGCGCAGCGCGCAGGCCAACCCGGCATCGGCCACAATCAGAGCATCGGCGCCCAGCCCCAGTGCATGAGCTCCCAACGCCACCGCGTCGGACAACTCATCGTCAAACACGAACACGTTGAGCGTCACGTACACACGCACGCCATGGGTATGCGCCACGGCGCAGCCGCGCGCAAACTCGTCGTCGGTAAAACCGTGTGCACTCACACGGGCGTTAAAGCCGCCCAACCCCGCATAGATGGCATCGGCGCCCGCGGCGATGGCCGCAAGCATCTGGTCGAGTCCGCCCGCCGGCGCCAGCAACTCGGGCAGCGCCGCACCGGCAGCATCCAATCCAGTCTCGTATTGTCCGCTCGGCCCCATCGCCCGAATCGCCATCGGCAAACTCCTTACCAAGGTATGCATTCACTCTGAAAAATGCCGTCTTCCAGCATACACGAGGCCTCGCGCGCCCCGTTTGGTTTATCGTGTAATAACTTATGTCCATCCTGCCCCGACGGCACATCCACCGTCCGGCACGACATACCTGGAGGTCAATATATGGGTCCTCGCCAACGACAGGGACACAGCCGTTCAAAGACGCACGCCCTGCCCATAATTCTGCTCTCGTTTTTGGGCTTTCTGCTGATTGCGGGCGTGGCGTTTGGCATCGGCATGGTCGGCAACGTCAACCGCTGGCTGTCCGATCTGCCCGACTACACCGACGCCAACGCGTATCTGGTGAGCGAGCCCACCGAGATCGTCGACTGCAACGGCAACAAGATCGCGAGCTTCTACACGCAAAACCGCAAGTCCATCACCAAGGACGAGGTCTCCCCCTACGTGCTGCAGGGCACCGTTGACGTCGAGGACGAGCGCTTCTACGAGCACGGCGGTATCGACCTGTGGGGTATCGCGCGTGCTGCGGTGGCAACCCTCGGCGGCGGGCACGAAGGCGCCTCGACTATCACCCAGCAGCTGGTGCGCAACACCATCCTGCAGGAGGAGCAGTTCGACTCGACCATTGAGCGTAAGGTGCGCGAGGCCTACATCGCCATCAAGATGGAGGACATGTACTCCAAAGACGAGATCCTCATGATGTACCTCAACACCATCTATTACGGCCACGGCGCCTACGGCATCGAGGCCGCAGCCGAGACCTATCTGTCCAAGAGCGCCGCCGACCTCACCCTCAGCGAGGCCGCGCTGCTCATCGGCCTTCCCAACTCGCCTTCGCAGTACGACCCCACGGTCAATCCCGATCTGGCACTGTCTCGCCGCAACAAGGTTCTCGACAACATGCTGCGCCTGGGCCACATCACCCAGGAGGAGCACGATGCCGCACAGGCCGAGCCCATCACCCTCAACGTGACCGAAATCTCGGGCAGCGGCGTCGACGTTTACTCGCAGCCCTACTTTGTCTCCTACGTCAAGCAGCTGCTGGAGCAGGAGTTCTCGACCGACGTGCTCTTTAAGGGCGGCCTGACCGTCAAGACCACCATCGACCCCACGATGCAGCAGGTGGCAGAGAATGCCGTCCGGGAGCAGCTCGACACGCTCTCGCTCGACGGCCTGGACATGGGCATGGTCGTCGTCGACCCCAAGACCGGCTACATCAAGTGCATGGTGGGCGGCTACGACTACAACGCTGACGAGAACCACGTAAACCATGCCACGGCCAAGCGTCCCGTCGGCTCCACCTTTAAGGCCTTTACGCTGGCAACTGCCATCCAAAACGGCATGAACCCCAACGTCACCCTCAACTGCAACTCGCCGCTCAAGGCCAAGGGCACCACGACCGAGGTCCAAAATTACGCCAACCAGAGCTATGGCAACATCACGCTTAAGCAGGCAACGGCATACTCCTCCAACACCGGCTACATCCAGGTGGCGGAAGCCGTCGGCAACAGCAAGATCATCTCGCTCGTCAAAAAGCTCGGCATCGACCCCGCCAAGGACAACATCGAGGACGTTCCCGTCATGACCCTCGGCACCGGCTCGATCTCGCCGCTTGAGATGGCCGCCGCCTACGCGACGTTTGCCAACGGCGGCTACTATCGCCAGCCGATCGCCATCACCGAGATTGACTCTCGTACCGGTTCGGTGCTGTACCAGCACACCGACAATCCCTCACAGGTGCTTACCGAGGGCGAGGCCGCCGCGGTCACCGATGTTCTGTCCGGCGTCATGAAGGGCAGCGGTACGGGTGCTGCCGGCGCCCTGAGTGTCAACCAGCCCTATGCCGGCAAGACGGGCACCACCGACAACACCACCAACCTGTGGTTCTGCGGCTATACCCCGCAGCTGGCATGCGCCCTGTGGACCGGCTATTCCGCGGGCGAGATCCCCATCCAAAAGTACGGCACGGACCTGCTGGGCGACAGCACCAACCTGCCTGTCTTTAAGCGGTTTATGAACACCGTTCTGACCGGTACCGAGCGCGAGGAGTTTGCGACCGGAACGGCGCCCACCTACAAGAACAACAGCGTCTGGAAGTTCTACGGCACCAATAACACCAAGAAGTCGGAGAACGACGACAAGGACAAGGACGAAGAGGAAGAGGAAACCACCACAACGACTACCACGACGACCACGACCACCGAGACCACGGGCGGCGACACCACCGGCGGCACCGGTACGACCGGTGGCTCGACGGGCGGCTCCACTGGTGGTTCGACCGGCGGCGATGGCGGCACGCCTACGCCTACGCCTACGCCTACGCCCACTCCCGACCCCTCGCCCACGCCTGACGATACGGTCGGCTAAGAAGTACGCGACTAAAGCCAACAAGGCCCCGAGCAGCTTATTGAACTGCTCGGGGCCTTTTAGTTTGAAGCGACCTGGAGGCGGTCTTTACACCGGCAAACAAAAAAGGGGTACCGACCAACGTCGATACCCCTTACAAGCCACTATGTCAGCGCACGCAGTGCCGAGCGCACGAACCGCACGCCTACTTGCGAGAATTGCTCAGCTTATTGATCAGCGCCTCAAGACGCTCGCCGTCCTCGGCCGTCTGGGCAATAACCAAAATCGTATCGTTGCCGGCAAGCGAGCCAAGCACATCGGGTAACTCTGCCGCATCAACGGCGGCGGCGATGCCGGAAGCCGTGCCAGGCTGAGCCTTGATCATGACCAGATTATCGGTACGCAGAACGCCCGTTACGAGCTCGGAAACCATGCGCTGCAGGTGCAGGTCCTCTGCCAGAACATAGATACCCTCGGGGAGCTTACGCAGCCCCATATCGGCAATATCGCGAGAGACAGTCGCCTGCGTGCAATCAAAGCCCATAGCACGGAGCTCATCGACCAGCACACGCTGCGTGCGGACGTCCTTATTGCGCACAATATCTCTAATGGCATCCTGGCGCCCATTGCGTTTTTTAGCCATACAAACCCTCACTCCAAAAGATGGCGGAGACAATCAATCAGTGATTGAATAGTTTAACGCTATTTGAAGGCTTTTGTGTATAAGAACGCATTTCGAAACAATTCTATGCAAGTTTGTTTCGTAATGAGCCGTTTAGGCGGTTTTTGCGCCCGTCCGGTTAAGAAAAGCTGCCAGATGCGTACACATCACGCAGCGCGCGGGCTTGGCGCTAGCGATCGGCCCAAACAACAGACCCAGTCCCCGATGGTTGTCCTTGAGCGCGGCGACCATCTGACGGGTTCGAGGCGCCTCGAGCATATCACGCATGCGGGCGGAACGCTCGATTGACGACACCCCATGCGGGCTCAGACACAAATTCTCGATGCAGGCGACCAGTCCGACAAAGTAGAACTTTTGGCTTGCCAGCTTGAGCCGACCACCGCTATCTGCTTCCGAGAGTGAGTCCGCAAGCTCGTCGAGCGCTCGGGTGTCATCGGATACCCTGGCATACATGGTGGGATCAAAGGCATCTGTAAGCTTAGGCGCTACCGCGTGGAAACAAGCGTCGCCGCATCCGGAGACACGCTGCGCCTGCGAGAGCGCGCATGCCATAAACCCAACTGTGCGAAACGCCTTGTCGCACAAAAGGCATGCCTCAAACAGCGGACGGCTATACATCACGCCAGAGACTTGAGCAACCAAGCCGCCTAAAATCAACTGAGGCAGCCCGGCCACCATCGATGATTTGCTATCAATGGAAATATGAGTAGCATCCAAGACGCGCGAATGGCGCTCTCGATGTGCATCATAGCGGTCGAGCGACACCGTGGGGAACACTATGTCTGCCGCAGTATCGCACGCGATATCGACCATCTTGGAAAGGGATTGCGGAGCAAACCACTCATCGGCGTTCATGGCGATGATTTGAGAGCCGCGCGAGGCAGCAAAACCGGCACGAAGACACGCGCCGCGCGTCGCGTCCTCGACGTCAATCAAATCAATATGGATGTCCCTGTCGGCAGCAACTTGAAGCGAATGGCGCACACCGGGCGCAGTATCGCGACAGACAACGACAATCTGCAAATCGTAGAGGTCTTGGTTCTGGATACTCTCGAGCGCACGCATCGCATAGCTGGGCGAACCTTCTACCACAAGGATCACCGAAAGTCGCGGATGCGAGCCACGTCGAACCAAATTATCCGTCCTCTCGACAGCAATGAATCAAACCGTGGTTCATGGTACACCCCGGCAATAAAAGCAATGAGACACCGGTTGCATTGCACGCCAAGAACAGATGTTGCACACGCGCAGCCCACAGATGACAGGTGTCGACGCACGACACGTCGAACCCTACCCTAGTCGAGCACGACAAGCTCGGCGGGATCGTAATCCACGCCCATAAACGTAAGGCCGCAGGCAGGAGCCGTGGGGCCCGCAGCGGTGCGGTCGCAAGCATCGATAACCTCGCGCATCCACTCGGGTTCACGGCGATGCATACCAATCTCGACAAGCGTGCCCACGATCGTACGGACCATCGAATGCAGAAACGCATTGCCCTCGATGGTGAACGTCAGGATGTCCTCGCCAAACGCAACCTCATGGCCAAATTCGGCACGCATCACGCAGCGATGCGTGGGCTTGCCAACGGCCGAAGCGACCTTGCAAAAGCTTTTAAAGTCCTGCTCGCCCAGCAGTGCGGGGCAGGCAGCAGACATAGCCTCAACATCCAAGGGATAGCGATGCCACCACACGGCACCGCGGGACAGCACAGGGCGCGCATCTCGATCGGCAATGCGGTATGTATACGTACGGGAACGCGCGTCAAAACGCGCAGAAAAGCCTTTACGGGCCTTGTAGACCTCGTTAATGGCGATATCTTTGGGCAGCAGGGCATCCATAGCCCGCAGCCACCTACGGCGCGTACAAGCGAGCTCAGCGTCCGTTACGGGCACGCTGATGTACTGAGCCACGGCATGCACGCCGGCATCGGTACGCCCAGCGCACGTCAGATCGACCGGGCGGCGAAGCAGCGTCTCGATGGCTCGACGTAGCTCACCCGCAACCGTCGTCTGTCCCGGCTGCTCGGCAAATCCGCTATACGACGAGCCATCATAGGCCACGCGAAATACGAGTGTGGCGTCAAGCTCGGAAATCGAATTGAAATCAAACGGCGCGGTCATGGGCGCTCCCAACAAACAAGCAACGGTATCGCGACAAAAAAAGAGGGGTACGCGAACGTACCCCTCGAATATAGCCTATGCAGACGGAATGTCTACTCAGCGGTCTCCTCGGCAGCAGTCTCCTCGACAGCCTCGACCTTCTTGGGAGCAGCGGCCTTCTTGGGGGCCGGAGCAGCCTTCTTGGCCTTAGGCGTGCAAGGCTCGGTGACGAGCTCCATGATAACGATGGGAGCGTTATCGCCCTTACGATTACCGAGCTTCATGATGCGGGTGTAACCGCCGTTGCGGTCCTGCCACATGCCCTGAGATGCCTTGTCGAAGATCTCGGCAACGAGCTGCTTATCGCCGAGCTTGGCGATAGCCAGACGACGAGAGTGCAGGTCGCCCTTCTTGGCCCAGGTGATGATCGGATCGACGACCGAACGCAGCGCCTTAGCGCGGGTCTCGGTGGTCTTGATGCGGTCGTTCTCGAAGAGGGCCTTAGCGAGGCTCTTCTTCATGGCCTTGGTGTGGCTCGCATCGGTGCCGAGCTTCAGGCCCTTCTTAACGTTGTGACGCATGGTCTAGTTTCTCCTCAAATATGCGAAGCATTAAGCCTTCAGGCTCAGGCCCATGGACTCAAGCTTGTCCTTCACTTCCTCGATCGACTTAACACCGAAGTTACGGATGTTGAGCAGATCGTTCTCCGAGAACTCAACGAGCTGACGGACCGAGTGAATGCTGGCGCGCTTAAGGCAGTTGTAGGAACGGACGGAAAGGTCCAGATCCTCGATCTGCTTGTCCAGCTCGGCGTTGTCGTTGGTGACCTCGGGAGCGAAGATCGAAGCCTCCTCCTCGACCTCGGGGGTCTCGGCAAGGTTCATAAAGGCGGCCATATGTTGGTTGATGATATTGGCAGCCTGGACCACGGCGTCGCGCGGGGCGATGGAGCCGTTGGTCTCGATCTCGAGGACAAGGCGGTCGTAGTCGGTGTGCTGACCGACACGGCAAGCCTCAACGAGCTTGGCGCAACGGGAAACCGGCGAGTACAGCGAGTCGACGTGGATCACACCGATGGGATCGTTGTCGCGCTTGTTGGCCTCGCCAGAAACATAGCCGCGGCCATAGCCGATGCGCATGCTCATGGTGAGATGGCCACCCTCGGTGAGCGTAGCAATGTGCTGCTCGGGGTTGACCAGCTCAAACTCGGACGGAATAAAGAAGTCCGCACCGGTGACCTCGCAGGGGCCGTCAACCGAGATGGTGGCGGTCGCCTCGTCGGTCGCGCCGAGAGCCCTGAAGACAAGACCCTTGACATTCAGGACGATGTCGGTGACATCCTCGACCATGTTAGGGATGGTCATGAACTCGTGCTGCGCACCATCGATCTGAATAGCCTCGACGGCGGCACCCTCGAGCGAGGACAGAAGAACGCGACGAAGGGAGTTACCCAGCGTATCGCCGTAGCCACGCTCGAGCGGCTCGACGGAGACACGAGCAGACGTCTCGTTGATCTCTTCGACCTGAACCTGAGGCCTAATGAATTCTGACATGTATTACCTCCAGCCTCAGCAGCCCGGATGGACTACTTAGAGTAGAGCTCGACGATGAGCTGCTCGTTGATATCACCGCTGATCTGCTCACGCGTCGGCAGAGCGAGCACGTTACCAGACAGCTTCTCGATATCGACCTCGAGCCAGCCAGGGACCTCAAAGCGCTCGGAGGAAATCAGGGCCTCCTTGATGGGGAGGAGGTCACGGAACTTCTCGCCGACAGCGACGACGTCGCCGGCCTTGACGCGGTAGGACGGGATGTCCACGCGCTTGCCGTTCACGGTGAAGTGACCGTGACGGAGGGACTGACGAGCCTCTTTGCGGGTGCGAGCGAAGCCAAGACGGAAGACGACGTTGTCGAGGCGAGACTCAAGGATGATCATGAGGTTCTCACCGGTGACGCCGTTCATCTTGCGGGCCTTGTTGAAGTAGCCGTGGAACTGCTTCTCCAGAACGCCATAGATGAACTTGACCTTCTGCTTCTCGCGCAGCTGCATGCCGTACTCAGATTCCTTGCGACGGCGCTTGGGCTGACGGATAGATTCCTTCTTGCTGCTGTAACCGAGCTCAGCGGGATCGATCCCGAGCTGACGGCAGCGCTTAAGAACAGGAGTCCTGTCGATTGCCATATTGATACGATCCTTTCAGTTACACGCGGCGACGCTTCTTGGGGCGGCAGCCGTTGTGCGGGATGGGGGTCTTGTCCTGGATGCTTGAGACCTCGAGGCCAGCAGCCTGGAGGGAGCGGATGGCGGTCTCACGACCGGAGCCGGGGCCCTTGACGAAGACGGAAACCTTCTTCATACCGTGCTCCATGGCCTGCTTGGCAGCAGCCTCGGCAGCCATCTGGGCAGCGAACGGCGTGGACTTACGGGAGCCCTTGAAGCCCACCTGGCCAGCCGACTTCCAGGAAATGACGTTGCCCTGGGGATCGGTGATCGAAACGATCGTGTTGTTGAACGTAGAACGAATGTGAGCCTGGCCCACGGAAATGTTCTTACGGTCCGCGCGCTTCAGACGGGCAGCGCGAACGTTCTTCTTAGCAGTAGCCATCTATCTAGCGCTCCTTATTTCTTCTTCTTAGCACCGATCTGACGCTTCGGGCCCTTGCGGGTACGAGCGTTAGTGTGGGTGCGCTGGCCGCGGACCGGGAGGCCCTTGCGATGACGAAGGCCGCGGTTGCAGCCGATGTCCATAAGGCGCTTGACGTTCTGGTTGCGCTCACGGCGGAGGTCGCCCTCAACCATGATCTGGTTCTTATCGATATAATCGCGGATGGCGTTAACCTCATTCTCGGTGAGGTCCTTAACGCGCGTATCCACGTTAACGTTGCACTCGACGCAGATCTTCGTCGCAGTGGTGCGGCCGATGCCGTAAATGTAGGTCAGACCGATCTCAACGCGCTTCTCACGCGGGAGGTCGACACCATTAATACGGGCCAACGTAGTCTCCTCTCTTAACCCTGACGCTGCTTATGACGGGGGTTCTCGCAAATAACGAGGACCTTGCCATGGCGCCTAATGATTTTGCACTTATCGCACATCTTCTTGACCGAAGGACGTACCTTCATCGTTCTTCCTTTCGGTAGCGCTCAAACTACTTCCCTACTATCTACTCGCCCAGCCGCAGGCGTTTAAAACTATGGCTGGTCTTCACACACAATCCGACCGTAGGTTGAGCTAAGCCTGCAGTCGGAAATGGAGTGCGTGTATGCGTGCCGCTATTTGTAGCGATAGGTGATGCGGCCGCGGGTCAGGTCGTACGGGGAAAGCTCCACGACAACCCTGTCACCGGGGAGAATACGGATGTAATTCATTCGGATCTTGCCAGAAATGTTGCACAGAACCGAATGACCGTTCTCGAGCTCGACCTTAAACATGGCGTTGGGCAGCGGTTCCTTTACCGTACCCTCGAGCTCAATTGCGTCTTCCTTCTTCACAAGCAATCATCTTTCTCTAGAAAACGACAGCGATCGAGTATTCTACAACACGTATGCACGCATCGTAATAACTTCGTAATGGCTCCACAACTAAATGAAACTTGTTACATTTCTCCGCCTTGGAGCGAACACCAAGCACCTTGGGCATCCGTGGTGAGAATCACCGGACCGTCATTGGTAATGGCGACGGTGTTCTCGTAGTGCGCGGCGGGCAGGTGGTCGTTGGTCGTAACAATCCAACCGTCGGAGCCCGTGCTCACATGGTTGGAACCCATCGTAACCATCGGCTCGATGGCAATGACCATGCCGGCCTGGAGGCGAACGCCCCTCCCCTTCTTTCCATAGTTAGGAACGTTGGGGTCCTCGTGCATCACGCGGCCAATGCCATGGCCAACATAGTCACGAAGAACGCCATAGCCGTGAGACTCGGCGAGAGACTGAACGGCATAACCAACATCCCCGATATGGTTACCGGGGACAGCCTGCTCGATGGCAGCCTTAAGGCAATCGCGCGTAACCTCGCACAGGGCCTTGGCCTCGGGCGTTGGGGTGCCAACGAAAAACGTCCAAGCGTTATCGCCGACCCAACCGTCGACAACGGCTCCCGTATCGATGGAAATGATATCGCCATCGCGCAGGATCATGTCGGGGTTGGGAATACCGTGGACCACGGCATCGTTGATCGATGCGCAAATGGTTCCCGGGAACCCGCTGTAACCCTTAAAGGCCGGGGTGCCGCCATGCATGCGGATAATCTGCTCCGCGAGCTGATCGAGCTCAAAAGTCGAAACGCCGGGGCGCACCATGGCTCCAACGTGGCGGAGCGCCATCTTAGATAGCGCTCCTGCCTTCTTCATCTGCTCGATTTGCGTTGCAGACTTAATCTTGATCATAGACCGAGAGCCTCTTTGACATCCCCGTACACGGTCTCGCGAGCCTGGTCACCGTTGACCGACTTGAGCAGACCCTGGCCACGATAGTAGTCGACGAGCGGGCTCGTGGACTTCTCGTAGACGTCGAGACGGTTCTTGATGGTCTCGGGCTTGTCGTCGTCGCGCTGATACATCTCGCCGGCACACTTGGGGCAGGTAGCATCGGCAGCGGTGCCGGTGTAACCGCAGGCGCGGCAGGTGCGACGCGAAGACAGACGATCGATGATGACCTCGGGGGCCACGTCGACCAGAAGGGCGCAGTCGATCTCGCGACCCATGGCGGAGAGCTCGGAATCGAGCGTCACAGCCTGGGCGGTGTTGCGCGGGAAGCCATCGAGGATGAAGCCCTGCTGGGCGTCATCGGCGGCAAGGCGCTCCTTGACAAGGTCGATCACGAGCTGGTCGGGAACGAGCTCGCCAGCGTCCATGTACTTCTTAGCCTGAATACCAAGCTCGGTGCCACCCTTGACGGCAGCACGCAGCAGGTCGCCCGTGGAAATGTGAGCGACGCCAAACTCGGCGACGAGCTCCTGTGCGACGGTGCCCTTACCGGCACCCGGAGCTCCGAGCAATACGAGGTTCATGAGCAATCCTCCTCTAGCCTATTTAAAGAATCCATCGTAATCATACATCTTGATCTGGCCTTCGAGCTTATCGACCGTGTCGAGCACGACGCCGACCATGATGAGGATGGACGTGCCGCCAAATGCCTGGATCAGATGGTTACCCGTGAAGGAGAAGATGATCGAAGGCACGATGGCGATGAGCGCCAAAAAGACAGCGCTGGGAAGCGTAATCTTGTTGAGCGCGTTCTTGATGTAGGCCGCGGTAGCCCTACCCGGACGCACGCCCGGAATAAAGCCGCCCTGCTTCTTAAGGTTATCGGCCGTGTCATCGGGGTTGAACACCATGGAGGTGTAGAAGTACGCGAAGAACACGATGAGGACAACGTTAAGCACCCAGTTGAGCCAACCGGTCGAAAGCGCAGAGGCAACTGCCTGAATCCAGCCGATGCCGGGGAAGAACACGGCAATCTGAGCCGGGAAGTACAGCAGCGCCGAAGCGAAGATGATCGGCACGACGCCCGCGGTGTTGACCTTGATGGGCAGGTAGGTGGTCTGTCCACCCATCATGCGACGGCCCACGACGCGCTTGGCGTAGGAGACCGGAATGCGGCGCTGGCCGCGCTCAAGGAAAACGATCAGCGGGATAACCAGCAGGATGATGGCGCAGATGATCACCATGGTGATGATGCCACCGGCATTGCCCTCGGTGCTGGAGAAGATAGCCTGCGGCAGGCCGGCCATGATGTTCGCGAAGATGATCAGCGACATGCCATTGCCGATACCGCGCTGGGTGATGAGCTCACCAATCCACATGATCAGCATGGCGCCCGCAGTGAGCGTGCCGACGACCATGAGGTCGAAGATGATCTCGGGAGCGCCGGCGCCATTAAAGCTGATGCCGAAGCTCTTAAAGAGGAAGAGGTAACCCACGGAGTTAAGGATTGCCAGAGCCAAGGTGAGGTAACGCGAATACTGCGTAATCTTGGTCTGACCGACCTCGCCCTCGCGGGCAAGCTCATGCAGGGAAGGCACGACGGCCTGGAGCATCTGGAGGATGATCGAGCTGGTGATGTAAGGCATGATGCCCAGCGAAAACACCGACACATAGCTCAACGCGCCGCCAGAGAAAAGATTCAGGAGGGCCATAGCACCTGCGGCGACCGAATTGTTATCGGTCGAGAAAAGGCCCAGCATCCCCTGGAAGGGAATGCCGGGCACAGGAACGTGCGCACCAATGCGGTACACGACGAGCATAGCTATGGTAAAAAGAATCTTTTCGCGCAATTCTTTGATGCGGAAAGCATTCTTAAGACCATTTAGCACGGCAGCTCGACCTTTCCGCCGGCGGCCTCGATCTTGGCCTGCGCAGAAGCGCTGACCTTGTCGACCTTGACCGTGAACTTCTTGGTGAGCTCACCATTGCCGAGCACCTTGACGGGCTCGAACTCGCTCTTGGTGATGCGAGCGGCCTTAAGAGCGGCACCGTCGATCACAGCGCCATCCTCGAACTTACGCTCGAGACGCTCAACGTTAACAGCGGTGTACTCGATACGACGGGGGTTGCGGAAGCCCGGAAGCTTGGGCAGGCGCATAGCCAGCGGAGTCTGGCCACCCTCGAAGCCGGCACCCTTGGTGCCGCCAGAGCGGGAACCCTGGCCCTTCTGGCCGCGGCCAGAAGTGGTGCCGTGACCCGAAGAATTGCCACGGCCGACGCGCTTACGGTTCTTGGTGGAACCGGGCGCGGGAGTAAGATCGTGAAGCTGCATTTGCTACTCCTCTACAATCTCGACAAGGTGCTTGACCTTGAAGATCATGCCGCGGACGGACTCGTTGTCAGCAATCTCGCGAACCTCGCGGATCCTGTGGAGACCGAGGGCACGGACAGTACGGACCTGGTCCTGCTTGCAACCGTTGGTGCTGCGGACCTGCTTGATCTTGATGGTGTCAGCCATGCTTAGTTCTCCTTACCGACGAACATCTCGGAGACCGTCAGGCCACGGCGAGCCGCGACGTCCTCAGGGCTGGAGAGCTCCTTGAGGCCCTCGACGGCAGCCTTGATGATGTTGAGGCCGTTGTCGGTACCGAGGGACTTGGACAGGACGTTCTTGATGCCAGCAAGCTCGAAGAGGGGACGCACAGCGCCGCCGGCGATAACGCCGGTACCCTCGACAGCGGGCTTGATGATGATGCGGCCGGCACCAAAGTGGCCGAGAACCTCGTGCGGGATGGTGCCCTGCTCGGTCACCGGCACGTGGAACATGTTCTTCTTGGCATCGAGAGACGCCTTGGAGATGGCCAGGGGCACCTCAGCGGACTTGCCCATGCCAACGCCGACGTTGCCCTTGCCGTCGCCAACGACGACGAGAGCGACGAGGCTCATGCGACGACCACCCTTGACGGTCTTCGACACGCGGTTGATGTAAACGACGCGCTCCTCGAACTCGGAGGCCTCGCGCTGCTGCTTCTGATTACGAGCCATGTGCTACATACCTCCTAGAACTCGAGACCGGCGGCACGAGCACCGTCGGCGAGGGCCTTGACGCGGCCATGGTAGATACGGCCACCGCGATCGAAGGCGACCTTGGTGATGCCGGCCTCGATGGCACGCTTGCCAACGAGCTGACCGACCTTCTCCGCAGCCTCCTTGTTCGAGGTGTGGGTGCCCTTGAACTCGGCCTCGAGGGTCGAGGCAGAGACGAGCGTCAGGCTGGAGCCCTTGCTGTCGTCGATGATCTGGGCATAGATGTTGGCGTTAGTACGGGTCACGCGAAGACGCGGACGCTCGGAGGTACCCGAGACCTTGCCGCGAACACGACGCTGACGACGCTTGAGGCCTTCCAGCTTCGCCTTATGCTTGTTCATACGTAAACTCCTAAAAAGGTTGATCTTGCCAGCACCTGACGGGGTGCTGGTCTTATGCGAGTGAGTCGGTTACGACTACTTGGCGGCCTTACCCAGCTTGCGGCGGATGTGCTCGCCAACGTAGTGGATACCCTTGCCCTTGTAAGGCTCGGGAGGACGATGGCCGCGGATCTCAGCGGCGATCTGACCGACCTGCTGCTTGTTGATACCCTTGACGTTCACGTGGGTGTTGTCGGGAACCTCGAAGGTGATGCCCTCGGGAGCCTCGACGATCACGGGGTGCGAGAAGCCCAGGGAGAACTCGAGGTTCTTGCCCTTCTGCTGCACGCGGTAACCGACGCCGGCGAGCTCGAGCTTCTTCTCGAAGCCCTCGGAAACGCCAACCACCATGTTGTGGATGAGGGCGCGGGTGAGGCCGTGGCGGGCACGGGTCTCACGCTCGTCGTCGGGACGGGAAACGGTGAGGACGTTGTCCTCGACGTTGATAGCGAGCTTCTCAAAGACATCGAGCTCGAGCTGGCCCTTGGGGCCCTTGACGACAACGTTGTTGCCGTTGACTGCCACTTCGACTCCGGCGGGAATCTGGACAGGCTTATTACCGATACGAGACACGGTGATCTCCTTTCCTTCTACCTACCGAGCGAATTACCAGACGTAAGCGATGATCTCGCCGCCGACGTTGTGCTTGCGAGCATCGCGGTCGGTCATGACGCCATGGCTGGTGGAAATAATGGCGGTACCAAGGCCACCGCGGACGCGGGGCATGTCGGCAACGCCGGTGTACTTACGCAGGCCCGGCTTGGAAATGCGGCGGATGCCGTTGATGACCTTAGCCTTCTTGGGACCATACTTAAGCGTGATGTGCAGAGTCTTCTGGGGAACGGTGTCCTCGACATCGTAGCCCTCGATGTAGCCCTCCTCGTGCAGAACACGAGCGATCTCGACGAGCTTCTTGCTGCTCGGCATGGAGACCGTGGCCTTGTTCACAGAGTTAGCGTTACGAATGCGCGTAAGCATATCTGCGATCGGGTCTGTAAGGTTCATACAGATTCTCCTTCGTTCTTGATGAACACGTGCTCTTGGTTCTTCGCCGCCCTTAACGGCAAAGCCTAACTAGCGCGTTTTCCCTGTTCCAAACTGATGCTTGAAACGCTGGTAGTGACTTACCAGCTGGCCTTCTTAACGCCGGGAAGCTCGCCCTTGAGTGCAAGCTCGCGGAAGCAGACACGGCACAGGCCGAACTTGCGGTACACAGAGTGCGGACGGCCGCAGCGCTGGCAGCGCGTGTACTCACGAGTAGAGAACTTCTGCTTGCGATTGCACTTGACGATCATCGATGTCTTAGCCACTTATATCCTCCTCACATAGAGTATTGTTCGCCCCAAGCGCCGCCCCCTTGTGGGAACGGCGCTTATAGGGCAGGTGAACCTATTTCTTGAACGGGAAACCGAAGGCGTCCAGAAGGGCCTTGGCCTCCTCATCGGTGTTGGCGGTGGTCACGAAAGTGATGTCCATACCACGCTGGTGATCGACGGAGTCGAAGTCGATCTCGGGGAAGATGAGCTGCTCGGTAACGCCCATGGAGAAGTTACCACGGCCGTCGAAGCTCTTGGCGGAGATGCCGCGGAAGTCGCGGATACGGGGGATCGCGACGGAGGTCAGACGATCGAAGAACTCCCACATACGGTCGCCACGCAGGGTAACCTTGCAGCCGATCGGCATACCAGCGCGCAGGCGGAAGGTAGCGATGGACTTGCGGGCACGGGTGATCATCGGCTGCTGGCCGGTGATGGCGCGCAGGTCGCGCACGGCACCGTCGATGGCCTTGGAATCGGTAGCGGCCTCGCCGACACCCATGTTCACGACGATCTTCTCAAACTTGGGGATCATCATGACGTTCTCGTACTGGAACTTGTCCTGAAGCTGCTGCTTGACCTCGTTGTTGTACTTGGTCTTCAGACGCGGCACATACTTCTCTTCTGCCATTGTTCACTCCTTCTTGGGGTTTTAAGCACGGGGCGTGGCCACGATGGGTTGTCCTCGTGCCTCCTGGCTGCATCCGCGCCGCTCATGGCATTTCGCGGTTTGGACTCGACGCAGCAGGAGCCGACAAAACAATCGGTACTATACGCGCATCGGGAGCGTATTTCCAGAAAAACCTCGTCTGCCTGCACAACTCCACAACTCCCCCGCACAAATTGGTCTCAACAAGCAGTTGCGGTGAAATAGGGACTGTTTGGCGGCCTAACAGGCTTAAACAATCCGTATTTCACCGCAACTCATATATGGGGCGTTATTTTTGGCGAGGCAGGACCAGGTTGAGGACAACGGCGACAAGTGCGGCGACGGCAATGGAGGATCCGCCAAAGACGGTGCCGACCCATGCGGGGAATCCAGCGCCGGCAAGCGCGCCGGCCGTGCGCTCAATGCCTGTGCCAAAAGCGATAGAGAGACCCATGAGCGTGGTATCGCGCTGAGACAGGCCGTGGCGGGCAAACATGACCACACCGTTCATGCCGATGGTTGCGAACACGCCGATCGTGGCGCCGCCGATTACCGGCTGCGGAATGGACGTGAGCACTGCCGCGCACTTGGGCAGCAGGCCCGCGATGAGCAAGATGGCGGCGACAAGCGTAAAGACCATGCGGTTGACAACCTTGTTCTCGGCGATAATGCCCACATTCTGGCCAAAGGTTGCCGTGGGGACGCCGCCCAAAAAGCCCGACAGCATACCGACCAGGCCGTTGGCGATCAGGCCACCCGAGATCTGGCTATCGGTCGCAGGGGTATCGAGCGCAGCGGACGACACAGCGGCAAACTCGCCCATGACCTGCACGGCGTTGACAATGGCGACAACGCCCACGACGGCGCACGCGGCAGGGTCGAACACCAGGCGATGGGTGCCCAGGGCAGGCGGAGCAAACCAGCTGGCGGTCGCGATTGCCGAGAAATCGACCATGCCCAACACCGCAGCCAAAACAAAGCCCGCGCAGATACCGGCCAGGATGCTGCCCAGCCTAAGCGCGCCCTTGCCGTAGTTACCGGCCATAAAGGTGACGACAAACGTCACGAGCGCGACGGCCCAGTTGGTGACACTGCCAAAATCGGCCGCGCCCTCCCCGCCCGCCATGGAGGCAACTGCCACCGGGCATAGCGACAGGCCAATGACAAAGATGACGGTGCCAAGCACCGGGGCCGGGAACAGAAAGCTCACGCGCCTAAACAGCAGGCCGAAGAGCACGACGAGTACGCCGCCGATTACCTGGGCGCCCAGCACGGCCTCAAAGCCAAGCTCGAGACCGACCGCCTTGAGCGCCGGCACGAAGGTGAAGCTCGCGCCCATCACGATGGGCAGGCCCGAACCGACGACACCTTTTATGGGGAACTGTTGAAGGAAAATGTCGAGCGCTGAGAGGACGAGCGACGCCTGGATGACAGCGGCCTCCTCTTGAGGGGTAAAGCCGCAGACCGACGCAATGATGATGGCGGGCGTGACGATACCCGCGAATGCCGCCAGCACATGCTGCAGGGCATGGGGCAATACCTGCACAAACGAAACTTTTCCCGTACGCTCGAACAGGGTGTCCCCCACCACCGACTCTGCCATTTACGCCTCCCATACCCTAGGCAGCGGCCCCATGCCGCTCAACGGTCGGACATTATAGGGCATATGGCACAGGTAGCATTTTGACCCGCATGCGGCAGAGGGCTGGGGCAGCTCATTTGGGATGCGACTAGCGCTTGCGGGGGACGAGTTTGGTGCGACGCAGGTGGATCATCTCGGCGGCGATGGAGATGGCGATCTCCTCGGGGTCCTCGGCCTGAATGGCAACGCCAATCGGCAGGTGCAGCTCGTCGATCTGCTCCTGCGTAAAGCCCTCCTGCTCCAGGCGGGCGCGCACAAAGGCGGTCTTGCGGCGCGAGCCCAAGCAGCCCAGATAGGCGGGTTTGGCGCGCATGGCCTGAATCACCACATCGATATCGGACTTGTGACCCGCCGTGGCGACGACCACCAGGTCGCGCGGGCCGATGGGGCACTGCTTGCTCAGGCTCTTGTAGTCGACCAGACGACGGTCGTAGACACCGGGCACCCAATCGGGGGTCAGCGTGCCGGGGCGGTCGTCGCAAGCCACGACGGCAAAGCCCGCCGCCGTGAGCACGCGAGCCGTCGCAGCGCCCACGTGGCCGCAGCCAAAGATATAGGTCAGGCCCTCGGGGCAGAGCGTCTCGATGTGCGCCGGGGGAATCTCGGAGGCGGCGTTGGTGTAAGTGACCTTACTCCCCTCCTCCACCAGCGAAAGCTCGGGGCAGCCGGCAATGGTATGGCGCGATGTCTCGCCATGGTACTCAACCACATCGCCCTCGAGCGCGCTCGCGATAAACGGCTCAAAGTCGATGACGAAGTCGCCGATGCGCCGATAGGCCAAGACGTCGGCAACCGACTGGAACAACGGTGCCTGAGTCGCATCCAAATGCAGGTAGCACAGGCAGATGGCTCCGCCGCAGATCATGCCGGTATCGGAGTTCTCGCCGCCCATGGTGTAGCGGACCAGACGCGATTGCCCTGCGGCCAGCAGCTCGCGCGCCTCGTCCAGCGCAAAAAGCTCAATCTTGCCGCCGCCGATGGTGCCCGCTTGGCTGCCATCGGCAAAGACGGCCATCCAGGCGCCCACGCCGCGTGGCGATGACCCCGCCGTACCGGCCACGACCACGAGCTCGCACGTCTCGCCAGCACGCAGGGCGGCAAGCGCCGCATTCACAACATCGAGCTTTTCCATTGCCGCCTTCTATCCTCTAAAGACATCGGTGAGCATAGCGAGTGCCTCGAGCACGCCGCCGCCGACCGATGTCGCCTTGTCCGAAATATAGTTGATGTAGCTGGCGTCGCCGCGCGGATCGACATCGGCGCATTTAAAGCCCTCAGTCACCCGCACGCCGTTCGCCAAAAGCCCGCGCAGACAGCCATCGATCTGCGTGCACATGGGTGTATCTCCCGCGTAGCCAATCACGTCTTCGGCGCTCACGATGTCGCCGATTGCGCGGTCGGACCGAAACACGCCGGCGGCGGGGCTGTGGATAACTCGTTCCTTGCCATAGCCGGCGATGACGCCCGGCACGCCCGTGTTGGGCTGGGGCGAACCTTGGG
>DXLV01000017.1 GCA_019414545.1 Collinsella sp. | reverse complement strand
CGGGGTTGTTGCCGAGGGCGTTGCCGCCGAGGGCGACGACAATACGATCGGGCTTGCCAAGAGGCTTAGACATTGCTGGAATCCTTTCTGTAAAAGGCCTACAACCCATTAATAACCCGCGTCCGTGCGATACGCGAGTTTATTAAGGTTTATATTCTCTTTATCGCTCATTTTATTCATTTTGAAAACAGTTGAACGGTGAACGGTCGTTTTTACCCGCTCAGCGTAAGGAATCCCAGCTCACGCATGTTTACGTCATCTACGTGCGACTTTATTTAATTAGAGCAGAGATTAGGCTGGATTATGCAAACTATATCTTTGCTAAACACATAACGGACACTGCAATTATTTACTCGCACTATACGAGATTCTATGCACTTGCAAGACAAGTATGCACCCCTGCAATAACACGGGGCTTTTCATCCAACAAAAGGGATAGCCAATCGCGCTTCACTTTGCGGCAAGCGACTGTGAGTTTGCAGTATAGAACTTTACCGTCGGGTATTGCATGAACGCCGTCGACGCCCTCTCGCTCCTGCGCGCCCAGGCAATCGAGAACATCAGCGGCGTCCCCAGTCTTTTTGCATGGCACCGCGCCGGCTCGATGGCTCTGGGACCTAAGCGAATCTTTGCTATCTGCCAATTTTTGTACGATTTGGGTCAAATCTATTTGCCAATTTTTGTATGATTAGGGGCAAATCTATTTGCCAATTTTTGTCATTGAGGGGTTTTATGCTACGCCGTAAGGTCACTGACAGGCTTTTGAGCTGGAAGAACAACTCCAATAAAGCGTTGCTTGTTACCGGTGCGCGTCAAATTGGCAAGAGCTATGCGATTCGCGCGTTTGGTAAAGACAACTACGCGTCGTATTTTGAGGCCAATTTGCTGCTCGATGCCGAGGCAAGAGATGTGCTCATTGGCGCTAAGAACGCCGTTGACTTTATCAACCGCGTTGCCCTTCTTGCGGATGCACCGCTTGTTGAGGGAGATACGCTTATCTTTGTCGATGAAATACAGGAGTATCCGCAGATCGTCACGCTCATGAAGGCGTTGGTCGAGGACGGGCGCTTTAGCTATGTCTTCTCGGGGTCTATGCTTGGGACTGAGTTTAAGGGGATCTCTTCTTTCCCGGTGGGGTATGTCGAGCACATTGTTATGCGGCCAATGGATTTTGAAGAGTTTTGTTGGGCAAACAGCATCAGCGAGAATGTGCTTGCAGACATCCGCAGCTGCCTTGTCGAGAGGCGTCCCGTCGAAAACTATATTCATGAGGCGATGCTCAAAAACTTTAGAGCTTATATCGTTTGCGGCGGCATGCCGGAGGTCGTACAGAACTATATCGATTCGGGTTATTCACTCGTGAGGACGCGTGAGCTTCAAATTCAGCTGGTCGATCAGTACAAAAGTGATATCTCTAAATATGCATCGACTCGAGCGTTTAACGTTCGCGCGATTTTCGAACAAATTCCCGTTCAGCTTGAGGCGGAGTCCCATCGCTTTGTTGTTTCATCCCTGGGCGAGGGGGCTCGCCTTCAAAAATACGAGCAGGATTTCCTATGGCTGGTGAACGCGGGCGTCGGTTTGATGGTCGCCCAGGTGACGGAGGCCCGGAGTCCTCTTAAGAGGACAGAGAAGGCGACCGCCTTTAAGCTATACGAGTCTGATACAGGCATGCTCGCATCACGGTATCCCGGCAGCACGGCACGCGCCGTCTACCTTGATATGAAAACCCCCAACCTCGGCGGTCTCTATGAGAACGTGGTCGCGCAGGAGCTTGTCGCCCTTGGAACTGATGCATGGTACTACCAGACACGCGAGGTCGGCGAAGTTGACTTTGTGATCGAAGGCACCCGCGGGCACGTTGTCCCAATCGAGGTCAAATCGGGCAAGAAGGTTCGAGCCCATGCGGCCCTCGACCGTCTGATGAGCGTGAGCGAGTACAAAATCCCCGAGGCCGTTGTGCTAAGCCACGAGAACCTCAGCAAAGAGGGCAAGGTCCTGTACGTTCCAATCTATATGACATTCTGCCTCGATGAGTTTATGGAAAAGGACGACCCCAACAACGATTTCTCGTTTGCGCCCATATCCCTCTAGGCCATCTGGGTCCGCAACCAAATCCCCCTCTATGCCCAAAGCCGCGAAACAGCGACCGGGACAAGGCACCCCACCAACCACGTCCTTCATCAGCCCACACAATCCGAGGACGTAGTCGTAGCAGGATCTGAGGGCTGACCTTCGCGGACACTCCGCAGGACGAAAGAACCCCCGCCGCACGTAGTGCGCAGCGGGGGTTCTTTCATGTCCGAGGACGTCCGCGAAGGTCAGCCCTCAGATCCTGCGGTGGGAGACTTAGGCCTCGTTGTACACCGTCTTGAGCTTCAGCAGGTGAGCGTAGCGGTCCATGGCGGCCTGCTCGTTCTCCTTGAAGAGCTCCTCGGCGCGCTCGGGGAAGGAACGCGTCAGCGAAGCGTAACGGGCCTCGTTCATCAGGAACTCCTGGTAACCGCCCGCGGGCTCCTTGGAATCGAGCGAGAACTTCTTGCCGGCAGCAGCCTCGGGGTTGAAGCGGAAGAGGTTCCAGTAACCGCACTCGACAGCCTTCTTCATCTCGGCCTGGCAGTTCTGCATGCCGCCCTTCTTGATGGAGTGCATCTCGCAGGGGCTGTAGCCGATGATGAGGGACGGGCCGTCGTAGGCCTCGGCCTCGTGGATGGCCTTGAGGGTCTGAGCCGGGTTGGCGCCCATGGCGACCTGCGCCACGTAGACATAGCCGTAGCTCATGGCAATCTCGGCCAGAGACTTCTTCTTGGTCACCTTACCGGCAGCGGCGAACTGAGCAACCTGGCCCAGGTTCGAGGCCTTGGAGGCCTGACCGCCGGTGTTGGAGTAGACCTCGGTGTCGAAGACGAAGACGTTGACGTTGTGGCCGGAAGCCAGGACGTGGTCCAGGCCACCGAAGCCGATATCGTAGGCCCAACCGTCGCCGCCGAAGATCCAGAAGGACTTCTTGGTGAGGTAAGCCTTGTCGGCGAGAATCGCCTTGGAAGCGTCACAGCCACACTTCTCGAGCTCGGCAACGTAGGCGGCGGCAGCGGTCTTAGAGGCCTCGGCGTCGTTGACGGAGTCGATCCAAGCCTGACCGGCGGCCTTGAGCTCGTCGGACGGACCGTCAGCGGCGATGATCTCCTGCGTAGCAGCGATCAGCTTCTTCTGAACGGCCTCATAGCCCACGGCCATGCCCAGACCGTGCTCGGCATTGTCCTCGAACAGGGAGTTGTTCCACGCCGGGCCGTGACCGTCCTTGTCCTTGCAGTAAGGAGCGGTGGCAGCGGGGTTGCCCCAAATGGAGGAGCAGCCGGTGGCGTTGGAGATGAACATGCGGTCGCCGGCGACCTGGGTCACCAGACGTGCATAGGCGGTCTCGGCGCAGCCGGCGCAGGAGCCGGAGAACTCCAGGTAGGGCTGCTTAAACTGGCTGCCCTTGACGTTGGCCGCGATGAGCTCCTTCTTCTCGGAGACGTTCTCGACCATGTAGTCCCAAACGGGCTGCTGGTCCATCTCCTGCTCGGTGGGAACCATCTCGAGGGCGCCCTTGGGGCAGACCTTGACGCAGTTGGTGCAGCCCATGCAGTCGAGCGGAGACACGGCCATGGTGAACTTCATGCCCTTGGCCTTGGGGCCCATGGCGTCGAGCGTGCGGGTAGCCTCGGGCGCGGCGGCAGCCTCGTCCTCGGTCATCGCGAACGGACGGATGGTGGCATGCGGGCACACATAGGCGCACTGGTTGCACTGGATGCACTTGGTCTCGTCCCAGTGAGGAACGACCACGGCGACGCCGCGTTTCTCGTATGCGGAGGCGCCCAGCTCAAACTGGCCGTCGGCACAATCGACAAAGGCAGAAACGGGCAGGCTGTCGCCATCCATGCGATCGATGGGCTCGAGCAGGTTCTTGACCTGCTGGGCGATAGCGGACTTGGTCTCCTCGGAGAGCTCGACGGGAGCGGCATCCTCGGCAGTTGCCCAGTCGGCCGGAACCTCGAACTTACGGAAGGCGGTAGCGCCGGCATCGATGGCCTTGTGGTTGGCGTCGACGATGGCCTGGCCCTTCTTCATGTAGGACTTGGTAGCCGCGTCCTTCATGTACTGCAGGGCGTCCTCGGCGGGCAGGACCTTGGCCAGCGCGAAGAAGGCGGACTGGAGCACCGTGTTGGTGCGCTTGCCCATGCCGACCTTGGCAGCCAGGTCGATAGCGTCGATCAGGTAGACGTTGACGTTGTTGTTGGCGATGTAGCGCTTGGCCACGGCGGGCATGTGCTCGGCGAACTCCTCGTCGCTCCACTGGCAGTTGACCAGGAAGGTGCCGCCCGGCTTGACGTCGCGGACCATCTTGAAGCCCTTGACGATGTAGCTGGGGTTGTGGCAGGCGACAAAGTCGGCCTTGGTCACGTAGTACGGCGAGCGGATCGGGGAATCACCAAAGCGCAGGTGCGAGACGGTGACGCCGCCGGTCTTCTTGGAGTCGTACTGGAAGTAGGCCTGAACGTACTTGTCGGTGTGGTCGCCGATGATCTTGATCGAGTTCTTGTTGGCGCCGACGGTACCGTCGCCACCCAGACCCCAGAACTTGCACTCGATGGTGCCGGGGGCTGCAGTGTTGGGCGCATCCTCGGCCTCGGGCAGGCTCAGGTTGGTCACGTCATCGACAATGCCGATGGTGAACTCGCGCTTGGGCTCGTCCTTCTTAAGCTCCTCGAAGACAGCGAACGCGGACGCGGGAGGCGTGTCCTTGCTGCCCAGGCCGTAACGGCCGCCGACGACCTTGATGCCCGTCTTGCCGGCCTCGTAGAGAGCGGAGACGACGTCCTGGTAGAGCGGCTCGCCGATGGAACCCGGCTCCTTGGTGCGGTCCATGACGGCGATCTTCTGGACGGTCTCGGGGAGAACGTCGACGAAGTGCTTGATGGAGAACGGACGGAACAGGCGAACCTTGACCAGGCCGACCTTCTCGCCGTGAGCGTTGAGGTAGTCGATGACTTCCTCGAGCACGTCGCAGAAGGAGCCCATGCACACGACGACACGATCGGCGTCGGGAGCGCCGTAGTAGTTGAACAGGCCGTAATCGGTGCCGAGCTTCTCGTTGATCTTCTTCATGTAGCCCTCGACGACGGCAGGGAGCTCGTCGTAGACCTTGTTGCAGGCCTCGCGGTTCTGGAAGAAGATGTCGCCGTTCTCGTGGCTGCCGCGGGTGTGCGGGTGCTCAGGGTTGAGCGCGTGATCGCGGAAAGCCTGGACGGCGTCCATGTCGCACATCTCAGCCAGATCCTTGTAGTCCCACATGGCGACCTTCTGGATCTCGTGGCTGGTGCGGAAGCCGTCGAAGAAGTTAAGGAACGGGGTCTTACCCTCGATGGCGGCAAGGTGAGCCACCGGCGAGAGGTCCATGACCTCCTGGACGTTGCCCTCGGCGAGCATGGCGAAGCCGGTCTGACGACAGGCCATGACGTCGGAGTGATCGCCAAAAATGTTCAGGGCGTGGGAAGCGACGCAACGCGCGGAGACGTGGAAGACGCCCGGGAGCTGCTCGCCCGCGATCTTGTACATGTTCGGGATCATCAGGAGCAGACCCTGAGAAGCCGTGTAGGTGGTGGTCAGAGCACCGGCGCCCAGCGAACCGTGAACGGTACCGGCTGCACCTGCCTCGGACTCCATCTCGACGACCTTGACCGGGGTGCCGAAGATATTCTTGCGACCCTGGGCCGCCCACTGGTCGACATGGTCGGCCATCGGGCTGGACGGCGTAATGGGATAGATTCCCGCTACCTCGGTGTACGCATACGAAACATATGCGGCCGCCTCGTTGCCGTCCATAGACTTAAACTTACGCGCCATATACCCCTCTCCTCTCATATAGGTATACAGGCCCCGGCGATCGCCGGGATATTGGCGTGATGGGATTTTCGCTGTTGCTTCCAATCATCTGGCAGGCAGGCTCAGCAGCAGGTACATGGCGTGGAGAGAAGGCATGCCAAGGCGAGGGGCGCTTGCGCACCGCAGGCCCAGCTACCCGTCTTGCACATGACCGAGCGCCGCAAAGGCCGCATGCCGGATGCTCCCGGGCACGCCCCGGCGATGGGGAGCGCCCGCAACGGAAATCCGCATGCGGGTTTATTGTACCCCGCCGCCAAGTGTAATTTCGACAAATATAGGTGGGCGGTAAAGGTTTACCTCGGGTGACCGCCAAGGGCCAAAATGAACGCTTCGTCCCCGGGCGATTGGCCCTGGCGCGCCATGGAGTGTCCCGGAGTGCCGGCATAAAAGGAACGTCCCCATCTGCCGACTAGAGGGCGCCGACGCCGAGGAGGATAGCGTAGGTGGTGGATTCGCCAAGTCTGAGCTCGTCGCCGGGGTTGAGCTGAGCGGAGCGGCCGGGCTCGACCTGGATGCAGACGTTCGTCGCGCCGTTTACCACCATGGTTCCGTTGGTGGACGACAAGTCCTCGACGTGCCAGATATTTTGAGCATCGCACCAGATATGGGCATGGCGGGCCGAGACGTCGTCGGTGATGCCGCCCTCCCCCGTTGCCAGCGCGCCGATCTCAACGCCTTCCTCACTCGGCTGAATCCAGCGCGGGACGCTCACCACGTAGCCGTTTTGCACGCACAGCAGTCCCAGCGGATGCGCCGGCGCGACCTCGTGCTCGCCCGCGACCGAAGATGTGCTCAGCGAGCGCGGCGTCGACGTGTCGCCGCCACGGGTCGCATGAGCGCGGCGGCTCGCCCGACTTGGAACTAAGGCGGGCGTGAGAGCAAACGGCATAGGGAACGAATCTTGCGGATGTACTCCTCGACGTCAGGCAGGTAAGCCCCACGAAGTCACCGGGGAGGCCCAAGCGGCCCGGCACCACTTCCAGATTCTGACCAGGGCGAGTCGTTCGCCGGTGGCTGAAGGCTCGCTCCCACCCAAAAGGGGAGATTCGCGTTGTTCCCCAATCGCTCTCGCATCTTTCATTTTGCTCGAGGTGGGCTATAAAAACTTTCCTGGTGAAAGGCGGCGATTGGTTTCCTTTCTTTCTAGAGGAGCGCGCCTGTAATCTGTTTTCATCCTAAATCAAGTTAAGATCGGACCTTCCAGAGGCAAGTCGACTCAAACTGCGAGGCTCCATGTTGGAATAAAGAGCGCTGTCGAAGTGCCAACAACACAAAGCTTGCCAGTCTCAAATAGAACCTTTTGGGAGTCCGATTGGGCCGCACACCGAATCCCCGCTGGTGGTTTTTATAGCTGCGCAACAATAAACAAGGTTAGTGCCAGTCCAGCATGAAATTGAGGAACGTATGCATTTTTTCTCAGTAAGTGATCGTCGTTACTGCTTCGATGAGGTCACTCGCAATTGCTTTCAGGTTGACCAAGCATCAGAAGATGCGCTTCGCATATTTGAAGCATCGGGAAGAACGGTCAACTCGAAGTTGCTAACAAAGTCACTTGCTGCGAAAGGCTACGACCAAACGACCATAGCAGAACTTGAAGACGACATTGATGAGTATCAACGATTGTCTGAGCGGACTTTCTTAACAAAAGACACGCCTCGAAAACATAGATCCATCGAACTCCACGTTTCACATGCATGCAACCTTGGTTGTAGTTACTGTTTTGCCGGTAAAGGAGATTATGGAACGTCTCCTCTGCTGATGACAGACGAGATAGCCTTCAAGGCGGTCGACTACCTCGTCGCAAGTTCATCGGAAAACGAAACGCTTGCGATCGTCTTTTTTGGTGGGGAACCCATGATTAACGAGCCGCTGATATGGAAAACGGTCGACTATTCAAAAAGAATATACCCCAATAGAAACTTTACCTATTCTATTACGACCAACGGAACGCTTTTGAATGACACTGCTGTGAATTCTTTCAAGGAGCACGGGTTTTCTGTTCTGATTAGTCTCGATGGTACAGGATGCAAGCACGATGCATCGCGCCCGTACAAGACGGGAGGCGGCTCTTTCTCCGATATCGACAAAAACGTTCGTCGTTTTTCCGAGTCGTTCCCCTTCGGCGCAAGAGCGACCTTAACAAATAATAACTGTAACCTTGTTGAAGACTATCTTCAGTTTAAAGAGATGGGCTTCAGAAGGATTTACTTCTCGCCCGTGAGCTCATTCGATGAGAATATCAAACTCGACGAACACTCATTAAACAAAATCAGGGCGGGCCTAATAGATTTGGCGGATCAATATCTCAAACAGATTGATCAAGGGGAAAAGCCCTTGTTTAGAACATTGAAAACTGCAGTTGATTTGATTATGAGCAACAGGATCGCCTTTGTCGGATGCGGGGCTGGCAGGCGTTTTATTTCCGTGACTCCCGAAGGGGACGTATACCCCTGTCACAGGTTTGTCGGGATGATGCGATTCAAAATGGGCAACATCGTCACCGGAATTGACGAAACTAGGTATATTGAAAACTGGAGTCAGGGTGTCGAAAAAAGAATTGACTGTACGGACTGTTGGGCTCGGTCTTTCTGTGGTGGGGGCTGTAGCTGGGAGGCTGCAGGCGAGCACGGCTACTTGCCCAAGAGTCTACACCCTGCATCATGTGAATATAGAAAAATGTGCTACGAGATGGCTTTTGACCTTATTTCCCGCCACTCATCTTCGCAGGAGAAAAATCAACGAGAAGCTACTGTATCGGAATAAGCGGTTCAGCGCATTGCTGTCACCATTGTGGAGGTGTTCGTTCTTCTGATTACCGTCTGCGAAGCTTATTGCTACGTTCGCCGAAACCATTCTAGAAATATGGTGAACTAGACATCTTGGTTTGTTATACACAATATTGAGGTTTTTCTGCACTCAAAGGGAGGTAGTCGTGAAGCATATTCATCCGATTAATCCAGGAAGTGGCGACGAGGCAGGCGTGAAGCCGATGTCTTTTGACTGCCTCTTGGGCATTACTGACATCTGTACTGTTTATGATAAAGCAGATGGCTGTGGTGCATACGATTACTGCGACTATGACATGGATGGCGGCAGCATCTGCGTTGTAGATCACTGTGGCATTGATCAAACGTAGTCTCTAATTGGATTAAGGTGAGGAGCTGTTATGAAGCATATCCATCCTGTTGGTTCAAATGAACATACTCCCGTTGAGCCTTGTTGTCTTGGAGTTGATATATGCAATTTTTACGACATCGCCGAGTGCCCTGTTGCGGATTGGTGCTATGTCGATAAAGAATCAAGCTGTGTTTTGCCAGCAGATTGGTGCGATCCAGTTGACGAGTAGTTTTTGTGTCTAGGAACTATTTGGTCCAATTCAAAATAAGATGGGGACAAATACCAAAATCTCGTGTCTGGGAGGAGTTATGCCATTATTGCAAGGTCTCGTTGGATTAACCTTTGTACTTGCTTTATATCTGGCACCTTTTTTATTGTTATTCTTCATTATCCGATTCTTTCTTCGGAAAAAATAGGAGTATCACGCAAACATTAGCGTAGCTTTCTTCCAATATGAGCCGAGCATTGGCAAGTGGAATAAGAAGCCCGACCGTTCGTCACATGAAAGTGATCGGACGGGCCTCTCAATTTAACCCGGGCCGCCACCCATAGCGGCTTTCCGGGCGTATTATCGGTGCAAAGCAATCGTCAGTTTAATCCTATGCGTCGATACCGCATTTCATTTGTTCGGCTCGTATTCTACGGCCTTGTAACCCTCGCACTCTCCGGCAAACGGATTGAACACGAAGGCAGAGATGATGTGTGCGTGGACATCGAGGCTGCTGTAGGCAACATACTGGGGCATGGACCCCCGCTGCGCGTGGCATGCGGCCCGGCATATTCATTGCCGTCCAACCCCGTGTAGTTGCAGCAAAGGGTGGAACCTCAATGCTCAGCTCATGTTGTCCGTGGGACACGAGAATTGTAAGTACACTTTGGTGTGATTCTCACGATGATACTGAGCCACCTGGAATAAGATACGTCGCGACAACACTTCGCTTCACCTCTGTCTCGACAAGACAACGTAGACTAAAGTTTCCTTTAGTAAGAGAATGAGAACTATATCTGAAAGCGTTGCGATGGCGTGAAGGCACCGAGTCCGAACCGACTGAATGCTACGTGCATCTGCATCGCTTTTTTGTTATCTCTGTCAGTTGGGTAGCACTACACTTGTCAGCATTTACCCCGGTACATGCTGCCTAAATCCACTACCCCTTCTACCGCGCCGACCATCTCGTCATCGTGAGAGACAATGATGATCAGCTGGCTTTGCTTGTTGCGCTTAACATAGGCCGCAAGCTCGGCGCGGCTTACAGCGTCTAACCCAGTCGTGGGCTCGTCGAGTACCAAAACTGACGACTTGCGTGAAATCGCCGACCATAAGTACACTCGGCGCAGCTCACCGCCCGAAAGCGCGGAGCAACGTTTCCCGAGCAACTCCTTCACGCTGTTTTCCAGCGAAAGTAGGCCATCTACACCCCGGTGATAGGAAGAAAAGGGCGTGTCGAAATACTCTAACAGCTCTTTCACCGTTTCGTCCGGCGCGAAGCACGACTGTGGGCAGCACGATATCTCTCTCGCACGTATGTAATCCAAGTCGCATTCTTCGATTGGCACGCCGTTGTATTTTACTTTGCCTTTCGATGAGTATAGCCCGAGCATCAAGTAAAGAAGTGACGTCTTGCCTCTTCCGTTTTCCCCAACTATGCAATATGTACCAGGACCGGAAAACTTGAAAGAAAACCCGCCGAGGACCTCTCGGACAGATCCGTCTGGAAGGGCAACCGAGAATTCCAAATCAGATACCGAAATGTCATTTATTTCATCGAGTTTAGCTAAATCGGTCCGATTCCACCCCGATCTCTCCTTTTCTCTCGTCGCGATAGCCGTCCTATCCCATGATGCTTTGGCATCTTGATAGGATTTGAACAATGACATCATACTTTTCAAAGTCTTAAAGAGAACCGCGAAGTATGTACCGATGATAGTGTACTCGCCTATTGACATAGTTCCGTTAATGATTCGTACTCCGGAAACAACAAGTATCACCGCTTGAAACAACGCTGCGAAAAGACCATCGAGCGATGTCAGAGAATATGATAGCTTTCCGGAGCGCAAAACTTTGGGAAAATAGCTCTTAAACCCAGCGTCGAGCGCTTGTTCGCTCTTGCCGTACGAAGATGTCAGTTGAATGTTGAGAATCTGATTAAGCTGCGATGCAATTGCGGCGTAAAAGGCGCTGTCCGCCTCTTTCTTCTCATACGTGACCCTATACAAAAGTTTCCTCAACCCAGTAATTACACAGAAATACACGATGAGGAGAATGATGGAAAACACCGCGAGAGTTGAATCAATTGACCATATGATAAGCAATACGATGGGAATGGCTACAATGGACAGCGGCGCACTGATAAAATTCGCCAAAACGAAGGATGAGACCACGCTAGAGTCGGAAATAATCCGTTGCGTTGTATAGGCTGGATCGATGGTCCGACTCACCAAGTAATCGTCTCTTTCAAAACGCAAGACGGCCTCCCTGAGAAGATCAAAGGAAAGTCTCGTGGTTATGCGAATGGAAAGTGTTCCTGCAAAATAAGTAAAGAGGGTGGAGAAAACTCCTATTGACGCAACCAGGAGCGCGAAGAGTACGGCGTCTCTTTCGCTGCGGTTACCGAGAAGAAAATCTAAGAATTTCCCGTTCACGTATGGCATGGCATAGGAGAGAGCGGTTCCAATCACCGTGATAGCAATGAAGACGAAAGCCCCTTTTGCTCTGATGAACCTCGAGAGAACGCATCGAATCAAGGAAGGCCCCAATCTACCCGCCACAAAACATCAATCACTGATACCTTACACCTCAACACAACAGGAGCGAAGATTTGCCAATGAGACTGCTTTAAGATTGCCTTGGGCCAATACGATCTCAAGCTCTTCCTACAAGAGAGTCGGAATCGGACATCTCCTCCGACGAACCTGGCAATCGGGCGGTTGAAATATCTTTTTCAACCGCCCGATTGCCACAATAGATTTGAGCATCCGCCCACAAACGTCCGCGTTTTATACCCATCAAATCCTTTGCCTTTTGTCGTCTAGACTAGAAAAATCGCTCGAAATAACGCAACCGGCCTGCTCGCTTGAAGAAACCTAAGCCCGTAACGTAGATGTGCAAACTTCCGAAACGCCTTGCGCGGCATAGTGCGTATAAACTTCGTCAACCGCCTCAGAAATATCTGAGTATCGCGCCGGGTCAAAAGCATACGATGTCGCAGCTATACCCTGCACCCATTCGGAACGCGGATTAATTGAATAGCCACACAGCATCATCATACATGCATCTAGACCTGATTTCCCAAGTATCCGACGTATTGATGAGAGCATCGCGGGTCGCCCCCGCACCATCGTCGTCACCCCTATTAGCAGTATTTACCGTTTTTCTCTAAATGCGTATCGCCACCCTTAAGAATACGAAGTGTTTTATCCAGACCCGATTGTCCTCCATCTCAAACGAAGGGATAAGGAATCTCATCCGGAATCGGCAGTAACGGAGGATTCACAACGACAAGCGAAAAACATGAGTCATCTCTCAGAGGGGAGTAAAGGCTCCCCTCAAGCACCCTAGTTTCGTCATCCAAAGAGTTGATGGCAGTGTTTTTCTTACAAAGGTCGACAACAAAAGGGTTGATTTCTACAGATGTTACATCCATGCCACAGTTGGTAAGTATCAGGCCCTGTATTCTGGGGCCAGAACACAAATCGAGAGCCTTCCGTGCGCTCTGCGGTGTAAGGCGCCAATCTCAGCAAATCTGTCCCACAATACTGCGCTGAAGAACAACACGGAACCCCTGAGCCAAACTCCCCTATACCTTATTAAGGCTAAGACAGGCAAGTTCACGCACCCGGCATATTCCAGAATAACATCCTATTGTTTTAGATGCTCTACAAGCATGAACAGCCGCGAATCGGAAAGATCTTCTAGTTTCGCCCCGACTGACCGCCAAGGGCCAAAATGGCCTCTCCATCCCCAGGCGACCGGCTCTGGCGCGCCGAGGAGTGTCCCCAAGTGCCGGCAGAAAAGGAACGTCCTTAACTGCCGGCTAGAGGGCACCGAAGAGGATGGCATAGGTAGTGGATTCGCCGAGCTTGAGCTCGTCGCCGGGATTGAGCTGGGCGGAACGGCCGGGCTCGACCTGAATGCAAACGCGCGTGGCCCCGTTTACCACCACGGTTCCGTTGGTGGACGACAAGTCCTCGACGTGCCAGATATTTTGAGCATCGCACCAGATATGGGCATGGCGGGCCGAGACATCGTCGCCGACGTCGGTAATATCGCCCTCACCAGTGGCCAGCGCGCCAATCTCAACACCCTGCTCACTCGGCTGAATCCAGCGCGGGGCGCTCACGACAAAACTGTTTTGCACGCGCAGCAAGCCCAAAGGGTGCGCCGGGGCGGGTTCGCGTTCGCCCGCAGTCAGCGACATGCCAAGCGAACGCGGCGTGGATGTGCCTCCGCCGCAGGTCGCGTTCGCGTAGTCGATGGCATAGTTCACCGAGGACCGCACATCCGCCGAACAACCGACGGCGACAAACAGCACCAGCACGACCTCGGCGCGCTCGGCGGGCATGAGTTCCGCCGCCTGGGACAGGCGATCGAGCGCGTTGCGATAGAGATTCGTGTCCTGGTGGCACTCTTCGAGCGCGCGTACCATCGGTTCACCTGCAGGACCGCACACCATATTGATTACAGCCGTGGAGTCCATGGGATTGCGCTGGCGCAGGGCCAGTTGCGACATAATACGCGCAGCCGAGGTACCGTATTCGGCAAAGTAGCGCTGCTGAAGCGTGCCGACCGGCGCGCGAACGATAAAGCGGGAAACCCAAGAGCGATCGGCGGCTCGGCTCTGCGGGCTGCGGCCGTCGGCGAGCGGACGGGACGAAAGCACCAAGCCGCACAGCTCGATATGGCTCAGATGCGCTGCGCGCTTAAAGATGTCAAACATGGCCCCGCATGGGGTGAGCTCAACTTGAGATGCCATGACCTAGGCCTCCTTGGTCGTAGAAATAGAATCGGACGATACTTCGACAGGTCCGCCAAAAGTACGGACAGCTGCGGCTCCACCGGCAAGCGGAGTCGCCATCTGGGCTTTTGTGCGTCGCGGTGCCGAAACGGGAAGTTCAAAGGCAAAGCCCATCGCAAGCAAAAACCACGTAAGCGTATAGGTTGCAACCAGAGCGGCAACAAGGCCGCCCATCACGGCGCGTTGGGAAAATACGCTACATGCAGCCACAACCAGCACCGGAACCTCGCAGGCAGAAAGCGCAAGCACACCCTGCAGGAAGCCCGAGCGCCGATCGCGCGCAAGTGCCCCCGCGGCAACGCCGGCTATGCCTGGCAGCGCCAACGCCAGTGCGGCAATAATACCCGGTAGCGACCCAGACCACACGAGCGATCCCAAAGTCGCCGTCACGCGAGCGCCCGACGCCAGCAGCGCGGCCGAAACCACGACCACAGCCCAAACCACGCCACAGACGACCGTCGCGCCGACCATCAGCGCGCGACGAACCGCGCGGCCAGACGCATCCATGGGGCACGGCGTGAGCGGCTCGCCGCGGAGCGAACGACCGACATTTTGCGCATAGTGGTCACAAAACGCCGAGAGCGCCGCCTCGACCGCCGCCGGCTCGGGACGATCTTTTTGATGGCTGGACAGACAGGCCATCACCACGTCGAACAGCTGGGCATCGACAAACGCCAGCGCATCGCGTAGCTCCTCGGAATCCGGCTCAAGCCCCAGCTGCTGGGCCTGCTCGGCCGCAGCGAGCGCCACATCGGGCTCACGACGAAGCAGCTGAGTCAAATCGCAACCGGGCGCATGGGCACCAATGGGATAGTCGGGCAGCGTGTCCATCTTGAGACGGTAGGGGCTGGCGATGTCGCGCGTCTTTTTGCGCGAACCCGAGGTGCCCGAAGTGCTCGGCGCGGCTTCGTATGGCGCGGCGCCGGCAATGAGCTCGTAAACCGTGCTTGCTGCGGCATAGACGTCGATCGCCGGCGACATACGCAAAGCGCGCAGGTCGGGAATATCGTCGGTGAGCATCTCGGGCGGGGCATAGGCAACCGTCGCGCGACGCAGCGTGGCATAGCGCTCCGTAAACGACGCCTTGCCGCCGGTACCGGCCACGGCCGACGCAGGCTCAAGCGCCAGCGACGAGCCAAAGTCGATCAGGCACAGGTCAAAGGTGCCCTCGGCAAGCTGCCGGTCAAGCGGTAGACGCGCCGTACGCACCATAATATTAGCGGGCGAGATATCGCGATGGACAAAGCCCTCGCCCACCAGGCTCATACGGCAGAGCAGATCGAACAGGTCGCGACCCAGACGCGCCGCCACAAGCGGCGATAGGCGGCCGGCATCGTCCACGGCAAAGCGCGACGCAAGCGGGCGAGCGTCTCGCCCTCGACCCATTCCATGACAATTGCAGGCACACCGTCGACCTCGCCCCAGCCATAGAGGCGGGGAAAGCCCTTAAGGCCCGAAAGGGCGCGATGGCATTCGTATTCCTCGCGAAACGCCGCTTTGAACTTGGCGACCAGCGCCTCATGGGCGGCGGCATCGTCAAACTCATCGCACGTTGGCAAGATGAGCTGCTTGAGTGCCACGGCCTCGCCTTGGGCGTTGACGGCACGCGTCACGCGGCCGATACCGCCACGGCGCATGGCGGCATCGTCGGCAAACAGTATCGTAAAACGACGCAGATAGGCAGGCAGTTCGTCCTGACCGAGCGCAATGGCCGGCTCAAACCCGTCGACACGCGCCAGGCGCAGGCCGACCATGGGATCGCGACCGAGCGATTGTGGTGTGGTGGATGCAAGATCGGTCATCATAGGGCAAGCGCCGCCACGTTATTGTTGAAGTTACCGAGCGCGACGTCATCATCGCCGTAATGGCCGACCCATTGACATAGGTTGGTGTAACAGCCCCACAGATTGGCATACTGCTGATACCACTTTGACCGGGGCGAGAATGTCTGACGACCGAACTCGGCTCGAATGACAAACATCTCCCCGACCAGGCTGTCGCACGGCCTGGGATCTCCCGTAGAGTTATAGGTCGAGACCACGTCATTGGCACGAGAAACATAGCCGTCGAGCATGTTGTACTTGGTCACAAGCCAGCTGTGAATGCTCTCTTCCTCAGCAGCGGAAAGGCCACCGGAGTTTGCATCGTTGTCAGTGTTGCCGCCCGTCGAGCCGCCGTTTCCAGACCCTCCGGCAGAGGAACCCGACCCAGAGCCACCGCCCGAACTCGACGAATCCGAGCCGGAGCCAGAAGTATCCGAGCTACCGGGCTTTCCGGACTGCTGGGCGTCCTGCTCCTTCTGCTGCTCGACCTTATTCACCGTTGCCGCCACGCTATTGTTGGACAACCGATCGATGATCTTGGTGTTGGTGAGCACGATGGTTTTGCCATTGGCAAGCGTGACTTCGTTGTCCGGGGCCTCGGCGCCGTCCGCGTCGCCGGTGCCAAACACAATATGCGCGACCACACTTGCCCAAGCATATCCAGTCGTGGTCCCCAGGTCACTTTTGACCTCATGCCCCACGCGCGGTTCGCGTGCGGCATGTGCCTGCATCATGGACGGCACGGTCATGCCATAGGCAGAAACGCCAGCTATGACCAGCACCAGCGAGCAAGACAGCAGTGCGTACGCCCGCGGCGCCAAGCCCAGTCGGCGTCGCATGCGCACCGCGGCGCCGCGCTTTGTCTGAGTGCCACCGGGCCGCATGCGTTCTCCTCCAACAAAAACACGCCGCTCGGGAGCGGCGCATTCATTCGAATCCATATTTGAGTGTATCAGCGAACCCAAAAGGTTCCGCAACGAATGGGCAAATTAAGGATGCGAGTGGAAGCATCCATGCGATAAGCGGATACAAAGCATCTTTGTTGCACAACAAACTTACAGTCGCACGGGGAAATTATGGCTACCCCGTGCGTCGCGATGAAGACATACGGCAGGAGCAGGCTCGCCACCTAAATCGTGCGACGGGCCTCGATGGCGCGCCCAAGCGTAAGCTCGTCGGCATACTCCAGGTCGCCGCCCACGGGAAGGCCGCTCGCCAGACGCGACACCTCAACGCCCAGCGGCTTGATAGTGCGGGCCAGGTAGCTCGCCGTGGTCTCGCCCTCGATATTGGGGTTGGTGGCGATGATGACCTCGTGGATGTCCTCGTGGCCCAAGCGTGCCAGCAGCTCACGAATGTGCAACTGCTCGGGACCAATCTTGTCCATGGGACTGATCACGCCGCCCAATACGTGGTAGAGACCGTGGTAGCTGCCCGTGCGCTCAATCGCCTGGACATCGCGCGGCTCGCCCACCACGCAAATGCGAGTGGTATCGCGCATCGAATCCTGGCAGATGGAGCACTCGTCGGCCGTGGCGTAGTTAAAGCAGCGGCTGCAAAAGTGAACCTCCTGCTTAACCTCCAGGATAGCCTCGGCCAGGCGGCGCGCCTCCTCGGCATCGGCCTCGAGCAGGTAATAGGCGATGCGCTGGGCCGACTTGGGACCAATGCCCGGCAGACGGCCCAGCTCATCGAGCAATTTTTGCAGACTATGGTTGGCACTCATATATATGCGTGTCTTAGAACGGCATGCCCGGGATGTTGAGGCCGCCGGTGATGGCGCCCATCTGCTTGTTGGCGAGCTCGTTGACACCGCGGACGGCCTCGTTGACGGCAGCCATGATCATGTCCTGCAGCATATCGACGTCCTCGGGATCGAGGGCATCGGGGTCGATGGTGAGGTTGACGAGCTCCATCTCGCCGTTAACGGTCACCTTGACCATGCCGCCGCCGGCAGAGGCGTCGACGGTCTGGGACTTAAGGTTTTCCTGCGCGGCGGCAAGCTGCTCCTGCATCTTGCGAGCCTGCTTCATCATTTGCTGCATGTTCATACCGGCCATGATGGCTCCTTTACGTGCGGCCGCGCGACAAGCTGCAAGGGCAGCCGGAGCGCGACGGGACTTTCAAACTCAAAAATCGTACCACGGCGCGGGGCAAGCAAGCGGGGCGGACACGCTACCTCAGTCGATATACATGTCCTTGAGCGTGACGCACGCCCAAGATTATGCAAGGTCGAATTATGCAAGGTTGCATAATTATCTCAAGCTACATCTAGCAGAGCTGGAACCAGGCAGTTTATGCGTAGGGCTACAAGGCTACATGGCAAAATGCCGAGCCGCTGCTCGAGGCGGCACGCATGGCGGCTGGGTATAATTTGATTGTCATAGATGACGATTTGGAGGTGCCCTCGTGAATGTCCCAGCCGTACTCCAAAACATCCGCTCAAAACACCCCGTTGCATATGTGGTTCTCTATCTCTTTGTCGTCTGGGTATTACTGGTTATCATCACCCATGCCATAGCTTTTGGAGCAGAACTGCTGATAGCCAGCTCGGACCAGCCCGTCGTCAAATGGGAGACGACCGATGAATGCACCGACGGAACCCGAACCATTTACTACAACAGCCCGTCCCTCTACCAAGAGTTCAAGGTCAAGATAAAGGACTCCAAGATTGTCGATGCCGAACTGGGCTCTTTATTTACAATCGGAGCAACCGTCAACGCCGAGCAAGTCGAGTACACGGACAGCCATGCGACGTATCGTATCGACCTCAGCATCCTAGGCCGACCGTCACGCGCCTGTCTGCTCGAATGCGATATACGCGGCACCACGTTGCACATGTCCGAAATACAGATGCGCCCGGGCAAGGGGTTCTCTTCTTGAGCAGTATACCCGCCTGCGCAGCTACTCCACCGGCTTGAAGATGGTGGACTGGCCGAAGACGCTGCGGATGAGGGCTTTGGCCTCGTCCTCGGTCTGCGGGATGCTCGGGGCTGCACCCTGATGGCCGAAGGGGCCGCCCGCACCGGAGTTGGACTCCCAGGGAGCTGCAGGAGCGTCCTCCTCTTTGGGGGCAGTTGCAGCGGACTTGGGCGCGGACGCCGCACCCGGCACGTCGAACGGAGGCAGATCGTCCCCACCAGCATCGGCAACAAAACCGCCAACCATGGCATCGTCGTAGGGAACCTGCTCGGATTCCCATGGCGCAGACGGCGCGGCGGGCTGAGCCTTGGGAGCGGACGCGCGCTCGGGCGCTCGGGGCGCGGGCTCGGTCGGGAGCTTGCCCGTGGCAGGAGCGCCGGCGGGGTTGTCGGAGCGCAGCCAGGGGGCTTTGCCCAGGTCAGACGACTTGGGCGCGGGCGAGGCAGGCTTGGGCGCGGGTGTCGGAGCAGCCGGTTTGGCCATGACGGGCTTAGGCGCCGACGGGGTCGGCGCCGCTATCGGTGCTGCTTTTGGCTGCGTCGCGCTGGCGCTCGAGGATGCAGGGGCCGCCGAGGACACGGGTTGCGGGTCCGCAGATACCGCAGCCCGTGCAGATGGAGAATGCTCCTCATGTTGAGGAGCCGGCGTGCCACCCCCATCCAGGACATAGTCGACGGTACGACGACCGAAGACCGCACTGACTGTCGGCAGGACCACCGACTGCGTGTCGGCGCGTCCAAGCATCTTGATGGCAAAGGTCGAGCCCGCGGGGAACGAGACCGTGAGCCTGGAGCCGTCGTCAGCCGTGGCGCGGGCATTGAGCAAAAGCCCCGCGTAGGAAGCCTGACGCGCCTTGACACGCTCGACAACCTCGGCCCATTTGCGCTGCAGCTCTCCGGCATCCTCGACCGCGGGCGTCTCGGCAGTACCGGCGGCGGCAACCTGGGCGGCATTGTTGGACTGGGGCTTAGGTGCCGGAGCGGTGGCAGGCGCGGGAGCCGCAACGGGCTGAGGCGTCGGAGTCGGCGCAGGCTGAGGTGCAGGCGCTGCAGGCTTGGAAGCTGACACGGACGCAGAACGGGACGCAGGCTGGGCAGCCGGAACAGCAGCACCACGGTCCCAAGGCATACCGCCCTGGCGCGCGGACGTAGCAGCGGGGGCAGCGGATGCCGCCGGAGCGGCAGCACGAGCGCCCGAAATTAGCGTCGGCTGTTGGGCAGCAGCGGGTACGGATGCTGCAGGCGCGGCGGCCTGAGCAGCAGCCACGCTCGCCGGCACGGCGCCGTTGGCAACCATGGCCTCCAAGCGGGCCACGCGCTCGGCCAATGCCTCAATCGTTAAATCGGCCTCGGGACGTGCCAGGCGCGTGCAGGCGATCTCGAGCACCAGGCGCACGTCGCTCGCGCCCCTCATCTCCAGTGCGGCATCGTCGAGCACCGTCAGCACACGGGCCAGGCGGTCGGCAGGATGCTCGCCAAAGGCAGCGGCCTCGGCAGCAAGCGCCTCGGCCTGCTCGGAGCCGCCCTCAAACAGCTCGGCACGGGCACCGGCAACGCAGGCAACGTACACGTCACGCACATGCGCCACCAGGTCGCGCGTCAGCTCCAGCAGGTCGTTTCCTTCCTCGACCTGCGCACGGATCAGTCCATAGAGCTCGGCAACATCGCGATCGGCAATGGCGCGGGAAAACTCGCCCAGAATCTGGTCCGAAACCTCGCCTAAAAGCGAGCGGGCGTCGTCCGCATGCACAGAACCGTTGCCAAAGACGCTCAGCTGCTCCAGCGTGGACAACGCGTCGCGCATACCGCCCTTGGCATGGCGCGCCACGATAGCCAGCGCCTCATCGTCGTAATCGAAGCCCTCCTGCTCGCACACGTATGCCAGGCGACGCTCGATATCCTCGTTGCCGATGCGATGGAAATCGAAACGCTGGCAGCGCGAGAGGATGGTCTCCAGAATCTTTTGCGGGTCGGTGGTGCACAGCACAAAGATCACGTGTGCCGGCGGCTCCTCGAGCGTCTTGAGCAGCGCGTTGAACGCCGCCGTCGTGAGCATGTGGACCTCGTCGATGATATAGATCTTGTACTTGCCGCGCACCGGGGCAAAGTTGACGGAGTTGATGATTTCCTCGCGCACATTGTCCACGCCCGTGCGGGAGGCGGCATCGAGCTCGTAGACATCGGGGTGGTTACCCTCGGCAATGAGCTCGCACTCCTCGCAAGTACCGTCGGGCATGCAGCCGCTTGCACCCTCGGCGCGCGCCGCCTCGGCATTGCGGCACAGCAGCGCCTTGGCCAGAATGCGCGCCATGGTGGTCTTGCCCGTGCCGCGCGGTCCGCAGAACAGGTAGGCGTGGGACAGGCGCCCCTCGGTGATGGCGTGCTCGAGCGTCGAGACGATATGCTGCTGGCCCACCACGGAGTCAAAGGTGAGCGGGCGATACTTTCGGTACAACGATTCCATGGGTGCTCCCCCGGGTATACTGAGTCTTGTTGCCGCGGCGGCCATGCGGTCGCACGGCATACTGCATTCCATAATAACCCGTACGGCGAGCCCGCCGCGATAGGAGTCCAAAGAGCATGGCAGACGCAGAGAGCAACCTCGTTCCCTCCGAAGCAGCCGACCAGGTCGAGGTCGCGCTCGAGGAGCAGGCCGCAGCCGACGACGGCATCCTGTACCTCAACGAGTACCAATACGAAAACGACCTCGTCACCGACTTCGCCCGCCTGGTCGCCTCGCCCAGGCGTCGCGGCTCGCTGTATGTCGCCGCGGCAATTGCCGCGCTCATCGGCATCGGCATGCTGGTGGCCGGCGGCAACTGGATCAAGTTTGGCGTCGTCTTGATCGTATTCGGCGCCTTTTTGGCCTGGTGGAGCAAAAACCTGCACCACACCCTCGCCCGCGACTTTATCGACGCCGTTGAGGCCGACGAGTCCATGGGTGGCCGCTATCGCCGCGTCGCCGCCAACGAGGACGGCCTGATGGTTTGGGGCACGAGCGGCAAGTCGCAGTTCTTCCCGTTTGAGAAGCTCGACCACGTGCTCGACGGCGAGCGCATCTTTGTGGCTATGTTCGCCGACCAGGGCGTGACGATCCCCAAGGACACCTTTGTTCGCGGCGATGCCGAGCAGTTTGGCCCCTTCCTCAAGGCGCGCATCAACAAAAAACTCCGCATCGAGACCAAACGCAAGAAGATGAAGGCCGAGAAGGCCGCCGCCGAGGCCAAGCAGGGCGACAAGCCCCAGGAGACCAAAGGCAAGCAGCGCAAGCAGAAGAAGAACAAGAAGAAGCGCTAAGACCAAACCAGACAGACAGCCTCGCATCCCGCTATCCTCCCCATGCACCCGAGCGTGCTACACTAGCAGCATCTATGCCACCGCGAATGGCTCGGCCCCACGCCCGCCGCTCGCAAACGAACTTTAAACGCACGAGGGTTGGCCATGCCGCTTTTCTCGCAACATACCGCCCGGTTCTCGCCGGACGTTCCTTTGGAGGGCACCAGCTCTCGCGAGCTGCTCAAGCGGTACCAGCCGCTCGAGACACTTGCGACCGGCGGTTTTGGCTCCATCGAGATCTGCCGCGACACGCACCTGCGCCGCCGCGTCGCCATTAAACGCATCCCCCTTATCAACGGTGCCGGCATGCCCGCTAGCGACATCATGGATGTCCTGCGCGAGGCGCACACTGCCGCCATGCTTCAACATCCCAACATCGTGCAGGTCATCGACTTTACGCACGACACAGCCTATGCCTACCTGGTTATGGAATATGTCGATGGCATGTCGCTGGCCGAGTTTTTGCACCGCGCGGACGGCCACTCACTTACCTTTGACGAGGCCGCGGCCATTGCCGATGCCCTGGGCCAGGCGCTCACCTTCGCCCACAGTAATGGCGTACTCCACCTGGACATTAAGCCCGCCAACGTGCTCATCGACCACTCGGGCAATGTAAAGCTCACCGACTTTGGCATGGCGCGGCTGTCGTCCGCCGGTGGCTTTGGCGGCTCACGCGGCGGCACCATCGGCTACATGCCGCCCGAGCAGCTCGATATCGAGACCGGCACGGTCGACGAGCGCGCCGATGTCTTTGCCCTCGCCTGTGTGATCTACGAGGGCCTGTGCGGCAGCGCTCCTTTTATGGCGGCCACGCCCGCCGACTCGCTCGGCCGCATCATCGGCGGCGCCACCTATCCCAGCGAGCTGATACCACACTTTCCCCCGGGAGCCGAGGCCGCGCTCATGAGCGCGCTCTCCCCCATGCCGCAGGACCGCCCCAACAGCATCGAGGCATTTTGCGACCAGCTCCTTGCCGGTCTGGGCAGCGTGCGCGAAGGCCGTCGCAGCCTGGAGCAAATGGTTGGCGAACTTTCGGATGACGAGCAGGAGCTCGACGATATCGAGCCGTCGCACTACGAGGACGACACCATCGAAGTCGACCCCGCACTCGGCTGGGCAGGCACGCGCTGGAGCCATGCGCGCGACTACGCCATGCACGCTATCTCGGCGCTAACGTGCGGCGCCTTTAGCTTTTTGCTGATGCAGACGGCCGGCGTCGCGGCGCTTCCCGGCCTGGTCATTGCGGCTATCGCGATCGGAGCGGCGGCCGGCCTGGCCCCCCAGATTGGCTCGGCCATCTCGGCTGTGGGCTTTTTGGTGCTCATGGCAAACGCCACCATGCAGGCACAGGGCGTCCTGTCGATGTTGCCCGTCGCGGTGATCTTTGCCGCCGCCATGTCCGGTTGGTGGATCGCCTGGGGTCGCACCGAGGCTGCCGCGAGCGCCGCACTCACCTGTGCACTCGCGCTTGGCTGTCTGACCGGCAATACCTTCCTGGCAGCTGGGGTCACCGCCGGCGTCGCGTCATTTTGGCTCGGCCCGGCAAGCGCCGCCGCGGCAACGGGCATGGGCGCACTTTTTGCCCGTCTGGCCACGGTCGCGCTTTCAGCCGGAGGCGTGCTGGGGCTCGGTAACGTTGCCGCAGCGCTGGGAGACCCACTCCTTTGGGCTGCCTTTGTGCTGGTAGCGGCAACTGCCGCGGCGTCATCTGCGCTGCTCAACGCCCATGCCAAGCGTGCCGATCAGGGCTCAAACCTTGCCGTAATCGCCGCCATCGCTGTCGCCGGCATCGGCTGCGCAGCGGCGTCCTGTCTTGCACACCATATGGAAATTGCCAGCCTTGCAGCCGCGGTCGTCGCCAAGGCGGCGGTTGCGGGAACCCTATCCTCTATAATCGTTGGGATATGCCTATATTTGCTCGGATACCAAAGAACCTATACGGAGAGTGATCTTTCGTGAACTTCCTGAACATCTTCGAGGACCACGTGGCCGGCATCTTCGGTGCCACCCGTGCCCCGTTCTCCTTTAAGAAGCTTGCCAAGCAGGCCGCTCGCGACATGGAGGATCAGACTCTGGTGATCAACGGCGTCAACACGGCGCCGGCACTCTATACCATCCTGATCGCCGCCGACGACGATCCCATGCTCGCCCCGTTCTACCCCGAGCTTTCGCGCGAGGTCCGCGAGTTTGTGAAGGCGCAGGCCGAAAAGCGCCGCTATGTCTTTGTCGGCGAGCCCCTCGTGCGCTTTATGATCGATCCGCAGCTGCGCGCCGGCAAGTTCTCGGTCTTTGCCGAGAACGTCGATGCCCCCACGCTCGGCCGCCTGTACGAAGAAGAGCGCGCCTATCAAAACGGTCTGGGCCAAAACAACTCCGCGGCAAGCCGTGCCGCCAGCGCCCCGCGCGCCGGCCAGCAGCAGTTTGCTGCCCCGCAGCAGCAGCGCCCCGCCATGCCCCAGCAGCAGCCGACGCCTCGCGCCGCCGCTCCCGACCCGCTTGCCGTGGCAGACCCCTTCGCGCCTAGCGTCCCCGACCCCGCCGCAGCACCCATCCCGGTGCCGCAGACCGTCTCGCGCGACGCGCTTGCCGGCATGGGCGGAGCCGCCGCGACCGGTGCCGCCGTGGGCCTAGGCGCCGCAGCCGGCATCGCCTCCAACATGGCGAGCACTCGCGCCCCGCAGCGCCCGCTCGCCCAGCTCGTCGACGTCGTGAGCGGCGAGAGCCATAGCATCACCTCCGCACAGGTGACTATCGGTCGCGAGCGCTCGGTTTCCGATATTGCCCTGCGCGACCCCAACGTGTCGCGCCGCCACGCCCAGCTCACCTTTACGGGCTCGGATTGGTCGATCGAGGACCTCAATTCCACCAACGGCACGCTCGTCAACAACCGCCGCATTACGCGCTGCCCGCTGCGCAACGGCGATCTGCTGACGTTTGGCCTGAGCACCTTTGAATTTAGGGGATAGTCGCTTATGAACATCGATATCGTCCTTTTTGCAGGCCGCATCGTCCTGGTCGCCCTGCTCTATATCTTCCTGTTCGCCGTCATGAAGACCGGCGTGGGACTTGTGCGCGGACAGCGCCGCGACTCGGCTATCTGGACGATCGATGTGGACAAGGGCCCGCGCGGTATCCGTGGCATCCACGTAGACATGCTCGGCCCCGTCATCGTCGGTCGCTCGCCATCTTCGGACATCTGCATCAACGAACCGTTCGTCTCGGCCTCGCATGCGCGCTTTTCGCTGCAGGGCCCGGCGCTCATCATCGAGGACCTCAACTCGCTTAACGGCACGCTCGTCAACGGCCGCCAGCTCGTGGAGCCCGCGACGCTGCGCGAGGGCGACGAAGTCCAGATTGGCGATGTGGTCATGAAGGTGAACCGTCGATGATCGACGAGGAGAACAAGTCCGCAACTATGACCGAGGCACCGGCCGCCGCCACAGCTGCGCCGGCCCACGCCGCTCCGGCGGGCTCCGCACCCGTGGAGCCCGAGGACACCGTGTTCTCCCTGCCTCTTTCGCATGTAACGCATGATATTTCGGATCTCGCCGATAACGAGGACGAAGAGGATGCCGTAGCGGCGCCCATCGGCGCACATGCTGCGGAACAGCCCACAGCGCCCGAAGCAGCCCCGGCGCCGTCTCACTTTGCAGAGCCCGTCGCCGCGGCAATTAACGAGAGCGCTGCGGTGTTTGCGGCACCCGAGCCCGCCGCGCCGGCGTTTCCCATAGCCCCGGCATCCGAGGTTGCGCCCGCGTCTACGCCGGCGCCCGAGCCTATAGACGTCAGCCCGCAAGACGACGAGTCGACCGCCCGCGTGTCCGAGGAGCCCGACTCCCCGGACACCGGCGATTCCGAATCAAACGCCGAGACCGACACCGTCTCTCCCGGTGACACAGCCGAAATCGACGTTGCCGCCGTTGAGGCCAAGCTCAAAGACCCCGGCTCGACCATGAGCTTTGAGCCCCTGACCGAGGAGCGCATCGAGACCGACTCGACCTATGATGCCGGCACCACCACGCAACTCATGTGGGGCGCCCGCTCCGACGTTGGCTGCGTACGCCCGCACAATGAGGATTCCTACCTGGTGCAGTCGCCGCTCTTTTGCGTATGCGACGGCATGGGTGGTCACGCTGCCGGCGAGGTGGCCTCTTCCATCGCCGTTGAGACTATTGCCAAGACGGCCCCGCAGTCCGCCGACGCAGCACGCCTGGCGGCAGCCGTCGAGGCAGCTAACGCCGCCGTAATCGAGGCGGCCCTGAACGGCCTAGGCAAGCCCGACATGGGCTGCACAGCCACTTGCGCCTATATCGAAAACGACACGCTCGCCATCGCCCACGTGGGCGACTCTCGCGCCTACCTGCTCCACGAGGGCACGCTCATCCGCGTGACCCGCGACCACTCCTACGTGGAGGAGCTCGTGGACGCCGGCGAGATCACGGCAGACGAGGCTCGCGTCCACCCCAACCGTTCGGTCATCACCCGTGCGCTGGGCTCAGACCCCGCCATGTATGCCGACCACTTCACTCTGCATATCGAGGAAGGCGACCGCCTGATCCTGTGCTCTGACGGCCTTTCGAGCATGATTCCCGATAGCGATATCGAGAACATCGCCACGCAGTCCTCAACCGCGCAAATCTGCGTCGACAACCTAGTGGACGCGGCGCTTGCCGCCGGCGGCCACGACAACGTGACCGTAGTAGTCGTTGACCTGGTTGACGATGGCGTTATGCGCGAGGCGCAACGCGTGCGTCGCCGCAACATTACTATCGCCGCCATCCTGGCCCTCGTCTTTGTGCTGGCAGCTGGCATCTGGGCCTACACGGGTGTCACCGGCTCGTACTACCTGGGTACCCACCAGGGCAATGTCGCCGTCTGGCGCGGCCTGCCCGGCAAGCCGCTCGGACTCAAGCTTCACTGGCTCGAAAGCGAAACCAGTATTAAGCTGTCCGACCTGCCCGAAGACACGCAAAACCGCCTCAAGGCGGGCATTCCGCAAACAAGTGTCGACGATGCGCAGGACACGATATCCAAGTACCGCCACCAGATCGACGAGGAGCAGACCCGCCAGGTGATCGACGCGCAAACGATTCGCGACAACACCAATCAGGGATCGACCTCCGAATCAGATTCCGAGAAAACCGCCGAACAGTCCGCCGAGGCCGAAGCCTCCGAAAAGAACTAGAAAGGGAGTGCCGCTTATGAGTCGCCGCAACACCGAGCTGCTCTTGCTCATCGCCTCGGCGTTCCCCGTCATCCTACTGTATGCGATGTACGTCCTCACCGCGGGCGCTGCCATCTCCTTTGAGACGCTCGCTGTACCGATCGGCCTCTTTGCCGCCTTTGCCGCGGCCCACATTGCCGTGCGCATCTTGGCGCCCGGTGCCGACCCCGCTATCCTGCCCATTGTCTTTGTGCTTTCGGGCATCGGCATCACGTTCGTGACGCGTCTCGCCCCCGCTCTCGCCATCTCACAGCTCATCATCCTGTTTGTCTCGGTGGCGCTCATGGTGGGAACGCTCGCGTTGGTTAAGAACCTCGACGTAGTCATGCGCTACAAGTACACCTTTGGCATTATCGGCATCATTCTGCTGATGCTGCCTATCTTTATCGGCACCACGATCTCGGGCTCCAAGCTGTGGATTCGCATCGCGGGCTTTACCATCCAGCCCGGCGAGTTCGCCAAAGTCTTTATCGTGCTGTTCCTGGCCGGGTACCTGGCCGAGAACCGCGAGCTGCTCTCCATCTCCAACCGCAAGATCCTAGGCTTTAAGATCCCTCGCCTGCGACTGCTGCTGCCGCTGTTTGCCGTGTGGGGCGTGTGCCTACTCGTTGTCGTCTTCGAACGCGACCTGGGTTCGGCCGTGCTGTTCTACACCATCTTCTTGCTGATGCTCTACGTTGCCACGGGTCGATTCTCGTATGTCGTTATCGGCCTTGCGCTCTTGGCCGTCGGCGCCGTGGGCGCCTACAAGTTCCTGTCGCACGTTCAGGTGCGCTTCCAAGTTTGGGTCGATCCGTTTAAGGACGCCCAGGGCCAGGGCTACCAGATCGTCCAGTCGCTCTTCTCGCTTGCCGATGGCGGTCTGGTCGGTGTTGGCATCGGCAACGGCATGGCCAACAACATCCCTGTCGTCGAGTCCGACTTTATCTTCTCTGCCATCGGCGAGGAGATGGGCCTTTTGGGCGGCGGCGCCGTGCTCATCCTGTTTATGCTCTTTGCCGTGCGTGGCCTCACCACGGCTGCCCGCGCTAAATCCGACCTCGCCGCCTTTAGCGCCACGGGCCTTACGGCCGCCATCAGCTTCCAGGCCTTTTTGATCGTGGGCGGCGTTACCCGCCTGATCCCGCTGACCGGCGTCACCCTGCCCTTTATGAGCCAGGGCGGTTCCTCGCTGCTGGCGAGCTTTATCATCGTCGCGCTCCTGCTGCGCGCCGGTGACGAGGCGACCGGACGCGAGGCCGAGCTTACCGGCACCGGCACCATGGCTGCCATCACCGATGATCAGGTCGCATCTGCCGCCGCCCCGACGGGCACGCGCTTTGCCACCTCGTCTTCCTACGGCAGCGGCAGCCATTCCGTCGGCTCGCGCATGCGCCGTCGCCTGCTCGACACGCCTGAATCCGGTGTGCTCGGCCGCGTTGCGCTCGCCAACCGTCTAACCCGTGCGGTGCTCGCCTTTACGGCGCTGTTCGCCATCCTTATCGGCAACCTCACCTATGTCCAGGTCATCAAGGCCAAGGACTATCAGGATATGCCGACCAACAACCACACTATCGCCCGCTCCAAGTACATCCAGCGCGGTTCCATCATCACGTCCGACGGCGTGACGCTGGCCGAGTCGCTGCAGCAGGAGGACGGCACCTACGTACGCTCCTACCCCAACGGCAACCTGGCAGCGCACGTGGTTGGCTACGTGAGCCAGCAGTATGGCACCACCGCCATCGAGAGTGTCATGAACGACACGCTCACCGGTTCTAAGGACTACTCCAGCTGGAACAACGCCATCGCGTCGCTCGCGGGCCAGACCCAGCCGGGCAACACCGCCAAGCTCACCATCGACTCGCGCATCCAGACGGCGGCCGAGCAGGCACTCAAGGGCTTTAAGGGCGCTGTAGTGGTCATCGACCCGCGTACCGGCGCGGTGCTCGCATGTGCCAGCTCGCCCACCTACGACAACACCAACATCGACGCCCTACTGCAGACGGGCGGCGGCGAGGACGGCTCTATGTACAATCGCGCCATGGACGCGCTGTACACGCCGGGCTCCACGTTTAAGGTCGTTACGCTTTCCGCGGCACTCGAGACCGGCACCGCCAGCCTTACCAGCACCTACCAGGCGCCCGGCTCCATGGACATCGGCAACGCGCCGGTCACCAACTATGCCAACGAGAGCTACGGCACCATCAGCCTGCAGCAGGCCTTTGCCGTGTCCTCCAACGTCGTCTTTGGCCAGGTGGCAAACGAAGTTGGCGCAAACACGCTCGTGCAGTTTGCCAACGCCTTTGGCTACGGCCAAAAGCTCGGCCAGGACCTGACCTCCACAGCCTCCATCATGGCCGACCCGTCGCTCATGACCGAGTGGGAGACCGCCTGGGCCGGCGCCGGCCAGCCTGTCGGCATGGACCACACGCCCGGCCCGCAGACCACCGTCATGCAAAACGCCGTGATTGCCGCCGCCATCGCTAACAGTGGCGTGGTCATGGACCCGTACTTTGTAGCCCAGGTACTCGCCCCGGACGGAACTGTGGTCAAGACCACGCAGTCCCGCTCGCTGGGTCAGGCCGTCAGCTCCGCCACGGCCGACCAGGTCAAGCAGGCCATGCTCGCCGTCGTCCAGTCCGGTACCGGCACCGATGCCCAGGTCCCCGGCGTCAAGGTCGCCGGCAAGACCGGCTCGGCCGAGACCGGCGGCACCAACGTCAACTCGATGTTCGTTGGCTTTGCACCTTACGATTCACCCACGGTCGCCATCTCGGTGGCCTTGGAGGATTACGACAAACACGACGTCAAGGCGGCCAAGATTGCCGGCATCGTCCTGACCGCGGCGCTCGCCGCACAGGGAGCGTGATGCCCATGATCGAATCGGACACCCGAGGCGCGCCGCGGCCGAAGAGTTAGCGGCAACGCGCCACACGGCCCCAGCGGCCACATCGTAGGTACTACACACATCGTTGAGCGAATAGTTATGTTAGGAGCAGGAATGGAACAGAGGGTCCTCGGGGGAAGATACCTCCTCAAGGATAAGGTAGGGACAGGCGGCATGGCGACCGTCTACCGTGCACAGGACCAGGTCCTCGACCGCACGGTAGCCGTCAAGATCATGCTGCCGCAGTATGCTGGCGACGCAACCTTCGCCGCACGCTTTAAGCAGGAGGCCCAGGCAGCAGCCGGTCTCTCCTCCCCCTATATCGTGGGCGTCTACGATTGGGGCAAGGACGGCGACACCTATTACATCGTCATGGAGTACCTGCGCGGTACCGACCTTAAGAGCGGCATCAAGAGCCACGGCGCCCTCGACCCCAAGAAGGTCGCCCAGATCGGCTCGCAGATCAGCTCCGCGCTTTCGGTCGCTCACAAGCACGAGATCATCCACCGCGACATTAAGCCGCAGAACATCATGGTGCTGCCCGACGGCAACATCAAGGTGATGGACTTTGGCATCGCGCGCGCCAAGAACAGCCACCTCACGCAAGACAACAACGTGCTGGGAACCGCCCACTACGTCAGCCCCGAGCAGACCCGTGGTCAGGACCTCGGCCCCACCTCGGATATCTACTCGCTGGGCGTCGTGATGTATGAGTGCGCCACCGGCCGCGTTCCCTTTGACGGTGACGACGCTATCTCGGTCGCACTCAAGCAGGTCAACGAGCTGCCTATTCCGCCGAGCCAGATCAACTCCGGTGTCGACGCCGACCTTGAGCGCATCATCCTCAAGTGCATGGAGAAGGACCCGGCAAACCGCTTCCAGACCGCCGACGAGCTGCGTCAGGTGCTCAACAGCTACCTGTCGGGCCGTGCCGTCAACATCTCGGAGCCCACGCGCATCATCGGTGCCCCCGGTGAGCTGGGCGCCACCAAGACTCGCGAGCTTTCCGATCAGACGCGCGCCATGGTGCGTCCCGTCTCGGGCGTGAGCGGCCAGAATACCGCCCGTAGCTCGGTTTCGGGCTCCACCGGCTCCTACGAGGTCGAAAAGCCCAAATCCAACAAGAACAAGATCATCGCCGCCGTGGTGGCAGCCGTTGCCGTCATCGGTATCGTGGTGGCCTTTGCCACAGGACTCTTTGGCGGCGAGCAGGTCACCGTGCCCGATGTGCTAGGCAAGGACCAGCAGACTGCCGTCGAGCAGATCAAGGAAGCCGGCCTCGAGGTCGGCACCATCGACCAAAGCTACAACGACGATGTCGACGAGGGCAAGGTCGCCGAGCAGACGCCCAACGGCAACACCAAGAAGGCCAAGGGCACCAAGGTGAACCTGGTAATCTCCAAGGGCCCCAAGCCCTCCGAGAAGGTCGAGGTTCCCCGGCTGGTCGGCCTGACCAAGGACCAGGCAGAAGCCGCGCTGGCAAGCGTTGGCCTGAAGGGCAACGCCTCCGAGGAGGCCAACGAGGCCGATGAGGGCCAGGTCTTTGAGCAGGGCACCGAAGCCGGTAAGGAAGTCGAGAAGGGCACGACCATCTCGTACAAGGTCTCCAGCGGTCCTGACACCACCTCCGTCCCCGATCTGACCGACATGACCGAGGCCCAGGCGCGCAACGCCCTCGATATGGCAGGCTTTGGCGTCGACGTGAGCTACCAGGAGAACGATTCGGTTACCGAGGGCACCGTGATTAGCTGGAACCCCAGCGGCAAGCAGAAGCCTGGCGCCACGATTACCGTCGTCATTGCCAAGAAGTCCGGCAAGGCCAGCGTTCCGGGCAACCTGTACGGCAAGAGCATCTCCGCGGCCGTCACCGCGCTCAACAACGCCGGGTTCTACAACATCGCATTCTGCGATCAGAACGGCAACCCCGTGAGCGGCAATGAAAACGCCACCGTTACGGGCGTCTCCCCCACCGGCAAACAGTCCACCGACAGCACGATTACGCTGACGGTTGCACTTTCTGGCTCGGGTTCGGGTTCAGGCACGAGCACGGGCGACGATTCCGGTACGACCAACTAGTCGCAACCCAACCGCTCATTACGGCTCTCGCCGCAAACATATTCGCTCACAGGCGCCCGCTTGCTCCCCCAGCAAGCGGGCGCTTCGTTTTTGACATGGCATGAACCAGAAGAGCCCGGCACCGTGGCGGTGTACCGGGCTCGACAAATCTCTGGTGCCCCCGGGCGGATTCGAACCGTCGACACCCGCTTTAGGAGAGCGGTGCTCTATCCCCTGAGCTACGGAGGCATGCTGTACTAGTGTAGCAGATTTACGCCGCTGTAATGCAACGTATAGCCACTCTTCGAAGTTGCGGTGGAACAGCCCTCCGGAAAGTGCGTCCCACTATCCAGGCAAATTCTGGGTCAGGCTTTCCCCATGAGACCTCGCTGGGAAACTGTGTCCCAGAATTTCGACTCGAAACGGGACACGGTTTCCCAAACGGGCCCGTTCCGGAAACTACATCCCGCAATCGGCACTCGAACCGGGATGCACTTTCCCGATCGAGCCTCATGGGAAACCGCGTCCCACTTTAGGGGGGCGCTCTTTAATGGCTAGTTGCCTTTGTGGAAAAGGTTCTTGATGACGGAGGGGATGCTCTTGGCGCCCTTGGCCGTCACATCGATAAAGTCGGGCGAACGAACGAGCTTGTCCTCGTCAATGTACTTACGCACCGCGCGAAGCGTTTCCTTGTCATTGCGCGTCGAAAACGTAAAGTGGCCATTCTCTTTGGTAAAGATGGCAAAACGCGTAATCTTCTTGGTGCCGCGCAAAACCTCGGCGGCAATATAGTCGACCTCGTCCCACGGGATTTGGATATAATCCTCGGGATTGCGCTCGTTATAGTACTCAAACGCCTTATTGCCCACCATCACGTTACCGTGACTGGTAAGCCCCATCAGGCAGGTTGCCGGCGTTGCCAGATCGACCGTGCTGTTCTGAGATTGCGCCATACGCGCCTCGCCCTCCAAATAAAACAATCGGACCGCATCCAGTGTACCCACCGGGTGCGGTCCGTTTCAATGGCTCAAAAGCCCTTGCCTAGCAACTCTCGGTCTTAAGCCGAAGCGTGCTTACATGAAGCCGCAGACGCGACCGATGATGCCGACGGCGAAGAGAGCCAGGATGATGACGATCGGGCTGACCTTCTTCTTGAGGAGCTTGCAGACCAGCAGGGTCAGGCACACGGCGGCAAGGCCGGGGATGAGCTGATCGAGGTTGGCCTGAAGCGTGGTGACCTTCACCGGGTCGAGTGCGTTGGCACCGACAGAGCTGTACATCGTCAATGCCTGCTTGATGCCCTCAGAACCGGCGGGCAGGTTGGCCCAGTCGATATAGGCGCCAGCGGACTGCGTGACCTTGGAGACGACCGGGGTGAAGGAGATGGACACCCAGCGCTCGACCAGGGCGCCGATGATGAACATACCCAGGATGGAAGCACCCTCGGTGACCTTGCCCATCAGACCGCCGGAGAGGTCCTTGGCGATGGAGGAGCCGACCTTGTAGCCAAACTCCTGCGTGTACCACAGGAAGGCGTAACGGATGATGTTCCACGCGAAGAAGAACAGCAGCGGACCGGCGATGCTGCCGGACAGGGCCAGGGAAGCGCCCAGTGCACCCAGAATCGGGCGAAGGGTGAACCAGAAGGCGGGGTCGCCGACGCCGGCGAGCGGGCCCATCATACCGACCTTGACGCCCTGAATGGCGACGTCGTCAATCGGAGCACCGTTGGCGCGCTCCTCCTCGAGGGCGAGGGTAACGCCAATGACGGGGGCGGAAACATAGGGGTGGGTGTTATAGAACTCCAGGTGGCGCTTAAGAGCGGCAATCTGGTCATCCTTGCTGGTGTAGAGCTTCTT
>DXLV01000016.1 GCA_019414545.1 Collinsella sp. | reverse complement strand
GCGTCGTAGCCCTCGTCGGCGACCTTGTCGGCGAGCGCGGTCATCTTCTTGCCGGTCTCGTAGAGCGCCTTACCGTCCTCGAGATAGCCCTCCTGGTCGAAATGCATGATCTCGATCTTCTCGGTTTCCTTCATTTGTCTCTCCTTTCTGGGGTTGTCTTCACATCCCCCATGCCAACGGGCATCAAACCCGCTTACATTCCGTAACACTCGGCCGCTTTGGCCTTAAGCGCATTGACTGATTCTTCGTAGCCCTCTGCCTTGACCTCCATTTGCTTGGAGACGGCATCAAGATACGGGTGCACGTCCCATGACTTCAGACGCTCGGCGATCATTGCCGCAATCGTCTGGAAGAACACAAGATTGGGAATTGCGCTGAGCAGCGGAGCCACCTGAGGCACCGCAACCTCGTGAGCCCTACCCTTGGGATGGGCCGTGAGCAGCACCGTTTTTGCCGTAACGTTCGATAGCGCATCGGCGATATTCGCAAGACGCTCCGACCCCTGCGGATCGTCGACGATAAACACCAGATAGCCCGGAACGATCTGCATCTCGGGACCGTGAACGAACTCCTCGCCCTCGTGATGCATGGCAGGAATCTTGATGGTCTCGCTCAGCTTGAGCGCTGCCTCCTCGGCAACACCGTAGTTGGGGCCGTTGCCGACGACCATGGCGGGCGTGTGCTCAGAAAGCTCGAGCATGTGGTCTTGGACATATGCCTCGGCGGTCTTGCACATCACGGCATTGGCATGGATAGCCTCGCGCAGGTCGTCAAGACGCTGGGCAACGCCCTTGGCGTCAATCGTTCCGCGCGCCTGACCGCCGTAGATACCAAAGAGCACCAGGTACTCAACGAGAACCTCAACGCCCAGAGTCACAAAGTCCACCGACTCGACGCCCACACCGTAGTCAAGAACGATGTCAGCGTGCTCCTTGATGGGCGCCTCGACGTTTGCCGTGAGCGCAACTGCAGCCATATCGTGTGCGCGCATGTAATCGAGCGCCGCAATCGTATTGGTCGAATAGCCACTCTGCGAGACGGCGATGTTGAGCGCATGCCGCGGATAGGTGTGTTCAAAATCGACGAAGGCCTCGGGCGTCACAACGGACACCTGCATCTGCAACGCATCTTGCAGGTAATCGCGGGTGCAATCGACGGCATGGCGCGACGAACCCGAAGCAACGACGCGCAGTGCGTCAAAAGAACCGGACTGGAAAATATCAACGAGCTGCGCTACCAGCTCAGACGAACGCTCGAGGTTCTCCCCCATGCGCACATGGGCAAGCTGAACGTAATCGAGCATCTTCATCGTCTCACCTCGTTATAAATCATTAGAATTTGATACCAATCACAGTTACAAGTTACAGCTTTTTGATACCTCTTTGTCGATTAATTTATCCCCTTCGGCGAACGGTCGATTTTGAGCGCTGTAAGGTTGTATATACAGTCGGTCAAATTGCCCAAACAGACCGGCCGTTACCGTGCGTGATGCAAAACACCAGCTAGTACGTATAGGTGTAGCCGCCCGCATCGCCGCGGTTAAACGACTTGACGTACTCAATCGCTTGGCCGCTCGCATCGAAGCTTACGCACTCCAGTGTCAAGGCAAGATCGCCCTGCTCCAGTCCAAGCAGGCCGGCATCTCGTGCACCCAGTGCTTCGATATCGAGCTTTTCCTGCGCCATGACTGGCTTTCGGCCCAGCATCTCATAGGTTTCGTACAAACTGAAGACCGACACATCAATCTCTTCGATTGTGGGAAACAGCAGGCACGGGATGAACGCCATCTCAATCGATACAGGATCGCCGTTGACGCAGTTCAAACGCCGAATCGAATACAGCAAATCGTCCTCGGCAATGCCAAACAGATTGGCATAATATGGCCCCGCATAACGCTTGGAACGCGCGAGAATACGGACGGACGGCTCGCCGCCCGAAGCACGGACCGATTCACGAAAACCGCCTGTGCGTTCAAAAAAAGCAGGTACTTTCTGCGCCACAAAGGCACCTTTTCCCCGAACACGGCGAATCTGCCCGCGCCGAACCAGCTCATCGACAGCACTTCGGATGGTCAAGCGTGTCGTACCAAATTCCTCGGCGAGGTCTTTTTCGGACGGAATCATGGAACCCGTGGGATATATACCGCGCTCGATACGCTCCTCGATGCGGCGTCGAATGCGCATATAAACCGGGGTGGCATCTACTGTTTCAGCCATTGTTCACCTGCCACGCTTCTCATGCCGCTCTCTTCGCCGTTATCGGCAAAGCGGAACTTTGTGGGCAAAATCACCGATTTGCAATGCTCCACAAAACGCATGTCCTTATCGAATTCGATCGAGCTCTCATAGAACACCGGCGTTCCCTCTTCTTGTTGGAGAAGTTCGGCCTCTTCGGCGTTTAAACGCGAGATCGAGATATGCTCACGTCCATGCTCAACGCGCACGCCACCCTCTTTGAACAATACGTCGTAGAGGCTCTCGTGCTCAAAATCATGGTCGGGAAGCGACGGGCAAAGCGACAGATTGACATGTGCCGTTTCGATCGACGCCGGCTCGCCCTCAATGAGACGGACACGCTGCATACGGAGCAAAGGAGCGCCTACGGCCACCCCAAGCTTGTCGGCAAGCGTCTCATCCGCCTCGACAGTCTCGGTGGAGACCAAGCGAGAAGAGGGGTGCAGACCGGCAGTTCGCACGGCATCGGAGAAGTTATACGTTTCCTGGAAGATGTTCAGCGGCTTGGGAGGGCACACATACGTACCCGATCCGCGGCGGCTCTCGAGCGTTCCGCACGAAATGAGCCGCGTGATGCCAGCACGTAACGCCGTACGCGAAACGCCGATATCTTCGCACAGCACACGCTCGGCCGGCAGACGATCGCCGCCGGCAAGCTGATGGTGCTGGATGTACCAAAGAATCCCCTCAACAGCACGGTCTTTGGGGGGAATTGCATAAGATTCGCCTGCCATTGCACAGACTCCTCATTCAAAAATGTATGTCACCAGAATTAGGCCAGCCCTCCCATGGCATCAAACTCGGCCTTGATTTTCTCGGCGACATTCCGATACGACTTATATAGGTTTGAATCGCGTTTGACTTCGTCGGTCATAACGGGAATCTCTAATTTGGAAACCTCGTCTTTTCCCGTCTGAACCGCCACAACAACGCCCATACCAAGACACATATTACGCTTGGCAGCGTTTATTTTCGCCGCCTTGGCAGGATTTGCCAGGATACGCTGGGCAAATTCCTGTTTTGAAGTCACTTCCTCGGCCTCCGGATCGCCCGCCTCGGCTACTTCGCACTGCAACACGTCCGCATAGTCAAAAATCTTCGGCTCGCCGCCGCGCTGATGCACGGCCCACTTGCGACGCGTGGCATCCTGGTAGATAGCCGGCAAAAATGTAAACCGCGGCGGGTCCAAAATCGTATCCGTGATGGTAAACACATCGGAATCAAAGGCATCCTGCGGGTTTTTCTTCTTGAACAGCCCCATATCAGCCTCCCGTTCTAGTATTAAACAACTCAAGCCGAATATAGCACCAATTTCAAGCCGCCGTTTTACCGCATCGGTGCGCGGCGTCTATGGCTCGCCCAGCGGAAGGGTTCACAGACGAGGGCCGGGGTGGCTTGGTTAGGTTTTGGAAGTGGGCCTCGCGAACTTCCAAAACCTAACCAAGCCACCCCGACCCCGGTAATGTAATCTTGGCTGACCAAAGGTAGATGCGCAGCCTCCAAGGCAGCATCAGCAAAGCCCCCATTACATAAAAAATAATCAGCCCCCGCATATCGAAACGGTCGAGAGGGCCTTGCCCGGCTGGGCGGCCTTGCTCCGAGAAGTTCGCGAAGCCCACTTCCCGGAGCAAGGCCGCCCCGCCGGGCAAGGCCCCAGCGCGAGACCGTCCCGGATGCTATTCGTTGTCGCCGGCAGTAAGCTGCGTTGCGGAGAGCGCGCCGTCGGCTGCTGTTGCGGCTGCGGCGTCGGGCCAGACCCAGTCGGTGAAGGCCGGGTGATCGTAGCCCTCATCGCACGCGAACTCGAAGGCCTCGGTGCGGAATGCCTCCCACTTATCAATCTGCTCGGCAAACTTATCGGCGTCGACCATGCGCAGCACGTCGGCGGCCAGTGCCCAGCGGTCCATGTTGTTCAGGCGCAGCATGTCGAACGGCGTTGTCGTGGAGCCTTTCTCCTCGTAGCCGTGGACGCGGAAGGCGTCGTGGCCGGGGCGGTTCCAGATCAGGCGGCGAATCGTGCCGGCATAGGCGTGGAACGCGAAGAGGACGGGCTTCTCGCCGCAGCCGAACAGCTCAGCCCAGCGCTCATCGCTGATGGCCTGGTCGTTCTCGCAGGCGTTCTGAATCTTGAGCAGGTCGACCACGTTGACGAACCATACCTTGATACCCAGCTCGCGCAGCATGTCGGTTGCAGCCAGAGCCTCAAGCGTCGGCACGTCGCCGCAGGTGGCGACCACGACGTCGGCCTCGGCGAGCGAATCGGCGGTCGATGCCCACTCCCAAGTCGCGACGCCCTCGGCGAGCTCGGACTTGGCCTCGTCGACCGTCTGGAAGGTCGGAGCAGGCTGCTTGCCGCAGAAGATGGCGTTGACGCAGTCGGTGGACTGGTAGACGCGCTCGGCCACGGCGAGAGCCATGTTGGCGTCGGCCGGATAGTAGGCGTTCACGATGTGCGTGTCGTTGGCCTTGTTGAGCAGCAGGTCGATAAAGCCGGGGTCCTGATGCGAGAAGCCGTTGTGGTCCTGACGCCAGACGTGGCTCGACAGCAAAATGTTAAGACCGCTGATGGGGGCACGCCACGGAATCTCGCGCTTGGTGGCCTCGAGCCACTTGCAGTGCTGGTTGACCATGGAATCGACCACATGGACAAAGCTCTCGTATGAGCTCCACACACCGGAGCGGCCGGTGAGCACGTAGGCCTCGAGGAAGCCCTCGCACTGGTGCTCGGACAGCTGCTCGACGACCTTACCGGAGCCTGCCAGCAGCTCGTCGTTGGCATCGTCCTCGTAGAAGCCAGCGTCCCACTGCTTCTTGGTCACCTTGTAGGCAGCCTGCAGGCGGTTGGACGCGGTCTCATCGGGACCAAAGATGCGGAAGTCATCCATGTTCTTGGCCAGGACGTCGGCAGTGTACTCGCCAAAGACGCGGGCGGCCTCGGTGGAGCCCCAGCCGTGGCCCTTGCTTGCGACGGGAATCTCGTGGGCATGAATATCGGGCAGCTCGAGCTCGCGGCGCACCTTGCCGCCGTTCGCGTTGGGGTTAGCGCCAATGCGCAGCTCGCCGGTCGGCATAAAGGCCGTCACCTCGGGACGCACCTGGCCCTCGGGCGTAAAGAGCTCCTCGGGCTTGTAGGAGCGCAGCCACTCGCGCAGCACGCGGAAGTGCTCGTGGGTGTCCTTGGCACTCGCCAGCGGCACCTGATGCGCGCGCCAGGAGTCCTCGGTCTTCTTGCCGTCGATCTGCTTGGGGCAGGTCCAGCCCTTGGGCGTGCGGAACACAATCATGGGGTAGGCCGGGCGGACCACGGTCTCGCCTGCGGCGGCCTGGGCCTGCGCGGTTGCCTTGATGTCACAGATCTCATCGAAGACCTGCTCAAACAGGGCAGCGAAACGCGCATGAATGCTTGCGTGGCTCTCGTCGTCAAAGCCGGCGACAAAGAAGTGCGGCTTATAGCCCATGCCCTCAAAGAACTTGGTGAGCTCTTCGTCGGACACGCGGGCGAGGATGGTGGGGTTGGCGATCTTGTAGCCGTTGAGGTGCAGGATCGGCAAAACGATACCGTCGGTTGCCGGGTTCACGAGCTTGTTGGATTGCCAAGAGGTCGCGAGCGGGCCGGTCTCGGACTCGCCGTCGCCCACCACGGCCACGGCCAACAGGCTCGGGTTGTCCATGACGGCACCGTAAGCGTGGCTGAGCGTGTAGCCGAGCTCGCCGCCCTCGTGGATGGAACCGGGCGTCTCGGGCGCAAAGTGGCTCGGGATGCCGCCGGGATAAGAGAACTGGCGGAAGAACTTCTGCAGGCCTGCCTCGTCATTGGTGATGTCGGGGCGAATCTCGCGGTAGGTGCCGTCGAGCAGCGACTGAGCAGTACCGGCGGGGCCACCGTGACCAGGGCCCATCAAGAAGATAGCATTCTGGTTGTGGTCGGCGATCAGTCGATTGACGTGACCGAACAGGAAGTTGATGCCGGGCGTGGTGCCCCAGTGGCCAACCAGGCGGTGCTTAACGTCCGGACGACCGAAGTCGCGCACCTCACCGGTTTTCTCGTCGACAAAGTCGGGGCGCATTAGCGGGTTAGAGCGAAGGTAGATCTGACCGACGGACAGATAGTTCGATGCGCGCCAATACAGGTCGACGCCCTCGAGCTCGGAAGCCGGCACCTCGTGGCCCAGCTTTTGCCACGGCGTCCCCAGTGTTTTAGCCATTGTTTATGTCCCTTCGCTGTGCGGTCACCCTCCAATACGGCAACCTTTCGTTGGGACCAGTATATTTGCTAAAACGTTTTATCATGGTGAAAAAACGTTTTATCACCCTTATCAATCCCATCGATTAGCAAAACGCGACATTCACCTGCGGCGTTGATTGTCACAGGTGCTCCACATTCGGTCTCTGCAAATTGGTAAACGTGTTTAGTTGTGTTTAGTAAGCTCGAGCACGCTGTCCTTAACGATAAGCTCCGGCTCCAGAACGACCTCTTCGGCACGCCTGCCGCCCCTACCGGCAAGACGCTTGGACATGCAGCCAAAAGCATGCTCCGCAAGGACACCAGGGTCCTGCTCAATCGCGGTCAGCGCCGGCTCAAAGAGAACGTCGGCCGCCGAGTTGTCATAGCTCACCACCGAGATATCGCCCGGGATGCTCTTCCCCATCTCGTGTAAGCGCTTGAGCAAACCGAGGGCAATGTTATCTGAGCTTGCGAACACGGCAGTGGCGTCAGTTGCGAGCACTGCCTCCGAGGCCTCGTATGCGCTCGGAATGTAGTACTCGCTCTCAAACTCCAAACGCGCGTCGATCGGCAGGCCAACCTCGCGCAGCGCGCGCTCATAGCCGGCAAGTCGCTTGCGACCCGTATTGGAACGGCGGGCATTAACCAGGCAGGCAATACGGCGGTGGCCTTGCTCGATCAGATAGCGGGTGGCCATATAGCCGCCCATCTCGTGGTCGAACATCACCTTGTCGCACTCGAGCCCCTCAATGGCACGGTCGACCATTACGGCCGGGATGGGCAGGTGGCTGACTTCTTCGCGCAGGGCGCGATCATCGGAGAACTCGTCACCCACCACCAGGAAGACGCCATCAACGCCGCGCGTCACCAGCTGGCGCAGCAGCTCCAGATCGTCATCGGCGCTTCCGCCCGAGCTGGTAATGAAGAGCGCATAGCCGTCCTCGCGGCAGCGCTTTTCCAGGCTACCGGCGAGCGAGGCAAAAAAGCGGCTCTCGATGTTAGGGACGATAAGGCCCAGCGTGCGCGACTCGCGCATGACCAGGCTGCGCGCAATCTGGTTGGGAACATAGTGGTTGCGCGCCGCGACCTCTTTGATGAGCTTGCGGTTTTCTTCCGAGATGCGACAGGGCCGATTATTGAGAACAAGCGAGACCGACGAGGGGGAAAGCCCCACCTCCTGGGCGATCTGCTTGAGGGTGACTTTGTTGGCCATCTCGCTCCTTCCGGGTTTACGCGCAATCTCTTGAAAGTATAGCGACTACCCCTCTACCTCGGTGATAAACACTTTACCAATCCGGTGGACGGCTGTTTTATCGCCGCCAGCGCACCAAATCCGTCCGGGTGGGGTATATTGCAATCGATTGATGACAACGACCACCAAAAGGCGGATATTCGTATGCACGAGAACGATTTTTTTAACGAGGACCTGCTGTGCGCGCTCGCTGGCGTTGCCGGCGAGGACAACGTGCTGATGAGCGAGCCCATGCGCGAGCACACCACGTTTAAGATCGGCGGTCCGGCCGACGTCTTTGTCACGCCCGATACTGAGCAAGGCCTCGTCGCCACGCTCGATACCTGCTATCGCTGCAATCTACCACTCACCATCGTGGGCAACGGCTCCGACTTGCTCGTCGGCGACAAGGGCATCCGCGGCGTCGTCGTAGCGCTGGGCGAGGGCCTCTCCGACATTACGGTCGACGGCACGCACGTCACGGCGGCAGCCGGCGCCTTGCTTTCCGATGTCGCAGCCGCGGCAGCCGAGGCCGGCCTTACCGGCATGGAGCCCATCTCGGGCATTCCCGGATCGGTCGGCGGTGCCTGCTACATGAACGCCGGAGCATACGGCGCCTGCATGGCCGATGTGCTGGAGTCCGTGCGCGTCTACAAGCCCGCCCGCATGCTCGACGACGGCACCCGCGGTAGCGGCAGCATTATCGAGTTCGATGTCGATGAGCTCAACCTGGGCTATCGCAAGAGCCGCATTGCCGACGACGGCTTCATCGTACTTTCGGCCACTTTCAATCTCGCCCCGGGCAACGCCGCGATGATCAAGGCCGACATGGACGACTACCGCCAGCGCCGCGAGGACAAGCAGCCACTCGACATGCCGAGTGCCGGCTCCACCTTCAAGCGCCCCGAGGGCCACTTTGCCGGCAAGCTCATCATGGACGCCGGCCTGCGAGGACACGCCATTGGCGGCGCGCAGGTGAGCGAAAAGCACTGCGGCTTCATCGTCAACGCCGACCACGCCACCGCCGCCGATGTCGACGAACTCATCCGCCACATCCAAACAACCGTCAAAGACCAATTCGACGTGGACCTCGAACCCGAAGTCCACCGAGTAGGCGAATTTTTATAGCCTGCCCACCGCGATCCACTTTAATTAATAACGGGACAAGTGATCTAGCTCACTTGTCCCGTTATCATTTATTTGCGAAGAACATCGGCTAGCCGCAGGATTGAAATCATCGACCGATAAGTGAGTTCCACTTTTTCGCCCGCAAGCAGTCGTTTCGAGCCAATCTCATCTAGCCCCACAAGCTGAGAAAACAGCGGGCTGCTCATCGTGCCCTCGTCAATTGATTCCCTTATGGTCTTCAAAACGTCCGTATCATGAAGCGACGCCGAGCTGTAGGGGGCAACACGAGCGGAACTCTCAATTAACGACGAGACAAAAGGATGGAGATGCTTTGGACATAGTCCATCAAACACCACATCCCCATTGTCATCCGAGCCGATTAGTCGCCAACTATAATGATCGACCCAGCCGTCTCCGTCATATATGGTGTCCATGAGCAACTTCCCGTCTAGAGAGACCTATTTGGACATCGGAGCGCAAGACCGCAATCCATATAGGACCCGCAGCAGCTCCAACCCAACGCACCGCTCGACAATTGTAAATTGCGGCTATTTTAAATCTACATGATCAGTTCGAGTTCGCAACAAGGCGATTATTGCAGCTAGGTTCTATTTCATTTTCCACTTTGGTGAGCCGTCGGCTCCAAATTCCAAAACCGAAGTCCACGGAGTCGATAAATTCATTTAAAAAAGGCCCCGAAAGGGGCCTTCGCCATATTTATTCAGACAACCAGTCCGGTGTGTGACGCATTGGATCCGAGAGGTCCGTGGCTGTCCGAGCAGGCAACCTAATGCCTTCCGGGCAGCCACGGACCAACTTACTTCAAACCGCCGTTACGACAGCGCAATACCGCCAAGCCAGCCCCAACGCACGCCAGAGCCAGTGCCATAGAAGCTAATAAACGAATCAAGCGACTTAGACGTAATGGCGCCCTCGTTGCTCATTACGATGCCGCCGCCGATATAGATGCCCACGTGGCCATACAGCAGGCCCGGTGCACCGGTACCGCTATGCGAGGAGTCGGCCACGATCATGCCCACCTGCAGCGCCGAGCGGTCGGAGCTATAGCACCAGGCGTTAAACATATCGCACGCGTTGCCGCCAAAATAGCCAACGCCGGCGTTACGGAAGACATTGGTAACCCACGCCGCGCACCAGTTCTGGCCCGGCGAAGGCGTGGAGTAGCACGCGTTGACGACGGCTTGCTGCTTGCCCGAGCCGGCATTCTGCTGCGGAGTTCCGGGCGCATACGATCCACCGCCCGAGCTCGAACCACCCGAGTAGGAATTATTCTTGTTCGCGGCGGCCGCGGCAGCGGCGGCGGCCTTCCTGGCAGCCTCCTCGGCCTGGGCGGCAGCGAGAATCTCGGAATCGCGCTGAGCCATGAGCTCCTTGACGTCGTCGGAAAGACCGTTCAGCACGGTCTGGACCTCCTGCTGCTTGGCCTGCATGTCCTGCATCTGGGCAGTCTGCTGGTCCTTGAGCTTCTCTAAGTCGGCCTTCTGCGATTCAAGCTCGGTCTTTTGCGCATCGAGCTCTTCCTGGATGGTCTGAATGTCCTCGATGGCGTCGCGGTCGCTCTTGTTGATCTTCTCAACATAGTGCGCATTGGCGACGAGCTCCTCAAACGAACCCGAAGCGAGCAGCAGCGACAGGATGTTGGTACCGCCCGACTTATAGCTGGCGGAAACGCGATCGGAAAGATCGCCGCGCTTCTTTTTGAGCTCGGCCTTCTTTTCGTCAATCTGCGCCTGCGTGCTGTCAATCTGGCCCTGTACGCCCTCGATATCGTTGAGGGTCTGGGCGTTCTTGTTGGCCAGCGCCGCGTATTCATTTGCGATGCCGTCGAGCTGGGCCTGGACCTCGTCAAGCTGAGCCTGGGCCGCATTGAGCTTGTCGGTGGTTTCCTTGGTGGCCTCCGCAGCATGGGCGCGAGCGGGCAGACCAAAAAGAACGGCTGCAGAAGCTGCGCCGAACAGGGCCTTGAGGGCAGTGCGACGCGAAAGCTCCTGGGAAAGGATGGAATCGCTGTTTGGTGACATATCTACTCCGTTACATGTTTATTTATATGTCGCTCAACTCATACATATTAGCGTACATCCGGCGCATCCCAACGATTTCCACGAACGGCAGCAAACCGTATGGTCGGCGGCTCGTATGCAAACGTCAAAGTCAAGGTTACGCCCACGCCAAACATTTCAATGAGTACGTTAGCATGTTCATCTGCTTTTCCTGCCCTGCACGTTTTGGGTGCCCCTGCCTGCGCTATACTCCCCTGAAGAAGTGTTCCTGATTCGATAGGAGACTACATGTCCAAAGCACTCGACCCCAAAGACACCTGCGTCCTCGTTACCGGTGGCGCCGGCTTTATCGGCTCGCACACCGTCGTTCAGCTGCTCGAGGGTGGCTACCAGGTTGTCGTCGTCGATGACCTCTCCAACTCCAGCGCCGTTGCCATCGACCGCGTCAAGACCATCGTGGGCGACGAGGCCGCCAAGAACCTCACCTTCTACGAGGCCAACGTGCTCGACCGCGATGCGATGAACAAGATCTTCGATACCCACCAGATCGACCGCGTCATCCACTTCGCCGGCTTTAAGGCCGTTGGCGAGTCGGTGAGCAAGCCCGTCGAGTACTACCACAACAATATCGAGAACACCCTGGTGCTCATCGATGTCATGCGCAACCACGGTTGTAAGTCCATCATCTTCTCGAGCTCTTCGACCGTCTACGGCGATCCGGACAACCCACCCGTCACCGAGGAGGATCCTAAGAAGCCCGCGACCAACCCCTATGGTTGGACCAAGTGGATGATTGAGCAGATCCTCATGGACGTCCACACCGCCGACCCCGAGTGGGACGTCGTGCTGCTCCGTTACTTCAATCCCATCGGTGCCCATCCATCGGGCCTGATCGGCGAGGACCCCAAGGGCATCCCCAACAACCTGGTGCCCTACGTCGCCCAGGTCGCCGTCGGTAAGCTCGAGGCCGTTCAGGTCTTTGGCAACGACTACCCCACCCCCGACGGCACCGGCGTGCGCGACTACATCCACGTGTGCGACCTGGCATCTGGTCACGTTGCCGCCCTCAACTGGATGAACGGCAAGACCGGCGTCGAGATCTTTAACCTGGGCACCGGCACCGGCACCTCGGTACTCGAGGTCGTCGCCGCCTTCTCCAAGGCCTGCGGCAAGGAGCTGCCCTACGTGATTCGCGAGCGCCGTGCCGGCGATATCGCCGCCAACTGGTGCGATGCCTCCAAGGCCGAACGCATGATGGGCTGGAAGGCCCAGTACGACATCGCGGACATGTGCCGCGACAGCTGGAATTGGCAGAGCCATAACCCCAACGGCTTCGCCGACGCCGAGTAGCAAAAACCTACATACCGTTCTTGCCCCGATCTCACGTTGTGAGGTCGGGGCTTTTTCATGGCATGTAGCCATTCGCCGAAAATCGACCAACTTTTTTATCTTGCCTGTACATGTTTAAACAACATGTTTTACAATAGGCGTATCGAATCAGAACATCGGAGGCGGACTGCACACCCATCGGCAGGCCGACCCCACAACAAGAAGGTTGGTGAGCGCATTCATGGAGCGTGCAAGCGGCGTCCTCATGCCCGTCTCATCTCTGCCCGGACCATACGGAATCGGCGGCTTTGGCTGGAATGCCTACGACTTCGTCGATTTTCTCGCCTCGTGCAAACAACATTACTGGCAGATTCTGCCCCTTACGACGACCAGCTATGGCGATTCGCCTTATCAGTCGTTCTCGGCCCGCGCAGGCAACCCCAACTTTATCGACTTTGCCGAGCTTATCGAGGCAGGGTATCTGGAGCAGCGCGATATCGATGGCGTGTATCTGGGATCCGACCCCAGCAATGTCGACTACGGTGCTATCTTTGGCGGCCGCCGTCAGATTCTCGACCGCGCCGCCGAGCGCTTTGCTGCCGACAAGCCGGCCGATTTCGATGACTTTATCCAGGCCAACGAGGACTGGCTCATCCCCTACTGTGAGTTCATGACCGTCAAAGAGGAGTGCGGTCTCAAGGCGTTTTGGGAGTGGCCCGCGGAGCTCCGCACCCGCGGCGAGGCTTCCGCCAAGGTCTGCGCCGACCATCCGGCGCGTATGCTCTACCACCAGATGACGCAGTACTTCTTCGATCGCCAGTGGAGCCGCCTCAAGGCCTATGCCAACGAGCGCGACATTCTCATCATCGGCGACCTGCCCATCTATGTCTCGCGTGACTCCGTCGAGATGTGGGCGACACCTGAGCTCTTTAAGATCGACGCCGCCGGCAATCCCGTGAGCGTCGCCGGCACGCCGCCCGACCAGTTCTCGGCTACCGGCCAGTACTGGGGCAACCCCATCTACGACTGGGACGCCATGGAGGCCGACGGCTTCTCCTGGTGGGAGGGCCGCATTCGCGCCGCCCTCGACATGTACGACGTCATCCGCCTGGATCACTTCCGCGGCTTCGAGGCCTATTGGGAGGTGCCGTTCTCCTCGCCTGATTCGTCCTACGGTTCGTGGACGCAGGGTCCCGGCCTCAAGCTCTTCAAGACACTCGAGGAAAAGCTCGGCACGCTGCCCATCATCGCCGAGGATCTGGGCTTCCTCACCCCCGGCGTCATCGATATGCGCGACAACTCGGGCTTCCCCGGCATGAAGATCCTGCAGTTTGCCTTTGAGGGCACCAACTCGTACTACCTGCCGCACAACTACATTGCCAACACCGTCGCCTACGTGGGCACTCACGACAACGAGACGGCACGCGGCTGGTTTGAAGGAACGGCTACCCCGCGTCAGCGCGAGCAGACAGCCCTGTACACCCATCAGCAGGCCGGCGAACCCATCGCCGACGCGCTCAACCGAACCATCGCGGCCAGCGTGAGCGACACGTGCATCTACACCATGCAGGACCTGCTCAACTTGGGCAACGAGGCGCGCATCAACACCCCTGCCACGCTGGGCGGCAACTGGACCTGGCGCATGCTCGACGGCGCCATCACCCGCGAGCTCGAGCACAAACTCACCGACTGGACCGAGACCTACTTCCGCATCCCGTCGGAAGCCGAAATCGAGCTTCCTCAATAGGAGCTACCGCGCCCGACCCCTCCCCACCGTGCGGACGCGCTTGCTTACCCGCGCGAGGCCACCCCAATCCCCTCGCGCGGGATTCTTATGAATTGCAGACATGTAATCAACCCATTACAGGAGGAAACATGCCCCAAATTAACCTCATGGAACTCGCCGAGCAGTCCTTTGGCACCTCGCTCGAGCAGCTCGACGACCGTCGCATTTACAAGCTGCTGGTCAAACTCGTGCAGAAGCGCTCCGCCGCCTGCCCGCTCAACAACGGCAAGAAAAAGCTCTATTACATTTCCGCCGAATTTTTGATCGGCAAGCTGCTCATCAACAACATGATCGACCTCGGCATCTACGACGAGGTTAAGGACCAGCTCACCGCCGCAGGCCACGACCTCAACAAGATCGAGGAGTTCGAGGTCGAGCCGTCGCTCGGCAACGGCGGCCTGGGCCGCCTGGCCGCGTGCTTCCTGGATTCCATCGCCACGCTGGGCTTGACCGGCGATGGCGTGGGCCTCAACTATCACTACGGCCTGTTCCGTCAGCGCTTTGTCGACAACCAGCAAAAGGCCGTCCCCGACGAGTGGCTCGGTGAGCAGGACATCCTAGTCGACGACGACCGCTCCTACACCGTCGAGTTCGGCGATTTTGCCGTTACCTCCAAGCTCGTCAACATCGACGTGCCCGGTTACGGCCAGCCCACCAAGAACCGTCTGCGCCTGTTCGACCTGGCGAGTGTCGACGACGGCCTGGTCCCCGGCAGCTCCATCGACTTCGACAAGACCGAGATTGCCAAGAACCTCACCTTGTTCCTCTACCCCGACGATTCCGACGAGCAGGGCCGCCTGCTTCGCATCTACCAGGAATACTTCATGGTGAGCAACGCCGCCCAGCTCCTGATCGACGAGGCCATCGAGCGCGGCAGCAACCTGCACGATCTGGCCGACTACGCCGTGGTCCAAATTAACGACACGCACCCCACCATGGTCATCCCCGAGCTCATTCGCTTGCTCACCACCGAGCATGGCATCGAGTTTGACGAGGCCGTGACCATCGTACGCTCCATGGTCGCCTACACTAACCACACGATTCTTGCCGAGGCGCTCGAGAAGTGGCCGCTCGCCAGCCTGCAGAAGGTCTCCCCTGCCATCGCCGACATTATCGTCAAGCTCGATGAGATCGCGAAGGCCGAGCACGATGACCCGCGCGTCGCCGTCATCGACGAATACGACACCGTCCACATGGCCCACATGGACATCCACTTTGGCTTCTCCATCAATGGCGTAGCCGCCCTCCACACCAAGATCCTGGAGGACACCGAGCTTCATCCGTTCTACGAGATCTATCCCGAGAAGTTCTCCAACAAGACCAACGGCATCACCTTCCGCCGCTGGATCCATGGAGCCAACCCCGCGCTCGCCAGCCTGCTCGACGATGTAATCGGCACCGACTGGCGCAGCACCGGCGATCTGAGCAAACTCGCCAAGTTCGCCGACGACAAGGACGTTCTTGAGCGCCTGGCCGCCACCAAGGTCGAGGCCAAGGCCATCATGCGCCAGTTCATGGCGCTCGAGCAGGGTGTGACCATTCCCTCCAACGCCATCATCGACGTCCAGGTCAAGCGCATCCACGAGTACAAGCGTCAGCAGATGCTCGCGCTCTACATCATCTGGAAGTACATCGATATCAAGAACGGCAACAGGCCTAAGCACCCCGTCACCATCATCTTTGGCGGCAAGGCGGCGCCTGCCTACACTATCGCGCAGGACATCATCCATCTGATCCTGACGCTGTCGCAGTGGATTGCAAACGACCCCGACGTGGCTCCCTACCTGCAGGTTGTCATGATCGAGAACTACAACGTCACCGCCGCCGAGCGCGTGATCCCCGCCGCTGACATCTCCGAGCAGATCAGCCTGGCCTCCAAGGAGGCGAGCGGCACCTCCAACATGAAGTTCATGCTCAACGGCGCCCTAACCCTGTGCACGCTCGACGGTGCCAACGTGGAGATTGCCGAGCTCGTGGGCGACGAGAACATCTATACCTTTGGTGCCTCGTCCAAACAGGTCGAGCAGCTCTACACCGACGGCACCTATGACGCCGGTGTGCTCTACCGCAAGCCCGGCATTAAACTGCTGGTGGACTTCATCACCAACCCGGCCTTTATGGCGACCGGCAACGCCGAGCGCCTGCAGCGCCTGCACGACGACATTAAGGGCAAGGACTGGTTTATGGCCCTGCTCGACATCGAGGAATACATCCAGACCAAGGAGCGCGTGCTGGCCGACTACGAGGACCAGGACACCTGGATGCGCAAGGCGCTCATCAATATCGCCAACGCCGGTACCTTCTCGTCCGACCGCACCATCTCCCAGTACAACGACGAGATCTGGCACCTGAGCTAATTCGGTTTCATCGCCCATCCTCTTGAAAACGGAGCCACGGCAACGCGGCTCCGTTTTTTGTGCCCGCACGTTACCCTGTGATCCGACTCGGCCAAACAATCTCGATCCATAACAACTACTCAACCAAAACGGTCCCAGCTGTTACAGATTGAGACATACCGGCCCCTCCCCTTGGGTTTATCTCAATCTGTAACATCTAGCAGGTGAAATTCGCCTTTGGTGTTACAGATTTAGATGAAATGGTTAGCTCAGCGGAACCGTCTCGATCTGTAACATCTAACGTCCGAAATCGGCCCTATCCGTTACAGATCGAGACAAACGACCGGTCAGGCAGTCCCAACACAAAGAAAGGCTCCCCTCTCGCCCAGTGGACGGGAGGGGAGCCTTATATGTGACCGCGGCAAAAGGATGGCAATACCGCAGTCGCCCAAAGGAAGGGCCTGGTTGCACCGGGCCTAGATAAGGTTCTTGCCAGAGACCTTATCGAAGAGGTGGGTCGCGTTCTTCTCAAACTTGAACCAGATGGGGTCGCCCGCCTTGAGCGCACCCTTGGCCTCGAGGTCGACAACGGGAATGATCAGGACGAACTGGCCATCGGGAGCGGTCACGTGGACATGCTCGGTCGAACCCATGAGCTCGGTCACCTCGACGGTACCCTGGAGCGCGCCCTCCTCGTCCTTGTCGGCAAGCAGAATCTGCTCGGGACGCACGCCGGCCGTGATCTCCTTCACGTCGCCGCCGTCCCAGTTGAGAGCAAGCTGAGCGCAGGTCTCGGGGGCGAGCGCCACGTTCATATCCTCGGTCTTGACGGTAAAGCCGTTGCCCGAGCGCACCAGCTGGGCATCGAAGAAGTTCATCTGCGGCACGCCGATAAAGCCGGCGACGAAGATGTTCGCGGGATGGTTGAAGACCTCCTGCGGGGTGGCGATCTGCTGGACGACGCCGTCCTTCATGACCACGATACGGTCACCGAGGGTCATGGCCTCGGTCTGGTCATGAGTGACGTAGATGAACGTGCCCTTGATCTCGTGGCGCAGCTTGATGAGCTCGGCACGCATCTGGTTACGCAGCTTGGCGTCCAGGTTGGACAGCGGCTCGTCCATCAGGAAGACCTTAGGATCACGCACGATGGCGCGGCCGATGGCGACGCGCTGACGCTGACCGCCGGAGAGCGCCTTAGGCTTACGGTCGAGGTACTCGGTAATACCCAGGATCTCGGCAGCGGAGCGAACCTTACGGTCGATCTCGTCCTTGGGGACCTTCTTGAGCTCAAGCGTAAACGCCATGTTCTCGTACACCGTCATATTGGGGTACAGAGCGTAGCTCTGGAACACCATGGCGATGTCGCGGTCCTTGGGAGCGACGTCGTTGACGCGCTTGCCGTCGATGAGCACATCTCCCGAGGTGATATCCTCCAGGCCGGCGACCATGCGCATCGTCGTGGACTTACCGCAGCCAGAAGGGCCAACGAGGACGATGAACTCCTGGTCGTGAACGGTGAGGTTGAAGTCCTCTACAGCGAGCACACCGTCCTCGGTAACCTTAAGGTTGTGCTTCTTCTCCTCGGTCTTCTTCTTTTTGCCAAAGAAGCCCTTCTTTTTTGACTCGTTGTTGGGATACACCTTCTGAACATGTTTGAGAACGATCTCGGCCATGTCTTTACCTTTCGATACGCGGCGCCGCGCTGAGGGGCGCCGCCAAAACTTGCAAAACAGTTACGGCATCAGCCCTTGACGGCACCTGCCACAACGCCGTCAATGATGTACTTCTGGCAGAAGATGTACATGATGACGATGGGGATGACGACCATCATGATGCATGCCATCATGGGGCCGAGCTCGACGTGACCATAGCCGCCGCGGAAGTACTGGATCAAGATAGGAATGGTCTTGTACTTGGTGGAGTCGAGCGTAAGGTAGGGCAGCAGGTAGTCGTTCCAGACCCACATGGTCTCAAGGATGCCGACCGAAAGATAGGTGGGCTTCATGATGGGAAGGACGATCTTAAAGAACACCTGGACCGGGTTGCAGCCGTCAATCATGGCCGCCTCTTCGATCTCGAGCGGGATGTTCTTTACAAAGCCGGCGAACATAAAGACCGCGAGGCCCGCGCCAAAGCCCAGATAGATAAAGCAGATGTTGAACGGCGTGTTGAAGCCGATGCGGTCCGCCAAATTGGACAGCGTGAACATGAGCATCTGGAACGGTACGACCATCGAGAACACGAACAGGTAATAGAAGAAGTTCGAGATCTTGTTGTTGACACGAACCACGTACCAAGCGCACATGGAGCAGCACACCAAGATCAGCACGACCGACGTGACCGTGATGATGAGCGAATACATAAACGCCGAGGCAAAACCCTGCTCGTTTAAGGCATGCACGTAGTTTGCAAAGCCGTTGAACGTCTCGGGCGTGAGCAGATCGAACGCCGTGGTGGTGCTGATTGCGGTCCCCTTCTTAAAGGAATTGAGCGCAATCATGAACACGGGGTAGATCCACGCGAGCGACAGGATCGTAAAGAAAATCGAGAGCGCGCGGTTGATAGCCTTATCGCGTTTCATTACTGCTGCACCTCCTTGGACCTCGTAGCCTTAAGCTGGATCATAGAAATAGCGACAACCAGGATGCAGAAGATAACTGCCTTGGCCTGACCGATGCCCTGCCATGCGATGCCAGCACGCGAATAGAACGTGTTGTAGATGTTCAGGGCGAGCATCTCGGTGGAGTGCGCCGGGGCGCCACCGGTAAGGGCGAGGTTCTGGTCGAACAGCTTAAAGCCGTTGGTGATGGACAGGAACAGGCAGATGGTGATCGTCGGCATCAGGTTAGGGATCTTAACCTTCCAAAACGTCTGCCATGCCGTGGCGCCGTCGACCTTGGCGGCCTCGATGTAGTCGGACGGAATGGACTGCAGACCAGCGATGTAGATGATCATCATGTAGCCGACCTGCTGCCACAGGGTCAGGATGATAAGGCCCCAGAAGCCAGCGGCGGAGTTGAGGGCGATAAGCTGGGCACCCACGTTGGAGAGCAGGCAGTTGATCAGAATCTGCCAAATGTAGCCCAGTACAATGCCGCCAATCAGGTTAGGCATAAAGAAAATCGTACGGAAGATGTTGGTGCCCTTGAGCGCCTTGCGAGTGAGCGCCTGCGCAATAGCCAGCGCGATCACGTTGATGAGCACCGTTGACAGGAAGGCAAACGCCACGGTAAAGAAGAACGACGTGGAGAACTGCGGGTCGGTCAGTGCGCGCACGTAGTTCTCGATACCGACAAAGTGCGCGTTATTGATGGTAATAAACTGGCAGAACGAGAGATAGAAACCCTGGATAAAGGGAATCACGAACCCGATCATAAACGCCAGGCACGTGGGCAGCATAAAGAGCGGCCACCAGCGTTTGAGTGCTTTGCCCATAGAAGGGTCCTTTCAATATGCAGGGGGCGGGCAAACCAACGTCTGCCCGCCCCCTGTCGCTAATCAGATAGCTTGGGCAGCAACTGCTTACTCGGAAGCAGCCTTCTCGGTCTTCCAGCCATCGACGAAGGCGTTCTTGACGCCGTCCCACTTGGTGTTGTCGGCAGCATAAGCGATGAGAGCCTGCTTGAGGTTCTTCTTCCACTCCTCAGAGGGGATGTAGACGAAGTCCCAAGCAACGGTCTTCTTGCCGTCCTTGGCCATGGCAACGGCCTGCTGCGAGAAGACGTTGGTGGTCTCCTTAGCGCTCTTGAACGGGGCGGTCAGACCCATCTTGTCAGCGATGATGCTGGTGGCGGTGTCAGAAGTGACGCACCAATACATGAAGTCCTCGGTGGCCTTCTGGGCATCCTCGGATGCCTGGGAGCTGACGCACCAGTAGTTCTCGCCGCCGGAGCACAGGCCCTGGTTCTCCTCGCCGTCGACGCCGATGTAGATCGGCAGCATGCCGAGCTGGTCGTCGGTCATACCGGCCTTGGTGAGGTCGGCGTAGGCCCAAGAGCCGTTCTGGTAGAAGACGGCCTTGCCGGTTGCGAACTCGTTGGTGGCGTCGTCACCGGTCTTGGAGGCGAGCTGCGAAGGATCGCAGGTGGAGTCGGTGATGTACAGGTCGAAGATCTGCTTAAAGTTGTCGAGATACTCGCCCTTGATCTCGTCGTCCTCCTGGTTGTGCTCCTTCTCGAACTCGTAGTAGAGCGGGAGGTTGGCGAGGTGGGTGGTGTAGCGCCAGCTGGAGGAGTCATCCATGCCGGCGGAAGTGAAGGCACCGTCAACGCCGAGCTCGTCCTTGCGGGCCTGGATGTCATCGGCGCAAGCCTTCAGCTTGTCGAAGGAGTTGATGTCCTCGGCCTTGTAGCCGGCCTTCTCGAGGAGCTCCTTGTTGTAGATGATGCCGTAGCTCTCCTGAACCCAGTCGATACCCAGATCCTTGCCGTCGGACTGCAGCGCCAGGGAGTCGTCGATGAGCTCGCCGCGGAGCTTGGTGTCGGAAAGATCGGCGCAGTAGTCCTTCCAGTTCTTAAGGCCGGTGGGGCCGTTGACCTGGAACAGCGTCGGAGCGGAGCTCTTGGACATCTCGGACTTGAGCTTCTCCTCGTAGGTGTTGGAGGCGGCGGTCACGATCTTGACCTCGACGCCCTTCTCCTTCTTGTACGCCTTGGCGATCTCCTTCCACTCCTTGTCGACCTCGGGCTTGAACTGGAGGAAGTAGACCTCGGCAGCGTCACCAGAAGCAGAGGAGCCGGAGCCGGCAGAACCACCGCAGCCCACGAGGCCCAGACCAAGAACCGCAGCCGCGGAACCAGCAAAGCCCAGGAACTGCCTTCTGCTCATTTCGTTCTTCATTACAATCCACCCTTTCACACCGTGGCGGCACCCTTTGCCGCCGCCTTCGGAGATTGGCTCGGGGACTTTGCCCCTTTTGCTGACTTGTACAATACGCTATTTGGCTAGTTGTTTGAACAAGTATTACTAGAGCGGTAGAAAAACTTCGGTGAACGGTAATTTCAACTTGATACTTGACAAGTTTTGTATAAACAATTATTTATTATCGAATGCAGAGAAAACGCCCGATCAAGCCGATGCATCGTCGGTTTGACCGGGCGTTTTCGCTTTGAGGGCATGAGTCTCGTCAGGCTGCGAGCTAGCCGGCTATCGCTTGGAGTTGACGCGGTAGTGGAAGATCTCGGGATGCGTGCGGGCATGCGTGACCTCGAACAAGATGCCGTCCGAGGTGTACGACTGGCTCTCCATAACGGCGACGCAGTTGTACTTGCCAAGGTCCAAGTAGCTGCAGTCCTCATCGTTGGCGAGCTCGACACTCACCGTACGACGGCTCGCCATCACTTTGACGCCGCGCTTGTGCTCCAGATAGCCGTAGATAGAATCCGCCGCGATCTCGGGGGTCAGGCCCTTGGCGATCGACTCCAAAAAGTAGCCGTGGTCCACCTGGCGCGCGCTGCCGTTGAGGCTTCGGACACGCACGACGCGAATCAGCTCCTCGCCCACCTTAAAGCCAAGGCGGCGCGACAGTTGCTCAGTGCAAATCAAATGTTCAAAAGACTTGACCTCGGTCGATGCGACGGCATTGTTGCGTTTTGCGAACTCGCCAAACGACTCAACCTCTTCGAGTGCGCCCAGCATGTCGGTTTCGCCCTTAAGCCAAATAACGCGCACGCCCTTACCGTGTATAGGCTGCACAAACATCTGGTCGGCCAGCATGCTCAAGGCGCGTCGAACGGTATTGCGCGTGCAGCCAAACTCCGCGGTCAGCTCGGCTTCGGTTGGCAGCATCTCCTGAAACGCATAGGTCCCGTTGATGATGCGCGAACGGATCTCGCGGTAGATTCCTTCGTAAATCGCTTTTGGCATGATTTCACCTCTAATGAATATGTATGGCTAGGCACGATAGCATTTCTTAAAGTTGTTTAAACCGATTATCGGTAAAGCACGGATTATTTACCGTCGACGGTTCCCCCGAAACCCAAATCGGACCGAATCAAAACCGTCAATGCGGCAAGCAGCCAGTCCTCTACAATGAGTTCATTGTTTAAACGTTCTTGCTCGCACAGCATGTTGCATCCGGAAGGCATATTATGCTGCAGAAAATCCAACGTTTTGGCGGAGCCATGTTCGCGCCCGCCATGCTGTTTTCTATATCAGGCCTCATGGTCGGCATCTCCGCCCTCGCAACGACCGTGGATATCGTCGGCGACCTCGCCGTATACGGAACCCCCTGGTACGTTTTCTGGACCATCATCCAGCGCGGCTCGTGGACGGTCTTTAAGCGCCTTCCACTTCTTTTTGCCGTAGCGCTGCCTATCGGCCTTGCCCAAAAGCAACCGGCACGCTGCTGCCTCGAGGCGCTCGTAGCCTATTTTGCCTACTGTTTCTTTTTGAGCGAGATCATTAAGCTGAGCGGCGACAACCTTGGACTTAAGTACCCGTCGTCTTTAACCCCCGCCAGCGGCATCACCGTCATCGACGGCATCAAGACGCTCGACACCGGCATTATCGGCCCGCTGGCGGTGTCGGCAACCGTCGTCGCCATCCATGACCGCTTCTACGATGCCAAGGTTCCCGATTGGCTCGGCACCTTCTCGGGTTCCTCGCTGGTCTACCTCATCAGCTTTTTTGCCGTGTTTGCCCTTGCCGCCATCTCGGCCGCCATCGTGCCCTTCGCATACGCTGTGACCGAAACGCTGCGCCACGCACTTGCGGGCGTCGGCCCCTTCGGCGTGGGCATCTTTGTGTTTTTGGAGCGAGCGCTCGAGCCCATGGGGCTGCACCATCTGCTCTATATGCCCATCTATTACGACAATCTGGTCATTCACGACGGTATTTACGCCACGTGGACCAACCTGCTCCCCATTCTCTCCCATAGCACGCGCCCTTTAAATGAACTTGCGCCCTGGGCAGGTTTTACCGCCACCGGCTGGGGCAAGCTCTTTGGCCTTCCCGCCATCGCGGCAGCATTCTATTTCACCGCCAAACCCGAACGCCGCGCCGGCCTTAAGGTCATCCTTTTGCCCGCCATCGTCGCCTCGGTGGTCTGCGGCGTCACCGAGCCGCTCGAGTTTCTCTTTATGTTCACCTATCCCGGACTCTTTTTGCTCTACGCCGTCCTGTCCTCCTGCCTTGCCATGACCATGAACTTCTTTGGCATCGTCGGCATCTTCTCGGGCGGTCTCATGGAAATGACGGCCTTCAACTTCATCCCGCTCATGCGAATGCATGCCGGCTCCTACCTTTTGGCGCTCGGTATCGGTCTTGCCTTTAGCCTCATCTTTTTTGTTAGTTTTCGAGCACTCATCTTGGTCTATGACCTTAAGACGCCGGGCCGCGAGGATCATGTCTCCAATCGCGCGGCAATCGATCGTTTAACGGGAAGCGGCTTTGCCAAAGAGCAATCTCCCAATGGCGAGGTCAGTATTCAATCCGATCAAGATCACGTCCTCGCCGAGCGGGTAATTCAGCTTTTAGGTGGCGTTGGCAATATCGTGGGCGCAACCAACTGCGCCACGCGCCTGCGCGTCGAGGTCGCAGACCCTTCCATCGTTGCAGATAATGCGTCGTTTGTCGCGGCGGGCGCCAAGGGCCTCATCATTACGGGCAAGACCGCCCAGGTGATTATTGGCATCTCCGTTCCCCGCGTTAAAGAGCATTTTGACCAGATCATGGGCCTCGAGCCGGGATTTGTGCCCACTACCTCGGCCTCCCCTGCCGCCAGCGCAGCCCATAAGCGCGGCGATATCTGCTTCTTCGATATCGACGGAACACTCGCCTGGCAAGACCCTCGAGTGGCACAAGAGCTTCCCGAGAGCGAGCGAGACCTCTCCCCCTATCCCAATGAAGCGGTCTCGCAAGCCATCCGTGATTTTGTCGCCAAGGGCAATATGGCGTTTATCTGCACAGGGCGCACGCTGAGCTGCATCCATCCAAAGCTGCTCGAGCTGCCCTGGACCGGCATCGTCTGCCTCGCGGGTGGCTATGTCGAACTTGAGGGACACGTGATTCGCGATTTGGCGATGACGCCCGGCATGCTGCAGCGCCTTGCTCCCATTCTTGAGCAATCGGACGAAGTGATTCGTTTTGAGGGACTCAATGGCGTCGTTCGCATGAGTGCCGATGCGCCCGACGCCCCGGGATACGCCCGCACCGTGGGCGATGCAATTACGCAGCTGCAACATTACAGCGCCTACAAGATCTTAATGTCCACGTCGCTTGCCAACCGCATCGCTCAGGATCAAGCGTTTGAGCCGCTGCTCTGCTTTAACGAGCTCGAGCTCGAAGTGACCGAGATTTCGCCTCGCGAATGCACCAAGCGCGAGGGTATCCAGTCCGTACTCGACGCCCTCGATCCCCACCACGGAACCGTATACGGCATCGGCGACGCCAGCAATGACGTCTCGCTGATGAACGCCGTCGACGTTGGCATCGCCATGGGCAACGCGCCGGACTTCCTCAAGGAAAAGGCCGACTATGTCACCGACAGCATCGACCACGACGGCGTCGTCACCGCGCTCGAACACTTTGGGCTTATCTAGCCAAGCCCCTACCGCACTTGCGGCCGCATGGACCAATCGTCTTCAACCGCCGCGCTCGACGCCCTAATGTGGCAATATGTTGTCTGCATAATGCAACGATGCAACCTATCAAAGAATGCGAGAACCCGTGTCCAGTCCGTTTACCAGCTTTTTAGCCCAGCACTTTGACCAGATTAACGACTATCTGGCCACGTTCTTTGACGGACAGGCGACTTCCGCCGATATCGAGCGCTACCTGTATACCCCGCTCTCGGCATTTACGGCAAACGCTGGCAAGCGCCACCGCCCGCTCATCTGCATGCTCGCCGCCACTGCGGTAGGCGGCAGCTTTGAGAGCGCCCGCAGCGCAGCGGCGGCCATCGAGCACTTTCAGTCGGGCGCACTCATCCACGACGACATCGCCGACAACGGGCAGATTCGTCGCGGCAAGCCCTGCATGCACCTTACCGAGGGCACCGGTCTTGCCATCAACTGCGGTGACCTGGCGCTCACCATGGTCACCAAGACGGTTCTCGACGACCCCACACTCAACGCAGACGTGAAGCTTCGCGTGCTCCACGAGCTTACCGAGATGATCGTCCGTACCATCGAGGGCCAGGCGCTCGACCTGGGTTGGGTCCGTGACGAGCGCTTTGATATCTCGGTTGATGACTACCTGGACATGGCGACGCACAAGACCGCGTTTTACAGCGGAGCCACGCCGCTTGCCGCCGGAGCCATTATCGGCGGCGGCAACGATGAGCAAATCGAAGCGCTGCGCGCCTTTGGCCTGCACACGGGCCTTGCCTTTCAGATTCAGGACGACCTGCTCAACCTTGTCGGCACTAAGGAAGCCGCCAACAAGGACTTCCGCACCGACATCACCGAGGGCAAGCGCACGCTTGTCGCCGTACACGCCCTCTCTGATGAGCGCCACCACGACGAGGTCGAGGCGATTCTTTCCTCGGGCACCGATGATCCCGCGCCGCTCGCACGCGCCGTGGAGATCTTCCAAGAGGCCGGCTCTATCGATTACGCCCACACTTACGCGCTCGACCTGACCGCTAAGGCCAAAGCGGCCATCGAGAACGTTGAGCTTGATCCGCACGCACGTGAGCTGTTCCTCTCCATGGCAGATTTCTTTGTGGAGCGCCTTAACTAACGGGGGTTATAAAACCTGTCAGCAGCGTATTTAGGCACAACTTGCTACACTGTTGAGTGCATGTTTATGCATCCCTTTGCGTTGTCTATCTGACAGACGCTCAAATAGTACGAATGGTACGCCGAAAGGGGTTCGTTCATGGAACCTATTACAACGGGCATGCAAGGAGCAGCCGTCGAGGACGTGCAGTCTCGTCTCCTGCAGCTCGGCTACACGATTGATGCCGCCGAAGTCACCGACAAGCACTTTGGAGCCACCACTGAGCAGGCCGTCAGCACCTTCAGGCTCGACAGCGGCCTTGCTGCCGGTCATGCCGTCGATATCCCCTGTTGGAGCGCCCTTGTAGACGCTTCGTATAAGCTGGGCGACCGCACGCTCTATCTGCGCATGCCCAATTTCCACGGCGCCGATGTGCAGGCCCTGCAGCGCGCTCTCAACGTTTTGGGCTTTGCCTGTGGTGAAGACGACGGCTACTTTGGTCCGCATACCGAGGCCGCCCTGCAGCAGTTCCAGGAAAATGTCGGCCTGTTTGCCGACGGCATGGCCTTCCAGGACACCTACGCCTACATCAACCGCCTGCACCATGTGTGGGAGGGCAAGCCCTCGGTCACCGAAGCCGAGTCCCGCATCGGTTTTGCTCGCGCCGCCAACGTGCTCGAGCGCTTCCAGATTGCCGTTATCGGCGAGGACCCCATCGCACGCAGTGTTGCGTCGCGCATGTGGAATATCGCCACGGCAACGACCGACAACAGTGGCATGATGCTCTGCGACTCCGAGGTCCCAACCGACGTTGACCTGGTGCTCGAGATTGCAAGCGACGAGCTGCCCGCTGACGCCGCACCGCGCGCCACGATTGCCCTCGCCGAGTGCCACAACCTGGCCCAGCGCATCCGCACTGCCAATGTCGCCGCACAGCAGAAGCCGGCACGCATTCGCATTGAGCTCACGGGCATGACGCGCTACAACGGCACCTTCACGGCCAGCGACGCGCAGACACTCGCCGTACGCCTGCTCGATGGCGTTTGCGATGCCCTTGCAGATTAGGTAAACTAAACGAGTTGCTTTTGGGCAACACCACACATTGGGACGTAGTTCAACGGTAGAACTCCGGTTTTTGGTGCCGGCTGTTGGGGGTTCGAATCCCTCCGTCCCAGCCATTAAAACTGAGCGCCCTAAGCCCATAACGGCCCAGGGCGCTTTCTTGTGGGCAAGCGGAGGAATTCGAACCCGCAAGGGTGCGGAGCTGAGGAAACGCGAAGCGTTTTCCAGCGCAGCACGCAAGGAGCGAAGCGACGCAGCGGGGCGCGGCCGCCGACCAGGCGGACGCGGAATCCCTCCGTCCCACACCAGCCAAGAGCCCCTCACGTCAAGCAAATCGAGCCAACGCCGCCAAGCGGAGGAATCCGAACCCGCAAGGGTGCGGAGCGATGCAGCGGGGCGCGGCCGCCGCAGGCAGACGCGGTGCCGGCACTTAGGGACGTTCCTAAAGTGCCGGCTCGGGACTATTTTCGAGGACCCTCCGAAGGACTGTGGCCAAAAAACGGCAAATATGAGTACTGTTACCGTTGTAGCTACATTATTTTCGTTAATAAAAGAAGATCTTAATGAGATTTATTCGCATCAAGGTCTTCCTTTAATGAACACTTGAGGAGATACGGCAGCTTATCTGCTCGACCGACACGTCAAATCACCTTAAATGTGGTCGAAATTACTGCTACTAAAAGAGTATCATTACTCATATTTGCCGTTTTTTGGCCACGGCTCTTTATAGACACCCTGTACAGCGACGGCGGTAGATTTCGGAACGTGTCCGTCAGCCCCGTTCCGAAAAGCGAGCCGCGTGCAACGGCCAAGCCACGACAGCCCCCGGGAGAGCGGGGACACCGGCTTAGGTTTATCGCGAGTTCCGCACGAACAGGAGGCCACTTAATGTGGCCTCCGTCGTGAGCAGGACTGTAGAGCAGGAAACCTAAGCCGGTGTCCCCGCTCTCCCGGGGCCGGCGAAATTTAGTTGTTAAGCATGCGGTCGAAGCTTCCCGAGTCGCCATCCCGATAGTCGGCGGTCATCAGAATCTCCTGCGGAATGCGCCCGCCCTCGCGCAGCACATTGCGGAACTGCACGCGCGTGACCATGGGCAGATCCTTGATCGTCGCCGCCAGATTCTGCGGCACGCCCTGGTTGGCAGCCGCGGGCTCGCACTCGCCGCCGGCCTTCACGCGACGCTTATGCTCGGCGAGCATGGCGCGGTACATACCGGCATGCAGGCGAATCTCAACCACATTGGCATTGCGAGCCTGCTCGACGATGCGCGCGCCCTCGCGGTCGATATCGCCCACGTAGTAGACGTAGTTAAAGCGATAGCCGATCTCGGCCAGATAATCGTCCAGGGCATGCGAGACGCTCGCCTTGCATCCGCCGCCAAAAATCACGCCGCCCACCTTGATGCCAAAGAGCTTGGCGTGCTTGCGGCCACGCAGCAGCCTGACGATCTCGTCGTAGGTGTCCAGGTTCTCGACCATAATGAACGGCTTATCGGCGCCCAGCGTAAAGAAACCCGTAAAGTGCACGGGGCGGTTGGGGGCGACCTTGATCGCCTGCATGCTGATGCCCTTTTCGGTCATGCGCCTTATCAGGCGCTCACCGTGCTTGCCGTCAAAAGCCTTCTCGTCGTTAAAAATCTGGTAGGCACGCTGGCGGCGCGAGGCAACCGGCGTATCGGCACCTCGGTTTTGCTCGATCCAAGCCTGGATGATTGCGATTTCCTCGGCAATCTTGCGGTTGGACATCTCGTTGTGCTGAGTGCGCTGCGGCGCCTTTTTGCCGTCCTTGCCCTCGACCTTAACAATTTGAGTCTGCTGCTCCTTGATCTTAGAGAGCGCCGTAGGCGTAGGGACAACTTTGAGCAGCTGCCTGCCCAAAACGCGGGCAAGGGCAAACGCCGATACCTCGCCGTGGACGGCCGACTCGGGCTGCTGGGTAGCACTATCAGCCGCGGCAGGCTCAGCCTGTGCATGAGGCTTACGCTTGGAATCTGCCCGGGTATTACGTTCCTGCTTGGGCGCAGACGAGCGCTTTTGCGGACGATCGGACTTGGCCTCCTTCGCCGGCTGGCGCTTGACCTGATCCACCGGAGTCTCGGCCTTCTCATCTCCGTTTTGTGTCGCTGTCTTCTCGGCCGCGGCCTCGGCATTTGAGCCACGACCGCCGCGGTGACGACGGCGGCGAGGCTTGCCTGAGGCGCTCTCCCCAGCCTGCTTATCAGCGGTCTGTTGAGCTTTGACCTCAGTGTCAGCCGCAGGCTGCGACTCGGAAGGTTGCTGCTCGCGAGCCGCCGGCTCAACGGTTTTCTCGGTTTGTTCGGCCTTCTCGGCCTGAGCGGTCGAAGCCGGCTCGCCCTTCTCCTGACGCCTTACGGGATACGCGCGCCTCGCAAAACCACGCCCGGGACGGCATGAACCCGGAGCCTTCTTGGCAGACTCCTCAACATCGTCTGCAGCCTCGGAAGGCTCTTCAACCTCATGCGCGACATCCTGCTGCGCAGCCTTAAAGTGGGCACCACGGCGACGCTGGGGCTCCTGGGCCTCCACGGGCTTTTGCTCCTTCGCGGGCCTCTGCGACTCGGCAGCAACCTCGGTCTCAACAGCCTCGGCATCCGTCTCGCCCTTTCGAGCAACGGCGCGACGGAAGCGCTCCTGCTGGGCGCGGCGCTGTGCATCGCGCTTGCCGCCCCCGCCAAAACCGCCGCGTCCTGCCTTGGCCGTAAAGGCACGCACGACGTTCTCATCGAGCAACTCATCGGTATCGACATGCTCACGCGGAGCAACTTCTTCCACAGCAGGCACGTCAGCGAAATCCTCGACGACAAAATCTTCGACGGACTCGGCAGGCTGCTCCTGGGCATCGCGGATCTCGGCATTGATGGTATAGAACGCCGGGCGCCCGTTAATGCCGCTGCCCTCGATCTTGGTAACGATCTTTGCCGCGATGAGTTCGTCGCGCATCACCTTGGTGTCGCATTCCTTATCGACGGAGCGGAAAATCTGCGCCAGCGCGCTCGACTTAATCTTGAGCGCCTTGCGGCAGAGCAGGTCGTAGGCAACCAGCTTGGCGCGCTCGGCAGAAAGCGACGTCTGGCTGCTCAGACGCTCAGCCAGAGCATCGACATTGTTTTGATTATCGGAATATACCGTCTTGGCCACGGGGCCCCTTTCATATGCACACATATACGTCCTTATGGTACAACGCACGAGCCTATCCACGCAAAACATCTGCGAGAACGCCCTTGCACCACCTGTTCTCACAAGAAAAAAGACCGGGTCCGCTTGATTGCGGACCCGGTCTTTCCGAGTCAAATAGATGGGAGATTCAACCCGTCCGACCGACTAGGCCTTGGCGGCCTCGGCGTCGGCAGGAGCTTCAGCGGCAGTGGCGCGACCGTACTCGGCCTTGCCCATCTCGGACCACTCGGGCTCCTCGTCGGGCATGGAGCCGGCCTCCTTGCCGAAGAACTCCTTGAGGCAGTTGACGGCGACGATGAGGCCCAGGACCATCAGCAGGACGGCGAAAACGAGCTGCAAGCCCTTGGTGGCGGCGACGGAGACGGCGGCCGTGGTGGCGGTAGCCGGGATGGTGCCGAAGAAGCCGTAAGCCTGGACAGCGGTCATGCAGCCCATGGCGCTCTGGACCAGCGAGGTGAAGGTGCAGCAGAGCAGGAAGGCGACGGGCACGTAGAGCATCCAGCCCTTGCGGCCGGTGCACTTGCAGAACACGGCGAGGGTGATCATGGTCATGCCGCCGAGCAGCTGGTTGGAAGCACCAAAGAGCGGCCAGATGTTGGCATAGCCGCCAAAGGCGAGGGCGAGACCGGGAAGCAGGGTGACGACCGTGGCGAACCAGGGGTTGCCGAGAACCTTCATGTAGCCGGCCTTGGACTCGATGGCCAGGGCGTCGTTGGTCTGGGCAAAGAACTCGGAGAACGAGGTGCGGGCGATGCGGGCGACGGCGTCGAGCGAGGTCAGGGCCAGAGCGGAAACGTTCATCGTCATGAAGACGGTAGCGAGCGTACCGTCAACACCGAAGGCCTGCATACCGCGGGAGATACCAGCAGCGAAGATCTGGAACGGGGTGGAAGCGACGCCAGCGTTGAGGGCGCCGGTACCGGCGGTGTTCATGTCGGAGAACATGATGCCGGCAACGATGATGGCAAGGATGCCGACGAAGGACTCGACGATCATGGCGCCATAACCGACCTTGACGGCGTCCTGCTCCTTCTCGACCTGCTTGGAGGAGGTACCAGAAGAAACGAGGCTGTGGAAGCCGGAGAGGGCACCGCAGGCAACGGAAACAAACAGGACCGGGAACATCATGCCAGAAGCGCTGGAGAAGCCGGTGAAGACCGGAGCGGTGATGGTGGCCTGGCCGTTGACGCCCAGGACGACGATGCCGAGGACAGCGCAAACGATCATGACGATCATCATGATGGAAGTGAGGTAGTCACGCGGGGTCTTGAGCATCTGGATGGGCATAGCGCCAGCGAAGACCAGGTAGACCATGACGACGGCGAACCACTGGAACTTATCCAGGTAGACCGGGAACTGCATACCGACGGCAAACATGAGAACCATGAGGACCACGCCGGTGACGAACTCGGTAGCACCGGTGAGGTTGAACTTCTTCTGGGCCCAACCAAAGGCGATAGCGACGAAGGTGAACAGGATGGAGATGGTACCAGCGCAGCCGGCGGCATAGGACTTGGTGAAGTCGATGGCACCGGTAGCAGCACCAGAAGCGTCAACGGCCGGGGTGAACATGAACGTCTTGCAGACCATGTCGGTGAAGGCGGCGATGACGATGATGCAGAACAGCCAGCAGAACAGCAGGAACAGGCGACGGCCGGTCTTGCCGATGTACTTCTCGATGAGCTGAGCGAGCGACTTGCCGTTGTTCTTCATCGAAGCGTACAGAGCACCAAAGTCGTGGACGGCGCCAAAGAAGATGCCGCCGACGAGGACCCAGAGCACGACGGGCAGCCAGCCAAAGGCCATGGCGACGATCGTACCCGTGACAGGGCCAGCACCGCAGATCGAGCTGAACTGGTGCGAGAACGCGGTAAAGGCGGAGACGGGCGAGAAGCTCTTGCCGTCCTTCATGCGCTTGGCCGGCGTGAGGGCCTCTTTGTCAACGCCCCACTTGTTGGCCAGCCAGCGGCCGTAGCCCAGATAGCCACAGGCGAGCACCGCCGCGGCCACAACCATGAGCAAAACTCCGTTCATTACATTTCCTCCTCTAAAAAGAACTTCCTAGACATAAAAAATGAGGGCCGTCGGTTGCGCTCGACGGCCCTCATCTTCATCAGCCGCCCGTTATCGTACGGGCTAGCTGTATGTGCTAACCCGCATCAGATAATTACTACGCTGATAATGTTTAGCTGATGCGTGAACATGTCTAAGAAATCCTCTTCAATCATGATGTGAACGATCCGTGCGTGTTCACATCCCCCAGTGGTTGAAAAGGAGTATGAAACTTTAGTTACCTAAAGTCAACGCAAATTTGTAATGAATTTTCACCTTTTTTTGAAATTCTCGGTATAAAACGCCACTGACCTCGGACTTTACCCCACGACAGTTTTTGCATGAGAGACGCCCCTCGGGAGCGGGCGGGCGTATACAAGGTTTCCTGCTCTACAGTCCTGCTCGCACGGAGAGCACATTAAGTGCTCTCCGGCTCGTGCGGAACTCGCGATAAACCTTGTATACGCCCGCCCGCTCCCGAGGGGCTCCCATCCCAAATGCGGAGCAAAGCTCCGCATGCCATCTTTTCTTTCAGCTAAAGCACGCCGGAAATTCGACGCTGGCTTGTTAACCTTGCTGGACGTTGTCGACGCCGATCCAGCTCAGAAGCTATATCGATACAGAAAGGTCCCCGGCGCTGCCCGGGGATCGCACCTTTGCGACTACAGCGTCATGTTCGGATCGGCATCGACGTCGAACGGCGAGATTTCTCCTCGGTCGAATTTACGGCGAGCAACCTCTGCGATCATGGCGGCGTTGTCGGTGCACGCCGAAAGCGGTGGCACCGTTACGCGGATCCCCTGACGCCCAAGCTTCTTGATCATCATCTCGCGCAGATGCGGGTTGGCCGAGACGCCGCCACCGATGCAGTATTCCTTGCATCCGGTAGCGTGCAGTGCGTTTTTGGCCTTCTTGTACTGCACGTCAAAGACAGCTGCCTCAAACGAAGCCGCCAGATCGGGCAGGTGAATCGTGCGCCCGGCCTTGGTCTCCTGCTCGATGTAGAGCGTCACGGCCGTTTTAAGACCCGAAAGCGAGAAGCGATAGTCCCCCCTGCTGTTAAGCGCGCGAGGAAAATCGATCGCGCGGGGATTGCCCGTCTCGGCCAGCTTGGAGATGATGGGGCCACCGGGATAGCCCAGACCCAACGCCTTGGCTACCTTGTCGAAGGCCTCGCCCACAGCATCGTCGAGTGTCTCACCAAGTACCTCGTAGTCGCCCCATGCCTTCACGTGCACGAGCATGGTGTGCCCGCCCGAGACAAGCGTGAAGATGAACGGCGGCTTGAGGTCGGGCTGCGCCAGCAAGTTGGCAAACAGGTGCCCCTCCAGATGGTTGACGCATACGAGCGGCTTACCGGCAGCGTAGGCAAAGCCTTTGGCAAAGGCAACGCCCACCACGAGGGCGCCCACCAGGCCCGGACCCTGTGTCACGCCCACGGCGGCAAGCTCACTTGGTGCAATGGCTCCGCCCGTAAGGCCCAGCGATGCTGCGGCATCCTCGAGCGCCGCATCCACGACACTCACAATCACCTCAACGTGTTTGCGCGAGGCGATCTCGGGCACCACGCCGCCAAAGCGGGCGTGAAAATCAATCTGTGTCGACACCTGGTTGGCCAGCATATTGCCATCCGCATCGATAATCGCCACGGCCGTCTCGTCGCAGGAACTCTCGATAGCGAGCACTAGGCGGCGGCGCTCAATTTCGGCACGTTCCCCCTCGGAGCGCCCAGGCGCAGGCAGCGGCCATACGCGCTGCTCTGCCGCCGTCGGCTCGGGCGAGGCATTGTCGACCGGAAGCACCAGGGGCAGCGGAGCCGTCATGACGATGGCGTCCTTGCCGGCACCATAGTAGCCGCGGCGCCGTCCTGCCTCGGTAAAGCCCAGAGCGTTATAAAGCGCGATCGCTCCCTCGTTGCCGTCCTCGACCTCGAGCGAAGCCGTGGTGCAGCCGAGCATCTGGGCATCATAGCTCACATGCGACAGCAGCTTGCGGGCAATGCCCTCACGGCGATGTGCCGGGTCGACGGCGACATCCAGAATCTGCACATCACCGTCCACGACCATACCGCCGGCAAGGCCCAGCAGCTTGCCGTCGTCGTGTGCCACCCACCAACTACGCGGCGCAGCGACGTCCTCGCCCAGTTCGGACAGGAACATGCCCGGCGTCCACGCCTCGTGTCCGGCACCTTCAAAGCAGGCAGCCTCTAGCGCGCTCGCGCCCTCGGCATCCGCCGCGCCCATGGGACGGAACTGCAGATGACGACCGGCGAGCTCATCGGCAACGCCCGTAATTTCGCTCTGTGCACTCTCAGCAAGACCAAGACGCTTGCGCTCGTTTTCCTCGGCATCCGAAAGGCGCGTGTAAATCGGCAGGACGCGAGCCGGATCGCCGCCACCCGCAGCGTGCGCGAGCAGCAAGCCCTCGCCCGAAGGCCACCACAGGTCGCGCTCCACGCAGCGGGCGGCCTCGTCCTCACCCAGCAGCTTGCCATAGCGCACGAGACCGTCACCGGTCAGCTGAACCTGGTCCCAGTCCGCTGCTTGGCGCCACTCATCGAGCGCCACGGCGGCCTTGACCACGTGCTCGCGCTCAAATTGACGCTCGGGACCCTCATCGACCAGCATATACAGCGCCGGATATACCTCACCACGCATAGCATCGGCCAAGATACCAAGCTTGCCGCGCACGCCAGCCTTCCACGCCGTCCAAGCGCAAGCGTCAAGCGTCGACACACCCAGCAGCGGAACATTGGCACCACGCGCGAGGCCCTTGGCAGTGGAGATGCCGATGCGCACACCCGTAAATGACCCCGGGCCGCGGCCGACCACGTAGCAACCAACATCGCTGCGATCCAGACCGGCTTGAGCCAGCACGCCATCAACGGTATTCACGAGCTCAACGTTGGCGTGACGGCGACACATGTGGTCGCCACTCACGAGCTTCGTCTCGCCCGTCTGCCCATCAATCCAGCTTGCCGCGCAGGCAAGCATGTCGGTCGAGGTATCGAGCGCCACCACCAGCGCGTTGTCGTTATGCAAGCTCATCTTGTACAGCCTTATCAATCAAATGGGAAAGCTCCATTGCGCGGTCACCGTGCGCCTCAAGCGTTATCGTTCGCACATCGCTGTCGCCCTCATCACGCTTGAGCGTCACCGAAAGATACTCATCCGTCAGCTCGTCCTGGAATTGTTCGCCCCATTCCAGCAGGCAAGCACCCTCATAGCCCAGCACATCGAAAATGCCCGTATCCTCGAGCTCGTAGGCATGCTCCAGGCGGTATAGATCAAAGTGAAACAGCGGAATACGACCTTGATCGTGAACGGCCATGAGCGCGAACGTAGGGCTCGTAACCATATGCCCATCGCCCAGCCCGCGCGAGACGCCCTTGGTAAAGTGAGTTTTGCCCACTCCCAGGCCACCGGTCAGGATGAGCACATCGCCGTCCTCAAGGCACGGTGCAATTAGCTCGCCAAAGTACTCCGTATCGGCAGCGCAAGTCGTTTTATAAGTACCTACCCCCAGGCGCTCCAGGGACATATATGCTCCTTATTATTCCGAGGCGTCCTCTGGCGCGGGATGTCGCTCCAGATAGTCGCCCAGCATCTTAAAGTCTTCCTCCAGCAGCTCCTGCCACGCCGGATTGCGCAGCGCCGCTGCCGGATGGAACGTGGGCATCACCACAAAGTGCCCCATCTGATGGAACCTGCCGCGCAGCTTGGTAATGCCGATCTCGGTCTTGAGCACAAAGTGCGTTGCGGGGTTGCCGAGCGTCACGATGATATCGGGCCAGATGCTTCGAATCTGCTCGCGCAAAAACGGTGAGCAAGCCAGCACTTCCTCGGGACGCGGATTGCGGTTTCCCGGCGGGCGGCACTTAAGCACGTTGGCAATGTAGACGTCTTCGCGTTTGAGCCCCGCCAGCGACAAAATGCCGTTGAGGTCCTCGCCTGCCGCCCCCACAAAGGGCTCGCCCTGCAAATCCTCATTGCGGCCCGGCGCCTCGCCAATAAACATCACGCGAGCGTGGGGGTTTCCCACGCCAAACACGATGTTATGGCGCGACTGGTAAAGCTGGCAAAGGTGACAATCGCCCAGAACGGCCTCGATCTCCTCGAGTGCGACCTCACGCGGCGCCTGATGGCTATGGCCGGGGATGTGCATGACGCCCATAGCGACTCCTACACGTAGACCTTGTCGAGACGCATACCAAAGCCGCAAGCGACCTCGTAGTTAATCGTGCCGCGTAGGCGCGCCATCTCGTCCATGGTAATCTCGGCATCTCCATCGCGGCCGACAATGATCATCTCGTCACCATACTCGGCCTCGGGAATCTCATGCGCCGGGTTGGACTGAATGGCGACCATAAACTGGTCCATGCAGATATTGCCCACCTGACGCACACGCTCGCCGCGATACAGCACGTCCATACGATTGGAAAGCGTACGCGAAAGGCCATCGGCATAACCGATCGGAAGGGTGCAGACCTGAACGCGCGTGCGCGGTACGCGGTAGGTAAAGCCGTAGCCCACGCCCTCGCCCATCGCAGGATGCGCCACGCGCGTCACACGCGCGTGGACGCTCATGACGGGATCAAGCTGCATCACGCGACCACTCAGCTCACATGGCTGCAGACCATACAAACCGATGCCGGCACGAATCATGTCAAAGTGCATTGAAGAATCGAGCATCGAGGATGGCGTATTGGCACAATGCACGATACCGCATTCAAAACCTGCGTCCTTAATGGCCTGAACGGCCTCGGTAAAACGCTGGCACTGCAGCTTGTAGTCCCAACCCGAAGGTTCATCGGCCGTGGCAAAGTGCGTAAATACGCCGTCGCACTGAATACCGCGATGGAAGCTGATGCCGCGGACAAAGTCGAGCACCTGTGTGTAGTGAACGCCGATACGATTCATGCCCGTCTCGATGGCAAGATGGTACTTGCCCACCTTGCCCGCCGCGACGGCGCATTCGCCATACGCGAGAGCAAAATCGGACGTATAGACCGAGGGCATGATATCGAACTCGAGCAATGCAGGAATAGCCTCGATAGGCGGCTCGCTTAGAATCAGGATGGACTTAGTAATTCCGCCCTGACGGAGCCCAACGCCCTCGTTGACCGTCGCCACGGCAAACATGTCGGCACCAGCCGAATACATGATCTTAGCGCACTCAACAGCTCCATGACCATAAGCATCGGCCTTGACCACGCAGCACAGGCGCTGACGCGGATTCAACAAGTTCTTATAGGCTCTCGTGTTGCGACGGAGCGCCCCGCGGTCGATCTCGACCCAGGACCAGCGCGTCAAATCGGCTTTATTCATGATTAGTCATCCGACCCTTCGTCCATGATTCCCAGATCTTCGAGCGCATCCTTTGCCGCCAGCTCCATGGCAGGACCGATCAAGTCGATAAGATCGGTCGCGATAACGCTCTTCTCACCATACTCCGTCGCCGCGGCAAAACCGGCGTAGCTGTGAAGTGCGACGGCGTACGAATACAGCAGCTCCCAACGATCCATCTCGTCGCGCATGGTGGCAAGCGTGCCGGCCAAAATACCCGCGAGAACATCACCAGAACCGGCAGTTGCCAGAGAAGCCGGACCCGAGAGTGGCAGCAGCACGCGCTCAACGCCACAGATAGCCGTCGTCGGCCCCTTGGCTATGACCACCAGATTGTCGGAGCCTGCAGCCCAGACAACCTTCTGCGCAGCTGCAATCGCGGTACCAAGGTCGTTCACCTCGTCACCGGCAACCAAACGCGAAAGCTCACGATAGTGCGGCGTCATAACCAACGGCTGCTCACGACGATACATCTCGGGGTTACTATCAATACCGTCAATGGCAATCTTAGCAAGGCAGTTGAGTGCATCGGCGTCCAAAATTAGCGGTACATCAAGCTCGAGCAAGCCCGAAACCACCTGCATAGCGCCAGCAGACGTCGTCATACCGGGACCGCACAGTACGCAGCTGTACTTCTTTGCGATCTCGCACACCGTCATGCGCGCAGCGGCGCCAAAGGAGCCGCGGGAATCAGACGGAATAGCAAAGACGGGAATCGAAGGAAGTGCCATGCGAATAAGATTGGCGCAGGCATCAGGAGCCGCGACCGCCACGTAACCAGCACCCGCGCGAGCTGCAGACTTGGCCGCCATAATGGCAGCACCAGGATATTGCGCCGATCCGGCGACAATAAGCACAGAGCCACGGGAATACTTATCGATATTCGATGGTAGCGGAGCAAAGTAATCAACTAAGTCACCGGGCTCGACAATCTCGGCGGCGTGGTCGACATCATCGATGACTTCGTCAAGACGGTCGTAAAGATTGCCGCAGATCAAATCGCCAGCATACTCAGGGCCATCAGCGCTATACAGGCCAATCTTGGGCGCAATCATCGTCACCGTGCGCTCGGCACGAATGCAGTCGTCATCAACAACGCCCGTCTCTGCATTCAGGCCCGAGGGGACATCAATGGATACGACACAATCGGCGCATTCATTGACCGTAGGAATCCAAATGGAGAACGGCGCACGCAGATTCCCGTGGAAACCGGTACCAAAAATGGCATCGACAACAACATCCGCCTTATCGATCAAAACCTCGAGTTCGTCACGCGAGGGACCGACGCAAACGTGCACATCGCGGCCGGCAGTTCGACGAGCAACATGACGTGCCAAAGCAGCAGGAATCTCATCCGGCTCAACCGGAGAAACGATATCCACGTCCACACCCTTGTGGCTCAGGATATCGGCGGCAACCCAACCGTCGCCGCCATTATTACCAAAACCGACCAGAACGAGAACCCGATCGGGATTGAGCTTCAAGACCTCGTTGGCGGCAAACTCACCCGCTAACTCCATAAGCTCGGCCTTCGAAGTCCCTTCGCGTTCGATGATATCCTCGAGACGAACGACTTCTTCGGTACTCAAAACCGGTTTCATCTATGCTCCTAGCGTATCTTGCGAAGCATCGCCCAAGTGCTCCGTCAATGCTGAATTCTGCAGCTGCTCAAGCTCATCTAAAACAGAGCGAGCCTCTTTAAATGTCTGCGCAACGCGTTTCTTGTTGCTCACCTTTTCTTCCTTAGGCTTAGGTCGAGCATCCTCGGTGATTGCAATGGCATTAGCGACAGCCAAGTCACCCGTAAGGGTAATAGAAAGAGCGACCTCGACAACACCCAAATCCTGGGCGATTTCGAGAGCACGACCAGAAAGCAGAGCCTTCGGTTTGCCGAGTTTATCACGCGTTACCGAAACATCCTTGCGACCCACGCCTTGACTAAAACCCGTGCCAAGAGCTTTAAGCACCGCCTCACGCGAAGCAAAGCGGCTCGCATAGTGAGCAGCGGGACGCGATGATGCGTCGCAATACGCACGCTCTTCTTCGGTAAACACACGCCGAGCAAACGACGGCGTCTTTTCAAGAATTGATTTCATACGGGAAATCTCGACGATATCAACGCCGATACCAGCTTCAGCCATGTTCACCTCCATATCGCACAGACTAAGTTATTGTAGCCCGTTCACAGAAGATGCGACAAACGAGGGTTATAAAACACAGCTACTATGTGAGACAAAACCCGTTAACGCAAAAAGGGGGAGGCCGCGAGGCCTCCCCCTTCTTCAGTTCGATGACGGCTCGGTGCCGTCCACCGGTCAGCGGCGCCCTGGCCTCCCACGGGCTGGCC
>DXLV01000015.1 GCA_019414545.1 Collinsella sp. | reverse complement strand
CCGAGCCGTCGGATGACTTGAAGAAGGGGGAGGCCTCGCGGCCTCCCCCTTTTTTGCGTTTACGGGGTGTAAATGACTCAATTACACCAGACGATCTTGTTGTTTTTGGTATTGAGCCTTTATTTAAAGAAAATAAATCGTATAACAAGGGCAACTGCTATGGCCGCAATGATCAAAAGCAGAATTGTCAGCTGATGCTGCTTGCGTCGTTTACTTGACGAAACGAAGATTGATTTTCCCTGTTTTGGCGTTTCGAGATAGCGAGCCGAATGCGTCAAGGTTTGCTTGGGTCGAGGCCCTCTTTGTTGATGAGCGGCGGATGCTTTCATCGGCTCATCGCTAGCTGCGCTGTTTTTAGATAATGGTGCGTCTTTCAGATATACAGGGTCTCCCGAGGCAACGCCCATATGTTTACGTCCCGTTTGGGCATCCTCGAGCGTTTGATATCGATTTCTCGTCACATAATCGGGCTCAGGATCATTAATGGGCTCTTGCGAGATGTGGGGGCGATGGAACCGTGGCGGCTGCGTAGAAGTATCTTCGCCCTGCGTCGGCATAAACATATTGTTCTGGTTTTGGTCGTCCATGATGCCCTTTAGCTCGTTACCAACAACGTGTACGCGCTCATTGTAAGCCCCTTGTTATTTGTAGCTGCGAACATACTTCTTATTTAAGCTCTGGTTCAAAGAACCTTAACCTTACTAAGACCTGAGTCATACACACTTAGATATGCTTATAGTACTGGACTCAAAAAACTTTATAGTCGATGTATATATGAGCACTGGGTGGGCATATATAAGAGCGTCAAAAGAAGTCCCAGTCACCTAGAAGATGGCTCGGCAGTCCTTAAAAGGAGTGGTAAACATGGCAAGCATGGTTCCTTATCGTTCGGTTTTTGGCGTTCGTCCTTCTGCTAGCTCGCTGTTCGATCTGTTTGATGATATGACCGACCTTGCAAACAACTCGATTGCCTCCAAGGCGTTCCCCGTTGACGTTGAGGACAAGGGCGATGGCTACGAGGTCAAGGCGTATCTGACCGGTGTCGCCAAGGATGACATCGACGTTGAGCTCAATGAGGGTCGCCTGTCCATCAGCGTGAACGTCGAGGAGAGCGCCGAAAACGAGGGTAAGAACTTCCTCCAGAAGGAGTTCGGCTCGTACAGTGCGACGCGCGGCGTGTATCTTAAGGACGCTTCGAGCGAGGGCCTTTCGGCTAAGTATGCTGACGGCATCCTGACCGTTACGGTTCCCAAGATTGTCGAGAAGAAGAACGTCACGAAGATCTCTATCGACTAACGATGGCTCTGCTTCAATCGAGAGTATGAGTTAAGGGGGCTGGGAAGTGATTCCCAGCCCCCTTTTGTTGTCTTGAGGGGCTATTGAATGGTTGTCGGTTGATACTGGCTTGCAGGGCGTATCGAGAGCTTCCGTGGCCCTTGAAGACGGGTGGCAGAACTGCCGAGTTCATCATCGAGACTTGCATCAAGCGCGTTGGCATAGCTTTTGACGGTAAGGCTTGGACGATTATTGTCCTGGCTGATATGCATGGCGATGAGCTGTTCGGTGCGATCGGTAACAAGTTCGCGCGCGGCTTCGGCGGCCTGGTTGTTGGAGAGGTGCCCCTTTGTGGACAGGATGCGCTCCTGAAGAAAGCGGGGGTACGCTCCTTCGCGCAACATAGTTACATCGTGGTTACTTTCGAGCGCGAGAACTCGACAGTCTTTGAGGATGCCTATGGCCTTGCTCGATAACTCTCCGGTGTCGGTGGCAAACCCAATGGAATCATCGAGAGCATTAAATCGATAGCCGACAGGATTGATGACATCGTGCGATGTTGAGTAGGTTTGCACGTGGATGCCGGCAATGGGGAGCGTGTCGCCGGGGTCAAATTCCTCTACGGGCAGGTGCGCGAGGTTTTCTTTGCATGAAAGGGTGTCCCTGCTGGCAAAGAGGGGACCATGCCAGTGCTTGCACCATACATCGAGCCCCTTGATATGGTCACCATGCTCATGGGTGATTACAAGAGAGGCGACGTCGTCTGCCGAGAGGCCAAGCTCCGCCATGCGTTTAAGTGTCTCGCGGCGGGACAGGCCGTTGTCGATCATGATGAGCCCCTGAGGCCCCTCGACGAGTGCGCAGTTGCCTTTTGAGCCGCTGCCAAGGATATGAAGGTGCAGACGAGACATAATATTCCAAAGGATACAATGGGTGCGGACGAATAGAGGAGGAAGCGAATGCCAACGGTATCTCAGCACTATGGACATCATGCCGCGCCGAGGACGGATAAGAACGTTCTGGCAACGCGGCAGACCGCTGCCCCCGTAGTGCTCATGGTATCAGGCGGTGCGGACTCGACGGCGCTGCTCCTTATGGCTTGCACATCAAAGCTGGATATCCAGGACGGGCGCGGCATCGCTTCCATTGCACGCGAGCGTTTGCACGTGCTGCATGTGAACCATCATCTGCGCGGGGAGGCATCCGATGGCGACGAGGCCTTTGTACGTGATTTGTGCGTGCAATACGGCTTGCCGCTGTGCGTTGAGCATGCCTATTTTGATGACGAATCGGGCAATATCGAGGCTGCGGCCCGCGAGGTGCGCTATGCCGCGGCACGGAGATATGTTCGCGAACTTTGTGCCGAATCGGGCGCACCGCGGACGGCGGCTCGTATCTGTACCGCGCATACCTCGTCGGACCGCGCGGAAACATTTTTGATGAATGCCATTAAAGGGTCGGGTCCCGCGGGTCTATCAAGCATTCCACGCCGTCGGAACATTGTGGTGCGCCCCTTGCTCGACCTCACGCATGATGAGCTCGTGAGCTATCTGCAGGTGCACGGTCAGCCGTGGCGGGAAGATGAAAGCAACGAGGACGTTTCGTACCTGCGCAACTATGTGCGCCATCGGGTGATGCCGGTGGTGGCGCAGCGCAACGCGAACGTCTGTAAGACGATTGGCGCCGCTTGCGAAATTCTGGGCGACGAAGATGCCTTTCTTTCTCAGCTTTCGGCACAGGCGTTTCGAAGCTGCCTGCGCAAGGAGGCGGCGGGCGCACTGGTGCTCGATGCGCGCCGTCTTGCCGCCGCTGAGGTTGTGATTGCACGGCGTATCGTGCGGTTGGCGATTAAGCGTATCGATCCCGACGCGCGACCGGAGATGCGGCATGTAGAACGGGTACTTGCCTGCGTCGCTGCGGACTCGGGCTCGGTTACGCTTCCTGCGGGAATTGATGCCCGTGTGGAGTTTGGCATGCTGGCGCTCAAGGCCCCGGCGGCGCGCGAGGGCTTAGTGGCCGATTGGATCTCCGTTCCCGGTCGTCTGCCGCTGGGGACGGGGCGTATGCTGACAGCAGAGCCGATGGCTGTGGAGCCGGGGTGCGATATCGTGCACCGTGCCCGCGAGCTTGCTGCTGCCGGAGAGGTTGCGGCCTTGGTGGATGCGGCGGCCCTGGGGTTCGCCGACCGCGATAGCGAGCGGATGCTAGCCGGCTCGCGCGGGGAGATTCCCGCCGAGGCACGATCGGCGCGCCTGTGGGTGGATAGCCCTGTGCCGGGAGACGTGATGTGCCCGTTGGGGATGAGCGGTCGTAGCAAGAAAGTGTCAGACCTGTTGAACGAGGCGCGCATTCCTGTTTCAGACCGCTCTGGCGTACCCGTGGTAAGAACGGCTCCGGGAGGTGCCGTAGTATGGGTTGCGGGCGTTCGCGCGGACGAACGTTTTAAGTGCACGGCGGCGACGCGCGTGGCCTATCTGCTTCGCGTGGTCGATGCGGAATAGCGCTTCGCGCCAGCTATTCTGTGCGACGTTGACGGTATTCCCGCGCTGATGGCGCACGTGCTGGTAAATATACCCCGTGCGCTGCTAGAATGTGTAGTTCGCGTCCAAGCGGCGGTGCGTGGGCGATAAGCACAAGAAAGGGTTGTCATGGCTTCTCAACATCCGGATATCGAGAAGGTTCTGTTTACGCAGGAGGATATCGACGGTATCGTCTCTCGCCTAGGCGAGCAGATTACTCGCGACTACGCGGGTAAGGATCTGGTGCTGATTGCGGTCCTGCGCGGCGCCGTGGTCTTTATGGGCGACCTGATGCGCAAGATCGAGCTGCCGACCAACATCGATTTCATGGCTGTTTCGAGCTATGGCGACGGTGTGAAGTCCTCGGGCATCGTGCGTATCATTAAGGACCTGGATATCGACATCCGCGGTCGCGACGTGCTGATCGTCGAGGACATTCTGGACTCGGGCCTGACGCTCAAGTATCTGATGAAGAATCTCGAGAGCCGTAAGCCCGCCTCGCTGGAGGTCGCTGCCTTCCTGTGGAAGGACGTTGAGGACCGCGTCTCGGCCGTCACGCCCAAGTATGTTGGAACCCATTGCCCCGATGCCTTTGTGGTGGGCTACGGCCTCGACTATGCCGAGCGCTATCGCAACCTTCCGTATCTGGGCATTTTGAAACCGGAGGTTTATTCGTAAGATGCCCGACGACCGTAACGACAACAATTCCCAGACTCCCCGGGACCCAAAGATCCCGGGGATGCCCGGAGGCAAGAAGCCCACGCGTACGGGCTGGCTGTATTTTCTTTTGGCTTGCGCGCTCCTGGGTTACGCCTTCTTTAACATGGGCTCCGGCTTTGCCAACTCCAGCAATACCGTAAAGCTCGCGACGAGTGAGATGGTCAGCGCCATCAAGCAGGATCGCGTCGAAGATCTGACCTATACGGTTCAGGACGGAAGCGTGACGGGTCATTACTGGAAGACGAAAAAGGACAAGGGCGACACGAGCGAGCTCAAGAGCTTTTCCTCGACCTATGTCGGTTCCGATTCACTTGCCGAGCTCATGGCGGAGCACCCCGATACCAAGTACATCGTCAACACCAATGACCCCGATTTTTGGGGCGACCTGGCGATGAGCGTGCTTCCGACGATCGCCCTGATTGCCATCATGTTCTACTTTATGCGCCAGATGATGGGCGCCAACAACAGGAACATGCAGTTTGGCAAGACCAATGCCAAGACCAACGAGGCTACGCGTCCCAAGGTCAAGTTTGAGGATGTCGCTGGCGTGGATGAGGCGGTCGAGGAGCTCGAAGAGATTCGCGATTTCTTGAGCGACCCGGACCGCTATCGCAAGCTGGGCGCCAAGATTCCCCGCGGCGTGTTGCTGGTGGGCCCTCCGGGTACCGGTAAGACGTTGCTGGCCAAGGCCGTTGCCGGCGAGGCGGGCGTGCCGTTCTTTAGCATCTCGGGCTCTGACTTTGTCGAGATGTTCGTGGGTGTCGGCGCCAGCCGCGTGCGCGACCTTTTTAAGGAGGCCAAGTCTCAGGCTCCGTCAATCATCTTTATTGACGAGATCGATGCCGTGGGACGTCAGCGCGGAGCCGGTTTGGGCGGCGGCCACGACGAGCGCGAGCAGACGCTCAACCAGCTGCTGGTCGAGATGGACGGTTTTGAGGAAAGCGAGTCGGTCATCCTGATCGCCGCGACCAACCGCCCCGACATTCTGGATCCGGCATTGCTGCGTCCCGGTCGTTTTGACCGTCAGGTTACGGTCGACCGTCCGGACGTGAAGGGCCGCGAGCAGATCTTGCGCGTGCATGCCGAGAACAAGCCGATGGACGAGGACTTTAAGTTTGAGAAGCTCGCCCAGATGACCGTTGGCTTTACCGGCGCCGATCTGGCAAATCTGCTCAACGAGTCTGCACTGTTGGCTGCCCGCCGTCATCGTTCTGTGATCTCGATGGACGAGGTCGAGGAATCGATGGAGCGCGTGATTGCTGGTCCGCAGCGCAAGGGTCGCGTGATGACCGAGGCCGAGCGCACCACGATTGCCTACCACGAGAGCGGTCATGCCCTGGTGGGCCACATCCTGGAGCACTCCGATCCGGTCCACAAGATCTCGATCGTCAGCCGCGGTCAGGCTCTGGGCTACACGCTGCAGCTTCCGCAGGAGGACCACTTCCTCAAGACCAAGAACGAGATGCTCGACGAGCTCGCCGTGTTCTTGGGCGGTCGCGTTGCCGAGGAGCTCATGTGCGATGACATCACGTCGGGCGCGAGCAATGACCTGGAGCGTGCGACCAAGATGGCGCGCGAGATGGTTACGCGTCTGGGCATGAGCGAGGAGCTGGGTACGCAAGTGTTTGGCGAGGCGCAGCATCAGGTGTTCCTTGGTCGCGATTACGCCGATCACCAGGATTATTCCGAGGAGACGGCACGCCGCATCGATATCGAGGTTCAGCGCATCATGCGCGAAGCCCATCGTCGTGCGGTCGAGATTTTGGATGCCCGTCGCGATCAGCTCGATCTGATGGCGAAGGTGCTGCTTGAGCGCGAGACTGTCGAAGGCGACGCCGTGAACGCCCTGCTCGACAACGAGTGGAATGCCTACCTTGAGCGCGAGGGCGATATCCTGGCGGCCAAGGAGGAGCGCAATGCCAAGGCGGCCGGCATGCCGACCAAGAAGCGCGCGCCTCGCATGAGCGAGGAGGAGCTGGCGGCTGATGCCGCGGCCTTTGCGCAGGCGGCCATGCAGGAGGATGCCGAAGCCGCATCCGATGATACTGACGATGACCATGCCGTCGTCGATGTCGATGCCGATGCCGACACCGACAAATAGTCTTTGTGGCGAAAGCCTCCGCGGGGAAACCTGCGGAGGCTTTTTGCATCTGTTGATTGGGGACAGACTTAAATGAGCGTTTTCACGCATTTAAGTCCGTCCCCAATCAACATTCTGCGGCACTTTGCTCAACTAAAGCGTACAATACCGCCTATGCGAAAGGGGAACAGATGATCAACGAAACTATGTATGCTCGCGGTGCGGAAAGCTCCATCATCCGCGAGATCTTTAGCTATGGTCTTGAGCGCAAGGCACAGATTGGTGCGGAGAACGTATTCGATTTTTCGCTGGGCAACCCGAGTGTTCCGGCGCCCGCTGCTGTGGCCGAGTCCATTAAGAAGGCCCTGGAGCTGCCGAGTGACCAGCTGCACGGCTACACCCCCGCTCCGGGCCTGCCGCAATGTCGAGCAGCCGTTGCCGAATCGCTCAACCGCCGTTTTGGCACGAGCTATGAGGGCAAGGACGTCTTTATGACGGTGGGCGCCGCGGCTTCGCTCACCTGCACGCTCAACGTCGTTACGAACCCGGGCGATGAGGTTGTTGTTATCGCCCCGTACTTCCCGGAGTATCGCGTGTGGATTGAGAAGGCCGGCTGCACGTGTGTCGAGGCGCTCGCCGATGAAGATGCGTTCCAGCTGAGCGTGGGTAATGTGCTCAAGGCGATTACCGATAAAACGGCAGCTGTCATCATCGACTCACCGAATAACCCGACGGGCGCCGTGTATACGCGCGATACCCTGACGCGACTGGCCAATGTTTTACGCGAGGTCAACGCCAAGCGCGATCCCGAGAATCCGATCATGCTTATCTCGGATGAGCCGTATCGCGAGATTGTGTATGGCGCCGAAGTGCCCTGGGTGCCTTCGATCTATGAGCACACCATCGTGTGCTATTCGTATTCCAAGTCCCTTTCGCTACCGGGTGAACGTGTGGGCTGGATTTTGGTCCCCAATACCAATCCGCAGGCTGCTCGCCTTATGCCGGCCGTCGCCGGTGCCGCCCGCACGCTGGGCTTCGTGTGCGCACCGGCCCTCTTCCAGCGTGTGATCATCGACTGCATTGATGAGCCGAGTGATGTCGAGGCATATGCGCGCAACCGCACCGCGCTTACCGATGCACTGGCGGAGTATGGCTACACCTATGTTGAGCCGGATGGTGCATTCTACCTGTGGGTGAAGGCGCTGGAGCCCGATGCGAACGCCTTCTGCGAGCGCGCGAAGAAGTATGAGCTGCTCGCGGTGCCTTCGGATAGCTTTGGTATGCCGGGCTGGTTCCGCCTTGGCTACTGTGTGAGCTACGAGACCATCGTCAATTCGTTGCCTGCCTGGAAGCAACTGGCCGACGAATATCGTCGAAAGTAAAGCGCTCTGCTTGCAATGTTTTACGTGAAACGGGGTTTGGTGCTAAGCCAGGCCCCGTTGTTTATGCCGTTGTGTGATTGGGATGAAGCAGTTTTACGACTGCCGAAAGCTATGCGTACAATGAATATACGCGACGGCCATACTGGACAAGGAGACCTGATGCCCTACCTGCTTTCTTGTGACATTCATACCCATACGATGTTCTCTGCGCATGCATATTCGACCATTGAGGAGAATGTGTACTGGGCGGCAGAGCGTGGCCTGCAGGTGCTCGGATCTGCCGACCATCTGAGCTCTATGGTTACGGCTTGCCCCAATGACCTGCGCAGTTACCAATTCTTTATCAACCAGGATATCTGGCCGCGCATTTGGAGCGGCGTGCTGGTGCTGCGTGGTGCCGAGGCCGATATCGTTTCGCTGGACGGAAGCCTGTTTGGCGAGGACATTCCTGTCACGCTCGATATCGCCGGCGATTCGTACAGCCGTCAGCATTCACTGTTCGATTTGGTTACGCGTAATTTGGATTATTTGGTTGCAAGCGTGCATAATCCGCAGATTGCTGAGGGCGCGACGCTGGCCCAGGCGACCGAGATGTATATCAACGCCTTGGAACACCCCAAGGTGTTCATGCTGGGGCATACGGGGCGCTCGGGCGTGCCGTTCGATATCGACGAGGTGCTGTTGGCGGCTAAGGCCAAGCACAAGATTATCGAGATCAACAACCATAGTCTTGAACACGGTGTCGACACTGAGCATTGGGCCGTATGCCGCAAGATCGCCGAGCGCTGCGCCGAGCTGGGCGTTGGCATTGGCGTGTCGACCGATGCCCACATTGGCATGGCCATTGGCAAGCTCGATCACGCGCGCCAGATGCTCGACGAGATTCACTTCCCGCTGGATTTGATCGTGACGCGCGACCGCGAGACGCTGCTGCGCGAGATGGCGGCGGCCGGTGTATGCGACCTGCGCAAGGGCATGTAACGGCGTTCATAAACCAAGTAAAGGGGGCGGCCCAGATGGGTCGCCCCCTTCTTGTCCCAAAAATCTACTGGGGTGGATTAGCGGCGCTCGAGGACCACGACGGTTTCGGTGTGGTCGGTATGGGGGAACATGTCGACCGGTGTGATCTTGAGCAGGCGATAGCCTCCATCGAGGAGCTGGTGCAGATCGCGCTCTTGGGTCACGGGATTGCAGCTGATGTAGGTGATGCGGCGTGGCTTGAGCGCGCAAGCGGCTTCGAGGAACTCGGGTGTGGAGCCGGCGCGCGGCGGGTCGATGGAAAGGACATCGATCCGCTCGTTGTTGTCGGCGGCGTCCAGGATGTAATCGGTGGCGTCGTCGGCCATAAACCAAGCGCTGCGGGTGAGGCCGTTGAGCTCGGCATTGCGACGTGCGTCGGCAATGCCCGCCGGGTTGCGCTCCACGCCGAGCAGCATAATGCCGATGCCCTTGTCCTGGGCATCCTTCGCGGCGCACAGACCGATGGTGCCGCTACCACAGTAAGCGTCCATAAGAATGTCACCCTGCTGCAGGTCCATGCCGTCAATCGCGAGCTGATAGAGCAACTCGGTCTGCTGCGGATTGGTCTGGTAGAACGCGGTGGGGGAGATATCGAACTCGCAGCCGAGCAGCTGGTCGCGCATGCATTCGGCGCCATAGACGATATGAGTCTCCTCACCCAAGATGGCATTGCCGGGGCGACCGTTGATGTTCTGAGCGACGGTGACGATATGCGGATCAAGCGCCGCGACAGCCTCAAAGAACTCCTGCGCATGCGGCAGGTCGCGCTGAGCGGTCACGAGGGTGACCATAATCTGGTCGGTGCGCCAGCCGCAGCGAACGACGGCATAGCGAAGCAGCCCCAGATGCTTGTCTTCGTTAAAGGCGGGAATATGCAGACGTTCGGCCTCGCGAGCGATGCCGTTGAGAATCTGACGAGCGCCCGGCGCCTCGACAGGGCATTCAGGAACAGCAACGATTCTGTGTGTCCCACGTTCAAAAAAGCCGCAGCGGACAGCGCCCTCTTTGCCGGGAGCAAACGGAGTGGCAGCCTTATGACGAAAACCACGCGGCGCAGGATATTTGCCCGGGTCTCCCAGGGTGACTCCCATACCGCGAATGGGGTCGACGCTAATGCCCTCGCGCTCGCAGAGCTCAGCAAACAGCTCCTCCATAGCAGCCTGCTTGGCCGCCAACTGCTTCTTATAAGGACGATTGAGTGCCGTACACCCACCACAAGCTTTCATGATCGAACAGGGAGACTTGGGATCCACGGCCTTACGCGCAGGCTGAGCCGAATCCTTGCGCGAGCCTTTGGAGCGAACGTGAGGCGCCTTATCCCCGCCCTGACGAGAGCCAGAACGCTTGGTCTTAACCTTGCCCTTCGCCGACTTACCCTTCGCATCCTGAGACGACTTGGATTTCTTAGAAGATTTTTTCTCCTCCGACCCCTCAGCCGCCTCGATCAAAGCACGACGAGCCTTACGCTCCGCACGAGATTCTGCCATCAATAACTCCACTAATTCATGAATTAAAAGCTGCAAGCATTGTACCGTGCCAAGCCAGCGGGCGATATGCAAGCGCCCATTTCCTGTCAGTGATAAGCCCAACGACGTTTGCCCGGCGCGGGCGGGGAGCGGCGCGTAATTAAGTTTATCGCGAGTTCCGCACGCAAAGGAAAGCACTTAATGTGCTTTCCGTCTTGCGCAGGACTGTAGAGCAGGAAACTTAATTACGCGCCGCTCCCCGCCCGCGCCGGGCAACCCCAACCTTGTGCTCCATCAAGGTAAAGTGTATGATTCTGGACGTTACATGACTCACTTTACCTAACTAAAGTGCTATCGAGGGGGAATACCATGAATAGCGATATGTCTCGTCGTCAGTTTGTTGGTCTAGCCGGTTCGCTTGCCACGGTGCTCGGCCTTGGTCTTGTCGGCTGCGGCGGTGGTGCCGGCAAGGGCTCCGCTGCTGGTTCTGCCGCGGCCAAGGATGTGAAGGGCGCCGCGGAGTCCAAGAAGCTCGTGGTGGGCTTTGATAAGTCCTATCCTCCGTACGGCTTTGTGGGCGACGATGGCGAGTACACCGGCTTTGATCTCGATCTGGCCAAGGCTGTTGCCGATAAGCAGGGCTGGGAGGTCAAATACGAGGCCATCGACTGGGACGCCAAGGATACGCTGCTTAACTCAGGCGCCATCAACTGCATCTGGAACGGCTTTACCATGGAGGGTCGCGAGGACGGCTACACGTTCTCCGAGCCGTACATGCTCAATGAGCAGGTGCTCGTGGTCAAGAAGGACGCGGGTATCAAGAGCTGGGACGATCTTGCCGGCAAGACCGTGATTACCCAGACTGATTCCGCTGCGCAGGATGTGCTCGAGGGCGACCAGAAGGATCTGGCCGCGACGTTTGCCACGCTCGATACCATCGGTGAGTACAACACGGCGTTTATGCAGCTCGAGAGTGGTGCGGTCGATGCCGTTGCCTGTGACCTCTCGATCGCTCAGTATCAGCTGGCCGCCAAGCCAGATGCCTATACGCAGCTCGACAAGCCGCTGTCCAGCGAGCACTACGCCGTCGGCTTTAAGAAGGGCGACACCAAGTCGGCCGATGCTGTAACCGAGTCACTCAAGGCGCTCTACGAGGATGGCACGGTCAAGGACCTGTGCGACAAGTATTCAAGCTATGGTCTTTCCTTCGACAACTGGGTGCTCAAATAGCGGCTTTCCCAGGCACCCGATCTTGCCGTTCAAACCGTCGCTTGCGTACATTTAGTACGCGGCGCTCCTCTTTCACGGCAAACTCGGGCACCTGGAAAACCCGCTTTAGCATTGGGTTCGCTGTTCCGTTACTGTGAAAGAGAGCTTGGGTTGTCTATTCAGGTCATGATGCAGATGCTTGGCCAGGGATTCTTGGTCAGCTTGCAGCTGTTTGTGCTGACGCTGCTCGGGTCGATTCCGCTGGGAATCCCCGTGGCGTTCATGCGCATGAGCAAAATTGCGCCGCTTCGCTGGATCGCGCGCATCTATATTTCGGTGATGCGCGGCACGCCGCTCATGCTACAGATGTTTGCCATCTACTTTGCCCCGTACTACGTGTTCGGCATCTCGCTCACACCCGATTCCAAATGGACGGCGTGCGTTGTGGCATTCATCATCAACTACGCCGGTTACTTTGCCGAGATCTATCGCTCGGGCTTGCAGTCCATTCCGCGCGGACAATACGAGGCAGCCGAGGTGCTGGGCTATTCGCGTCTGCAGACATTTTTGTACATTGTGATGCCGCAAGTCGCCAAGCGTATTCTGCCGGCGATGGGCAACGAGATCATCACGCTGGTCAAGGACACTTCGCTGGCGTTTGCCATCGGCGTGGGGGAGATGTTCTCGACGGCCAAGGCGCTGGTTGCCTCGCAAGTGAGCATGGTGCCGTTTGCGATTGCGGCGCTGATCTACTGGGTCTTTAACTTTGTGGTCGAGATGCTGCTGGGCGCCGCCGAAAAGAAGCTGGACTATTATCATGACTAACTCAGTGATGAAAATCGAAAGCGCGCGCAAGGCGTTTGGCGGCAATGAGGTGCTCAAGGATATCTCGCTTGAGGTGAAGCGTGGCGAGGTCGTGGCGATTATCGGGCCTTCGGGTGGCGGCAAGTCCACGCTGCTGCGGTGTGCCACGCTGCTCGAGACACTCGACGGAGGCTCGCTCTCGTTTGGCGACCTTGCCGTTGCGACGGATGCGGGTTCGGGCGCGGTCTATGCTAAGGGCGATGTGCCCAAGCGGGCGCGCTCGCGATTCGGCCTGGTGTTCCAAAATTACAACCTGTTCCCGCACTATACGGTGATGAAAAACATCACTGATGCTCCGATTCGCGTGCTCAAGCGCCCGCGCGAGCAGGCGGAGGCGCGTGCGCATGAGTTGATCGCGCAGATGGGGCTTACGGGCAATGAGAACAAGGTGCCATGTGAGCTTTCGGGCGGCCAGCAGCAGCGCGTGAGTATTGCCCGCGCCCTGGCGCTCGACCCGGAAATCTTGTTCTTTGATGAGCCGACCTCGGCGCTCGATCCAGAGTTGACGGCCGAGGTGCTGCGCGTCATTAAAGACCTCGCCGCGCAGAATATGACGATGGTGATCGTGACCCATGCGATGCAGTTTGCGCGCGATGTTGCCGACCGCGTGGTCTTTATGGACGGCGGCCGCATTGTCGAGGAGGGTCCTGCCGAGCAGGTTATCGACCATCCGCGTGAGCAGCGCACCCGTGAGTTCTTGAGCCGTATCGAGAGCTAGACTCAACTATATATTGAGATGAAGCCGTCGCAGGTCTTATGGTCTGCGGCGGCTTTTATTTGTATCGATGGGGTTTAATAATCCTCTCGCCTGCTCGCCCCATCCTCTCGCCGTCTGTATTCATACGCGTGCCGAAAGGTGTGCATGGACGGTCGCCCGTGAGGGTAGGGTGGTGGCATAGGACATTTGGAGGGTGAGTCGGCTCGGCTGCCGACCATGCTGCTCCCGGGATGGCACCGACCGCGAACTCTCCCCGTTGGCGTCGCGCATTGCGCGCGGCCCTGCAAGGAGGTCATCATGGGTGCTCCCAAGACCGGTAACGTAAGGAACGTGGTGCTCGTAGGCCAAGGCGGGGTGGGCAAGACTTCACTCGCCGAAGCCATGCTCCACCTTTCCGGCAAGACCGCCCGCCTGGGCGGCCACGACGGCACCAAGCCCACGCTCGACTATGACCCCGAAGAGGTCAAGCGTGCATTTTCCATCTCGACGACCATTGCGCCGATAGACTGGAAGGGCGCGCGCATCAATGTGCTCGATGCCCCGTGCTATCCCGATTTTATCGGCGACGCCTATGCCGCGATGAGCGTCTGCGAGACGGCTCTGTTTGTGGTCGACGCCGAGGCCGGCCCGCAGCCTACAACGGTTAAGCTCTGGTATGCCGCCGAGGACCTGCGTCTGGCGCGTGCGGTGTTTGTAAACCGCCTGTCGCGCTCCGAGGCCAGCTTTGCGACTACGATGGACCTGCTGCAGGAGCGCTTTGGTACGCGCCTGGGCGCCGTGACCCTTCCCTGGGGCGAGGGCGAGGACTTTGACGGCATCATCGACCTGGTGCGCATGAAGGCACGCCACTGCAACGGCGCCGAGGCCGTTGAGTCGGAGATTCCCGAGGAGTATCGTGCCCAGGCCGAGGAAGCCCATGACCATCTGTGCGAGCTGGTGGCCGAGGCTGACGACGAACTGATGATGAAGTACTTGGAAGGCGAGGAGACGCTGACGCAGGAGGAGCTCGAGGGCCTGCTGTCGAAGGCGATTGCCGAGCGCATCTTTGTGCCGGTCTTTGCGGGCGATTGCATTAAGGAGCAGGGCGTCAACTCGCTGATGGACGACATCGCCACGTACTTCCCGGCGCCGACCGACTACGGCGAGATGCCGCTCATCGACGGCGATTCGCTTAAGATCTCGAGTGACGATGACCGTCCGGTGGCGTTTGTGTTTAAGACGCTGGCCGATCCGCAGCAGGGTCGTATCAGCTTTATCAAGGTGCTGACGGGTACGCTTGAGCCGGGTCTTGAGCTGATCAACGCGCGCACGCGCAAGGGCGACCGTCTGGCTCACCTGTATGTGATGTGCGGTCGCGACATGACCGAGGTCGGTCACGCCTATGCCGGCGACATCATCGTGGCGCCCAAGCTGGCGGCCGAGACGGGCGATACGCTCTCCATTACCGGTAAGGTCGAGGCTGCGGCGTTTAAGTTCCCCAACTCTCAGTACCGCATCGCCATCGAGGCCGAGAATCGCGGCGACGAAGAGAAGCTCTACACGTTTATCGAGAAGGCCTGCAAGGCAGACCCGACCATGAGCATCGACCGCGACGAGGAGACTGGCCAGACCATTATCTCTGCCGTTGGTGAGGCACAGGTTTCGGTGCTGCTCAACCGTCTGGAGGACCGCACCAAGGTCGCCGCCAAGAGCGTGCCGATCCGCATTCCGTATCGCGAGACCATCCGCCGCACGGCGAGCGCCCAGGGTCGCCACAAGAAGCAGACCGGCGGCGCCGGTCAGTACGGCGACTGCTGGCTGCGCGTCGAGCCGCTCATTGGGTCCGACGGCACGAGCGACGGCTATGAGTTCGTGGACGAGGTCGTGGGCGGTCGCATTCCGCGCGCGCTGATTCCCGCCGTGGACAAGGGCGTCCAGGAGACCATGAAGGACGGTATTATTGCCGGCTACCCGCTCACGGGCATTCGCGTGGTTGTGTACGACGGTTCGTATCACAGCGTCGACTCCAACGAGATGGCGTTCCGCGCGGCGGCTCGCATCGGCCTGCGCAAGGCATGCGCCGATGCCGACCCGGTGGTGCTGGAGCCCATCGAGGAAATCACGGTGACGATCCCCGAGAGCTACGCCGGCGCCGTGATGGGCGACATCTCGGCCTCGCGCGGTCGCGTGACGGGCATGGAGACCGATGAGCGCGGAGACACCGTGGTCATTGCCCAGGCGCCGCTGGCCGAGCTGACGGATTACTCGACGCGCCTGCGCTCCATCACGCGCGGCACGGGCGACTTTACCATGAAGCCCGCGGGCTATGAGCAGGTGCCCTATGACGTTCAGGCCAAGCTGGTCGAGCGCTATGAGGAGGGCCGCGCCAAGTAGCGCGTGGCGTTGCCTGCAACATGCATGCCGGTGCAAGGGCCGCTCTGGGCAATCCAGGGCGGCCCTTTTTGATCCCTGGGGGACGGAGGAAAACGGATCATTTTAGGTTTTGGGGCAGCTTGGTCGGCCCTAGTCCCCCGAGGCCTGATTGCGGCCGGTGGCGTAGTCGATCTGCACGTGCGGCTGCAGATTGTAGCAATATACGTGGAAGCAGAGGGTCTTGCCGTGGTCCTCGACCGATTGCGCCTCAAGGCGCACGCCGCGGCAGACAAGTTCCTCTTCGTTGTACATGGGCGTGACGCGGTAGAGCACATGGTTGCCTGTGTCGTGGATATAGTCGAGGATCTGCTCTTCAAACGGCAGCATGCCCGTTTCGTTGAGATAGCGCGTGCCGGTGAGGAGATTCTTGCGATTAGCGTTTTCGCCGCAGAGCGACCAGGCGATGAGGTGGCAACGGTTGTAGAGGCTTTGACCCGGAATAAAGTCGTAGCGCTGCTGGTGCCACCCGGCGGGATGGATACGCGAGATATCGCCGCGCTTGCCCTGACCGAGCGATTCGGGACCCACGCAGGCGAGTGCCTTGCGGGTGCGGCCCAGGCTATCGAGCTTGGAGAACTTCTTAAAGCAGCCCTCTTCGGTAGCTCGCTCGTATTCGTCGAGCGTGAATGATGGCGTGCCCAACGGGTGCGTGCTGTCGGCGCGAAGGGCAACGTAGGGGTTGCCGGCGTAGTCGGGAATGCTGCTGAGATATACGCCGCGGGCGCGGTCGAGATCGGGGTTTTCGACCTCGTCGATGGGGGTGACGTTTGAAGAGGCATCGTCAGCGGTGTCGGTCGTGGCGGATTCAGAGCCATCGCCGGAGTCCTGATCATCTTCGGAGTCCGTGGAGCTCGCTGTTCCCGATTCGAGCCGGGCGACCAAGTCCGCTTCGTCGTCGGTGCGGTTGGGACTCTCGTTTTGCTTCTCGGCCAGAGCCGCCGCCTGTTCATCGCTTTGCGGCGAGAGCAGCTTGGGAGCTCCGTCGAGCGATCCCGTAAACAGCGCAAACCCCAGCACCACGGCGGTGCCGATGGAAAGTACTTGCTTGTAGGCGGACTTGCGCGACATTGAGGCTCCTGGATGGACGGTTCGGAATCTACCAGTCTAGCAGGAGCCGGCTGAGGCCGCTCCGCCGAACAAATACTCAAGATTTGGGACAAATGCCGCCGGTTCATTTGCCTCATATGGAGCTGCGGCGGTTGTGAATGTGGGGCTATTCGGCGTTTCCCCAGATAAAACTTGCCAAAATAAACCTGTCCCTTTTTGGAAGGTGGCAATTTATGTGTTCAGGTTGAGCATGCGCGAGCGAGCAGGTTCCGGGTGCGGCAAGATGACGTGAAACAAGCGGGCGCTGGCCTTTTGGTCGCGCCCGTGCAGTTGAACGTCAGATTGCCGTGCCCGGGGCCTGTGCAGCGCCGAGCGGTTACGCCGTTTGTAAAACGGCGTAACTTAAAGATTCATGTTGCCGTGGATGTAGGGGGTGACCTTGGGGGAGATGTGGCCGCAGCCCAGCTCGCGCAGCGTGGACTCGATGGCGGCGGGCAGCGGGGTCTTGCCTTCGGCGTCGACGGTGGCACCGCTGAGGGCGGCGATCTTGGCGACGTCTGCCGGCGCGGCCTCGATATGCATGCAGCCGCCGACGAGGCGTGCGCGGACCTGGTCCAGGCCAAGGTCGTGCAGGTAGTCCTCACAGGTGCGGATTACATCGACCTTCTCGCGCGTGAGCTCCTCGCCCGTGGGGACTCGCGTGGCCAGGCAGGCTCCTGCCGGCAGGTTCCAGACGGGATAGCCCCAGGCGCGTAGCAGCTCGCGCTCCTCGTCCTTGGTAAAGCCGACCTCCATAAGCGGCGAGCGCACGCCGAGCTCCTGGGCGGCGCGCATGCCGGGGCGGTAGTCGCCGCGGTCGCTTGCGTTGCTGCCGTCGATGACGGTGGGAAAGCCCAGCGACCTGGCGTGATTGACGATGGCGGTAAAGCCGGCGCGCTTGCAGTGGTAGCAGCGGTCGGCGTCGTTGCAGGCTACCTGGGGGAGCTGCAGCTGATCGACCGAGAGGTTGAGTACGGGAAGCTTGAAGTGCGGCCCCTCATCGGCCTGCCCGTCAACCGCCCGCTCAAACGAAGCCTGCTCGGGCGTGCCGATGAGCGGCGTGGTGAGGTGAACGAGAAGCGTGCTGGCGGGCATGATGCGGGCGCAGACCGCGGCCAAAAAGCTGCTGTCGACGCCACCGGAAAAGCCGATGGCGACGCGTCCGTATGCCAAAAGCAGCTGCTCGAGCGCTGCGAGTTTGTCCTGAAGCCCCTCTGCGGGTGCGGTGGTGTCTGAAAGCATAAGTCGATCCTTGCCGTTGAGTACTCGGTCGAAAACTATAATCCTACCGAGTCGCTTGTCATAAGACTTCTATCTATGTAACGAAAGTGCAATATGCTATATACGTTATATACAAGTTTACAGGTGCGGTAAAGTTGCGGGAGTACAGCAGCGCGAAGAGATGGGGGACCGATATGATCAAGGCCGTTATTTTTGACATGGACGGAACGCTGGTCGACACCGAGCGTTTGGGTATCAAGGCGTGGAAGGCGGGCGCGGCCGAGCTGGGATTCGCGATTGACGATGCGCTGATCCATCAGTTTATCGGCCGCACGTTGCCCGATGTCATGGAGATCCTTGATGGGCATTACGGCAGCCGCGAAACCGCTGAGGCAATCTATCGTCGCCATAGGGAGATTCGCGACGAGATGGTCAAGACCGATCTGGAGCTTAAGGCCGGTGCCGCCGAGTGCCTCGACGAGCTGCTGGCTGCGGGCTATCACGTGGGTCTTGCGACGTCGTCGCGCCATGTTACAGCCGAGCGCAACCTTAAGATGGTCGGCCTCTTTGATAAGTTTGAGACGATGACCTGCGGCGAGGACGTCGTGAACGGCAAGCCCGATCCCGAGATGTACCTGCTCGCCTGCGAGCGCGCGGGCTTTGCTCCCGAGGAGTGCGCCGTGGTCGAGGACTCACGCAACGGCTGCGTCTCGGGCATCACGGCCGGCTGCCACGTCTTTGCCGTTCCCGATATCGTGCCGCTGCCGCAGGACGTGGTGGACGGCTGCGAGGCTGTGCTCGATACGCTGTTCGATCTGCCGGCGGCGGTCAGGGCCGTGCGCTAAAGGTAGGCGCCCAGGTTGATGGCGGTGGCTTCGGCGTGGTTGCTTGCCTGGGTGCTGGCGCGTTCCAGCAGGAACGGCCGCACGAGCTCCTGGCGGTTAATGTCCTCGGCGGTCGTGACCGTGGTGACGGTACGCGCGGCGGAGCCGATGCGGACTCGTTTGGTCTTGGCGGCGGGCTTGTCCCCGATCTGCTCCATGAGGAGCTGTACGCCCTTGCGGCCAATTTCGTAGCCCGGCGGCGCCACGGTGGTAAGGGGAACCGACCCGCTCCATGCAAGAGGATTGCCGTCGCAGCCGGCCACGCGGACCTGCTCGGGGACGGAGATGCCTTTGTCGGTCAGCGCCGAGATAACGCCCGAGGCCAATACGTCGGTCAGACCGATGACAAAATCGGGGCGCTCGTCAGCAGGGCGCTCGGCAATCTGGGCACCGATGCTGTAGCCGTCGGCGGCAGTGTTCCATTCGCCAGCGTCGATGACCTCGATTTTGATTTCGGGGTGCAGGGCAAGCGCCTTGTGAATGCCAAGGACGCGCAGGGTGAGCTGCATAAATGCCGCTCTGCCCACAACGGTGATATGGCGTGCGCCGCGGGCGATGGCGAGCTCGGCGATAATGCGCCCCTGTGCCTCGTTGTCGGCGGCCACGTAGTAACCGGGCTCGGAGCAATGGATGTCCAGATGGACGATCGGCACGGGCATTTTGGTCATAGCGGGGTGCCAGTCGGGGGACGCCATGGGCTGAACCATGACGCCGGACATCTGCGTGCCCATAAAATAGCGCAGGTAATGGTCCTCGAGAATGCCGTCGTTATCGGCGTTGGCGATGAGCAGGTCGTAACCGTGCTTGCGCGCCTCGTTATGGGCGCCGCTGGCAATTTGGAGCGAAAAGCCGTGATCGAGACGGGGGAGGACAAGGCCAAAGGACTTAGTGGCGCCGCCTGCGAGCTGACGGGCGCTTTGATTGGGCAGGTAGCCAAGGCGATTGATGGTCTCGTTGATGAGTTTGAGGGTCTCGGGGCGCAGCTTTTCGGGGTGGTTGAGCGCGTTGGATACCGTGCCTAGCGAGACCCCTGCCTCGCGTGCGACGTCGCTGATTTTTACCTTTGCCATAGCGGCCCCTTTGATGCGTTTCAAGTACAAGGCAGATTGTAGCATCGCCCGCCCCCAGGGTGTCAAAACCTGCCAATAAGGGACAGGTTTATTTTGGCAGGTTTTATCTGGGCAAACGCCGTTGCCGGCGCGACCTCCACGAAGGGGGCAGGCGCCTTTGTGGTGGCTTGAGCTGCCCGGGCCTTCAATTGTCTCGATCTGTAACATTTGGACGGCAAAACCGCCTCCACCTGTTACAGATCGAGACATGGTGCTGGGATCGAACCGTAATGTCTCGATCTGTAACACTAAGCCGGCTTATTGCGGCTCAGATGTTACAGATCGAGATATTTCGCCGGGATAGGACGCCGCCCCGGTCCAAACCACCACAAAGGTGCCTGTCCCCTTCGTGGTGGTTTGGACCGGCTGGACGTGTGTGCATCGGGTGGTATCTAAGTTGAGATACCACTTCTGGTATATCAGCTTGTGCTTGCGTGAGTACAATACTCGAACGTTATACGTCTCAGCGCCCCTTGTGCGTGGACGTCTTGCAGTCACGCGAACGAAGGGATTTATCCTATGTGCGGAATCGTCGGCTACACCGGCTCTGATATTGCAAAGAACATCCTGGTTACGGGCCTCAAGCGTATGGAGTATCGCGGGTATGACTCCTCGGGCGTCGCGCTCGAGGTGGGCGAGGACGCCGCGGCGCACCTCGATGTCATCCGCCGCGTGGGCAAGGTCGCGGGCTTGGAGAGCGAGCTTTCCAACATCGACAGCGACGCTACCTGCGGTATCGGCCACACCCGTTGGGCCACCCACGGCAAGCCCTCCGTCGTTAACGCTCACCCCCACACCAGCTGCGACGGTCGTATCGCCATCGTCCACAACGGCATCATCGAGAACTTCGCCGAGCTGCGCGAAGAGCTGGAGGGCCGCGGCCACCACTTTAAGAGCGAGACCGATACCGAGGTCTTCGCGCATCTGATCGAAGAGGCTTATGCCGAGACGCACGACCTGATGGCCTCCGTGCGCGAGGCTTGCACCCACGTGGTCGGTGCCTATGGTCTGGCCGCCGTGTGCGCTGACGAGCCCGGCGTGATCGCCGTGGCCCGCAAGGATTCCCCGATCGTAGTCGGCGTGGGCGAAACCGGCTCCTATGTTGCTTCCGATGTCATCGCGCTCATCGACGCCACCCGCGATGTCGTGGTGCTCGAAGACGGTCAGTTTGCCAAGCTCACGCACGCGGGCGTCGAGTACACCGACGAGGCCGGCAACGTTATCGAGCCCAAGGTCACCCACATCGACTGGGACCTAGACATGGCCGAAAAGGGTGGCTACCCCGACTTTATGCTCAAGGAGATCCACGAGCAGCCTCGCGTTGTGCGCGACACGCTGGTCGGTCGTATGACGCCGGCCGGCGAGCTCGACATCGACGAGCTGGGCCTTTCGCTCGAGGAGCTCAACGACATCGACCGCGTCTACGTGATCGCCTGCGGCACCAGCTACCACGCCGGACTCATCGCCAAGAACCTTATCGAGGGTTGGGCTCGCATCCCCACCGAGGTTGAGGCGGCCAGCGAGTTCCGTTACCGCAATCCCATCATTACGCCGACGACGCTCGTCGTTGCCGTGTCCCAGTCGGGCGAGACGGCCGATACCCTTGCCGCCATTCGCGACGCGCGCATCAAGGGTGCCAAGGTCTTCGGCATCACCAACGTGGTGGGCAGCCCCGTGGCGCGTGAGAGCGACGGCGTCATCTACACCAAGGCCAACAAGGAGATCGCGGTTGCCTCGACCAAGAGCTTCATCGGCCAGGTCGTGAGCCTCACGCTTTTGGCTCTGCTGCTAGCGCAGGTCAAGTACCGCCTGACCACCAAGCAGGCGCGCATGCTGTTCCGCGAGCTTTCCGATACGGCCGAGCAGATCCAGTGGATTTTGGATACCCAGACCGAGGCCGTGCATGAGGCCGCCCTGCTGTGCAAGGACGCGCAGTCGGCGCTGTTCGTGGGCCGTGGCATGGGTGCCGCTATTTCCTACGAGGGCGCACTCAAGCTCAAGGAGGTCAGCTACCTGCATGCCGAGGCCTACGTCGCCGGCGAGATGAAGCACGGCCCCATTGCCCTGATCGACCCGGGCTTCCCTGTCATCGCTGTGGCCACCAAGAGTGCCACCTACGACAAGACCGTGTCGAACCTCATGGAGTGCAAGGCGCGTGGCGCCAAGGTCATCGTCGTTGCCACCGAGGGTGACGAGGAGATCAACAAGATTGCAGATTGCATCATCCGCGTGCCGGCCGTCCGCGACGTGTTCAGCCCCATCACCGCGAGCGTCCCGCTGCAGCTGCTCGCCCGCGAGGTCGCCATCCTGCGCGGTTGCGACGTTGACCAACCTCGTAACCTGGCGAAAAGCGTTACTGTCGAATAATTGTTGTTCCGGCGTTTTACCAAACGCCGGAACTGCTCGACGCTGCGCGAACCGCATTCACGCCAATCTGACGTTCAATTTCAAGGGCGCGACCAGAAGGTCAGCGCCCTCTCATTTCACGTCACCTTGGCGCAAATGCGGCTCGCTCTCTGTTGGTGACTGACATCAGGTGTTCCGTTGTCGAAACGCGCTAACAAGAAAGGCCCGGCTCCGTTGTGGCGGAGTCGGGCCTTGTTGCATTTGCCCAGATAAAACCTGCCAAAATAAACCTGTCCCTTTTTGGCAGGTTAGCGGAGCTTGCTGGTCTCGAAGTACTCGGGGAACTGGTCCAGAACCTCGGTTTGGTTGCGGAACATCATGTGCAGGTGCTTGCTGACCAAAAAGCTCGCTTCGATGGGGTCGCGACCGGCGATAGCGCGGCGAATCTGCTTGTGCTCGTTCACGATGTCCTGATTGTCGAGAACCTGCGTGGCGGCGCGCAGCCAGCGGAAGCGCTCCAGGTCGGCATTGGTCTCCTCGAGCCACGACCACACGGTGCTGCGGCATGCGATGCTAAAAATCATGTGATGCATGAGGTTGTCGCTCAAAAAGAAACCGATGCGATCCTCTTCGGCCATGGCCTTTTCCTGCAGCACGATGGCGCGGTCGAGCTGCTCGATGCCGGCCGACGTGGCTCGCGCACAGCACTCCACAATCACCTGCTTTTCCAGATGTTCGCGGATGTAACAGGCACTCTCGGCAAGGGTGAGGTTGATGGGTGAGACGTAGGTGCCACTCTGGGGCACGGTGCGCACCAGGCCTTCCTGCGCCAAGCGAACCAAAGCCTCGCGCACGGGCGTGCGACCCATATCCAGGTCGTCGCAAAGTTGCTTGACGCCCAGCTTTTCGCCCGGCTTGTAGTCCAGGTAGACGATTTTGCGTCGAATGGTGTGGTAGGACTGGTCCTGTAGGCTCGTTTCCTGCTCGCCGACGTGCATCGATTCTTCCATAGCGCCTCGCAACTGTTCTATCAAACTCATATGTCAGTTGTTAATTATGCCGCGAATCAGCTCTCCGCGGAGGGTAATTCGGCTGTTGCCCAAGAACTATTGCGGCATCTTAGTCTGTATTTGCGCAAGGCTATGCCCAATGTTGCCGTATCATAAGCCGTCGCAAACGTGAAATAGAAAGAAGGAATCCCATATGCAACTGGCAAATATCGTACGCGAGCGCTGGAAAGGCGTCTTGTTCTGCCTGATCATCGCCATTCCCGCGACGTTGCTCGGCAAACAGATTGAGGTGGTCGGCGGGCCGGTATTTGCCATTCTCTTTGGCATGGTCCTGGCGCTCGTCTTTCCCAAGAATCGTCGCGAACAGCTCGCCGCCGGTGTCACCTATACGTCTAAAAAAGTCTTGCAGTACGCGGTTATCCTGCTTGGCTTTGGCATGAACCTCTCCCAGATTCTGTCCAAGGGCGCCCAGTCGCTGCCGATTATCGTGGCGACGATCTCGACCTCGCTTGTCATCGCCGTCGTGCTCTGCCGCGTTATGAACGTGCCGGGCAAGATTGCGACGCTTGTGGGTGTGGGCTCGTCGATTTGCGGCGGTTCGGCCATCGCTGCGACCGCGCCCGTCATCGATGCCGACGATCGCGAGATTGCCCAAGCCATTTCGGTCATCTTCCTGTTTAACGTTATCGCGGCGCTCGTGTTTCCGACGCTCGGCGGCATGCTCGGGCTGACCAACGAGGGCTTTGGCCTGTTTGCCGGCACCGCCATCAACGACACCTCGTCGGTAACGGCTGCGGCGAGCGCCTGGGATAGCATGCATCCCGGCGCCAATGTGCTCGAAAGCGCCACAGTGGTTAAGCTCACCAGGACGCTGGCCATTATTCCCATTACATTGGCTCTCGCATGCTGGCAGATGCATCTGGCGCGCAAGGCCGGCGGCGACGCCAAAAGCACGTTCTCGCTTAAACGTGCGTTTCCCATGTTTGTGTTGTTCTTTGTGCTGGCGAGCGTGATCACCACGGTGCTTCAGCTTCCTGCGTCCATTACGGCGCCCATCAAGGAGCTGTCGAAGTTCTTTATCGTGATGGCCATGGCGGCTATTGGCTTTAATACCGATATCGTCGAGCTGGTCAAAAAGGGCGGCAAACCCATCGCGTTGGGCTTTTGCTGCTGGATTGGCATTGCATGCATGAGTTTGGGAATGCAGCACGTGCTGGGAATCTGGTAGAGAAGTAGCTGATTTGCGTGTTGCGTGCTGGCGAGCGCATACCTGCGGTGGAGCGATAGGAGCTCTTGCGGGTATGGCTTGTCCGCAGGTTGATAGGTCCCGAAGAGCTCTTATCGCCCCGCCAGGATGGCGATGCGGGGCAATTCATATACTCGCAGGACGGCGACTTTTGCCCTATAGTGTTTGGTGAGTAATATCGTTCAATTTTGAAACATTCGGTCGTGCGACCGTCGGCGGTTGCACGTCGCCGCGGACAGGGGCAAATCATGGATAGCGATGCCAAGCTGCAGATTCTGATTGAGGCATTGTCCGCAGCCGGAGTATCGGCGCTGGCAGTCGACGAGCGCGGTGGCGTTGTGATCTCGACTATGAGTGACGCGGCACTCGAGCAGGATATCGCCGCTTTTGTTTCCGAGCGTCTCGCTCGCGTGGGCGATGGGGCGCGCCTGGTGATGGGCCACGAGGGCGTGCGGTTGAGCTTGACGGTGCGCCCGACGGACAAGGAGCACGGGGCGCTTTGGGTGGTCGTGGCGCGTGAGGTGCGCGCCGCCACCGCGCATGCGGGTATCGAGTGGCTCAATGCCGACGAAGTCGAGGCTCGTTACGAGTCGAGCGCGTACGGTATCGTCGAAGACGCGGCGGCGGTCGCTGCCCCCGTGCGGGAGAGCTATGCGCGTGGGGTGCCCCTTATGCTCGAGGGCGAGCTGGGCGCGGGGCAGGATCAGATTGCAAAACGCCTGTACCTGGATGGACCCTATGCCGATCAGCCCTTTGTGTCCGTTGCGCTCGATGAGCTTACGGATCGCGGCTGGCGCCATCTGCTCAAAAGTTCCGAATCGCCGCTATTCCAAACGGGGCTGACACTTTGCATGGGCGGCTGGCATGCTGTTGGTCCCCAACGCCTGCGCGAGCTCGTGTCCGCAATGATCGACACGGCGCTCGCAACTCGTTGCCATGTGGTGTTGACGGCAAACGATATGCCGGGCGGCGGCGAAAGCGATCAGGCAGCCTTTGTGACCGAGCGTCTGGCCTGTGCCGTGAGTGTGGCGCCGGCGATTGCCGAGCAGGGCGGCGCGTCGGAAAAGGTTGCGCGCTATCTGGAGTATCTGGCAGATATGTTTGAGACGGTAACACCTTCCTTGTCGTCCGCGGCGGCAAAGACACTCGATGCCTATCGATGGCCCCGTAACTATTTACAGCTGCGCGAGGTTTCGGAACGACTTTATATAGTAGTGGGGACGGGCACGGCCGAGCGGGCGGTGGCGGAGGAGGTACTCGCCCAGGAGGACGTTATCAAGACCGCGATCTTTGGTGCCCCGACGCTCGATAGCGATCTGTATATCTTACGTCCCCTGGCCGATACCGAGCGCGATATCGCGCGGTTGGTCCTGCAGCACCTCCACGGCAACAGGACTCGTGCGGCAGAGGTGCTCGGTATAAGCCGTACGACCTTATGGCGCCTGCTGAAGGACAACGGCCGCTGAGCGAGGCGCCGTGACCGCGTGCGGCGCGTGTGATACAGTCCAAAGCAGTATTGTTTCGATTATGTTACGGCGTGCGGGGGAGTATGGCGGAGACTTCAAAACCGAACCGAACAAAACGAAGTGTGGCGCCGGTCAGCCGACGTACGACTTCGCGGACGTGGGGCAAAAGCGCCTCGGGGTTCGACGGCTCGTTCAGGCGCACAAAATATGGCTATCCTTCGGCGAGCGCTCGTTTGGCCATGCAGGCCGAGTCCTCGTTGTGGGGACGAAGACGCGTGGTGGGCTCAAAGCTCAAGCACGATGGCACGCTTGGCTACATTAGCCGCGGTGCTGCCCGCCGTAGTGGCCTCAATCCTGCAGGCTGGCATCGTTACGTGCCGATCGTGGTCGTTGCCGCGATAATCGTCATCGCGCTCGCGGCGCTCGGATATGCCGGCGGTGGCGCCAACTTGGACGCAATGTTCAAATCGCCCGAGCTCGTGCATGCAGGCACAGAAGTTGTCGAGGGCGCTCAGATCCAGACGGGCGTCGCGCCCCAGCGCGGTATCGTTGCGGCGGCCTCCACCCTCGCCGATGCGCAAAAGAACGAGGACGAACAAGGCGACGGCGCCGAAACGACTCGCACGAACGAAACGACGACAACTCCAGCGGCAAGATAAGTTGCGGGTGGGGTAGCAAATTTGGGATGGGGCCTTTTAGCTGCCCAAGTGCCAGATGCCACCAGTGGTGTACCCGATGTCGGTCACCAACAGCGAGCGGGCCGCCGTTCGTTAGAACGGCGGAACTAATTACTTTACATACACCACGTTGTCACGGCGAGGCTTGGCCTCGGGTAGCGTGTCTTCGGCATAGCCCAGAATGCAGTGACCGACACCGCGCAGGCTGCCGTCGGCGGGCAGGTCCCAGCTGGCCAGCAGCTCCAGGCCCTCGGGCGAGTCAAAGACCTCGTGCGCGCGGTGAATCCAGCACGAATCGACACCCAGTGCATAGGCGGCGTTGAGCAAGTTGCCCATGGCGAGCGAGCCGTCTTCCAGATGCGTGGGCACGCTGCGGTCGACCAGCACCACCACAACGGTCTTGGCGCCATAGAAGGGGTCACTGTTGCTGCCCATGACCTGGGCGTTGAGCTGTGAGAGACGCTCGACGGTCGCGGGGTCGGTGACGGCGACAAACGTCACCGGCTGGCGGCCCATGCCGCTCGGTGCATATTGGCCGGCTTCGATAATACGTGCAAGCTTTTCGACCTCGACGGGACGATCGCTGTATTCGCGGCAGCTGCGGCGGTGAATGAGTGCTTCGATAGTCTCCATGGTGTCTCCTTGCGGTGGCGTTGCAGATGCCCCGTTCATACCCGTCGGGCTCAAACGGTAGACGGTCAATTGCCCGGCCAAAAGGATAGATTCCAATTGGAAAAGTAGGTTTGCATAAAAGTACCTTCAGAATGTGACAAACAAATGGGACGGTTAAACGTTTTATCCCGTCTACCCTGCGGTTTTTTACCACTTGCCTAAATGACGAACGCATAACCTCTGATAAAGGTTTTACTAAAGGAGTACCAACGTTTATCAATGCGCCGTGGTGGCGCCGGGCCAGGAGGTAACATCATGTTCCAGGCTGGAGATGTCGTCGAGACCGACTTCGAAGGATTTCTGAAGCTGCTGCGTTCCAAGACGCGCGCTTTTGTGACGATTGACGATCACGAGTACTACATCACGCACACCGATGGCTATTGGCGTGTTCAGGATTGCGAGGCCCTCAACGACAAGGGCCACTTTACTGACTGCTCCGAGCTGGTCAACACGGTCTGCGAGGTCGTCGAGCTGCCGTGGATTGCCGGCAAGAGCCTGCATGACAGCTTCTCGGGCGCTACGGTCTATGAGGCCGTCGCCGCTTAACGGGCAATAAAACCCGATTTTCACGTGACCGCTGGCGCTGCCCCCGCGCCGGCGGTCTTTTTCTGCCGATAGGCCATAAAAGTGCAAGCATTTGCGGAGAGCCTGTTGACGATAGTCAAAACTCGGACTAATCTAGAGATACAAAATTGGTCAAAAATCGGACAATCGAATGGTGGGATAGATGAATAGTGCGGTTACGCTGGTCGACTTCGACCGGTTGCTCAATGGACTCGACCATATCTATTCGGAGTTCTCGCGCGCCTGCGGTCTTTCGGACTGCGCTTACTGGATGCTCGTCGATACCAGCACGGCGGGCGGCAGTATTGCCGTAAGCCGCCTGACGAGCGAATGGTTCTACAGCAAGCAGACCATCAACTCGGCCATTAAAACCTTGACGGCGCGGGACTTTGCAACGTTGGAGTTTGCCGAAGGCAGCCGTAAGAACAAGGTTGTGCGTTTGACCGAAGCGGGCATGCGGTTTGCCGAGCGTTATGCGCTGCCGGCGCAAGAAGCCGAGCAACAGGCTTTCGAAGTGCTCGAGCCCTGGGAACAACGCGAAATCATGCGCCTAATCGGAAAATTTTCCCATGCGCTCGGCGATGAGTGCGATGCCTTTAAGCAGCATATCGCTGCCGAGAGCCAGGCCGAGAATCAAGGAGAGGGGGAGTCGTGCGACTCTTAATGAGGTTTATGAAGCCGTATCGCAGGCTTGTCGCGGTGACGTTGTTGGTGCTGCTAATCGACAACGTTGGCACACTGCTGGTACCCACGATGTTGGCGAACATGGTCAACACCGGCATCACCACGGGCGATGTCGACTACATTTTGCGCAACGGTCTCTACATGCTTATCGCGACCGGCATGGCCAGCGGCGGCGCGGTGTTGGGCTGCTATCTTTCGGCGCGCCTGGCCGCCAACGTGGCCTGCGATATCCGCAATGCCGTCTACGACAAGTCGCTCGAGCTGTCTGCCAGTGACTTTGAGCGCTTTGGCACGGGTTCGATGATCACGCGCTCGCTCAACGACATCAACGTGATTCAGCAGGCGATTCTGCAGACCATTCAGCTGGTGCTGCCGGTGCCGTTCCTGGCGGTGGCAGGCATCATCTTCGCCTGGCTCATCGATCCGGCTATGGGCATGCTTCTGGGCGTCGTGGTTGCGATCGTGCTGGTTGCGGCGGTCTTTACGGTTGCCAACGCGGCTCCGATTTTTATGCGCTTGCAGAGCTTTATCGACCGCATGAACGTGGTGCTGCGCGAAAACATCGTGGGCGTGCGCGTCATCCGTGCGTTTAACAAGGAGCGTCGTGAGGAACAGCGCCTGGACGAGGTGTTTAGCGACTACGCCGCCAACGCCATCAAAGTCAACCATCTGTTTGTGGGCCTCGACAGCTCCACCTTCTTTCTGATGAATATCGCCGAGGTGGCGGTACTGTGGGTGGGCGGCAACCGCGTGGGCGCCCACGCCATGCAGATCGCGAGCATCTCGGCGGTGCTGGAGTATGCGCTTCTGATCCTGTTCTTTGTGATGATGGCCCAGATGGTGGTGCTGACGCTTCCGCGTGCCGCCGCATGTCTGAACCGCGCACAGCAGGTGCTGGAGATTAAGCCGAGCATCGTCGATGGCCAGCGTACGCTCGATGCGGCCGCGTCCGACTCAAAGGACGGGGCCGATGCGGTCGCCGTGTTCGATCACATGTCGTTTCGCTTTGACGATGCCGACGAGGACACCCTGTGCGACCTGAACTTTGCCTGTCGTCGCGGGCAGACCACCGCGATCGTGGGCTCGACCGGTTCGGGTAAGTCGACGGTGGCAAAGCTCTTGCTGCGTTTTCACGATGCCACGAAGGGCGCCATTCGCCTGGACGGTGTTGACCTGCGCGACCTTTCGCAAGACGAGATTCGCGGGCGCATTGCCTATGTGCCGCAGAAGGCGTGGCTGTTCTCGGGCACCGTGGCAAGCAATCTGCGCTTTGGCAACGAGGACGCGACCGAGGTGGACATGCTTCATGCGCTGCAGGTTGCCCAGAGCACCTTTGTGCTCGATCAGTCGCAGGGGCTCGATACCCCGGTTGCCCAGGGCGGTACGAACTTCTCGGGCGGCCAGCGCCAGCGTCTGGCAATCGCCCGCGCCCTCATGAAGCATGCCGATCTGTATATCTTCGACGACAGTTTTTCGGCCTTGGACTTTAAGACCGATGCGGCCCTGCGCCACGCGCTGCAGGACGAGACGCGCGATGCCGCGGTGCTCATCATCGCGCAGCGCATCTCGACGATTCTGCACGCCGACCAGATTGTCGTGCTCAAGGATGGCGAGGTCGTGGGCTTGGGCACGCATGGCGAGCTTATGGAAACCTGTGAGGTATACCGCGCCATCGCGGAATCGCAAATGAAGGGAGGTGAGTAGCATGACCGGGGAGCTCAAGAAGCGCAGCGACGCTATCGATGCCGTCGTTGTGGACGCGGTCGAAGCGGTCGAGCAGGCTGCCGCGTCGACCGAGCTGGATGACGTTGCCAAGGCCGCGGCCGAGCGTGAGGCTCGCCGCCAAGCGCTGTACGAGGAAAACGAGCGTGCCGAGGACGAGCGTGCCCGCGCGGAAGCAGAGCGCATGCGCGATGTGGACGACGAGGATGAGGACGAGAAACCCCGCGATACCTGGGCGACGGTGCGCCGCTTGTGGGGCGAGGCCGCCGGCGACCATTGGCGCTTCTACATCGTGTTTGCGAGCATCGTGTTCTACGTCATCTTTAACACCGCCGCGCCGGCATATAGCGCCCATGTTATCGACGAGCTGTGGGGCCATATACAGGTGGCGTTTGCCAGCGGAACCACCTTCAGCATCACCTGGGACCAATGCGGCAAGACCATCTTTGTCTACTTCTTGATCTGGACGGCCGCCGGGTCGTTCTATGCGTTGCAGAGCTTTTTGATGTCGAGTGTGGCCGAGCGACTCAACCTGCGTCTGCGCAACCGCATCGCGCAAAAGCTCAGCCGCCTGCCGCTCGCCTACTTTGACGCACATCGCCCCGGTGAGGTGGTCAGCCGCGCGACCAACGACTTGGACAAGATGTCCGAGAGTATGCAGCGCGGATTGCTGCAGCTGCTGGTATCGATCGGTACCGTGACGGGCGCCATCATCATGATGTTCGTCTATAGCGTTAGGCTCACGTTGATCTTTTTGGGTTTTACGGCGGTATCGCTGCTGGTGACCAAGGTGGTTTCGCGCCGTACGCATGATGTGACGGGCGAGCGTCAGGAATGGGTGTCCAAAATCACGAGCACGGTCGAGGAGGGCTATTCGGGCCGTTTGGTGATTCGCGCATTCAATCGCGAGCACCAGAGCTCTGCCGAGGTGCACGAGGCCTCGGGCGAGCTGGCCCGCGTGAGCACCAAGGCCGACTTTATGATCAACGCCGTCGGACCCGCGGTTCGCTTTATCGGTCGCCTGGCGCAGATCGTGATCGCGCTCGTGGGCTGCAGCATGCTGGTCGCCGGTCACATGACCGTCGGCGTGTTCCAGGCGTTCTTCCAGTTTATCTACGAGGCGTCCGAACCCATGACGCAGCTGTCGTTCACTTTCAACTCGCTGCAGAGCGCGCTGGCGAGTGCGGAGCGCGTGTTCGACCTGCTCGATGAGCCCGAGATGGAGGCCGATCCGCAGCCGGGCGAGGCTGCCAATCTGCCGGGTCGCGTGGAGGGCCGCGTCGCTTTTGAGCATGTGCGCTTTGGCTACACGCCCGAAAAGCCGCTCATGCGCGACGTGTCGTTTACCGCCGAACCGGGTCAGAAGATTGCGGTGGTGGGAACCACGGGTGCGGGTAAGACCACGCTCATCAACCTGCTCATGCGCTTCTACGAGATTGACGGCGGCCGCATTACGCTCGACGGTGTGGATACGCGCCTCATGAACCGCGGTGAGCTGCGGCAGCAGTTTGGCATGGTGCTGCAGGACGCCTGGCTGTTCGACGGCACGATTGCCGAAAACATCGCCTACGGCTGCCCCGAGGCAACGCGCGACGAGATCGTGGCTGCCGCCCGCGCCGCGCAGGTCGACTTCTTTGTGCGCACCATGCCGCAGGGCTACGACACGCGCGTGGCCAATGATGCCGAAAGCATCAGCCAGGGCCAGCGTCAGCTGCTGACCATTGCGCGCGTGCTGCTCAACAACCCGGCGATTCTCATCTTGGACGAGGCGACGTCGAGCGTGGACACGCGTACTGAGCTTGCCATCGGCCGCGCCATGGACGCGCTCATGCGCGGGCGCACCAGCTTTGTGATTGCGCATCGCCTGTCGACGATCGTGGATGCCGACCTGATTTTGGTCATGGATCACGGCAACATTATCGAGCAGGGAACGCACGAGGAGCTGCTGGCTGCCGAGGGCGCCTATGCCGACCTCTACCTGAGCCAGTTCGCATAATGTGACAAAGGAATAGTCCCTTTGTCACATCAGGAATAAGGCGCGCCGGGGATGGATTCCCTGGCGCGCCTTTGCGTTGGCGTCGATGTTGTCGGCGGCCGTCCGCTTTTAGCGTTCGTCCACGAGTTTGGCGACGAGGGCCTTAAGCTCGGCCACCTCTTGCTCGAGCTCTTTGACCCGGCGTGCGTTCTCGGTGATGCCTTGGCGGTTGAGGGCGCTTTGCTCGGCTGCGTCGTCGGGCATGTACTCGCGATGCTGCTTGGCGTCGAAGGTCTCCTCGAACACGCGGCAGCCGTTGCGTTTGATAATGCGGCCGGGCACGCCCACGACGGTGCAGTTGTCGGGCACGTCTTTGACGACAACCGAGTTGCCGCCGATTTTGACGTTGTTGCCAATGCGAATGTTGCCGAGCACCTTGGCGCCTGTGCCCACGGTGACGTTGTTGCCCAGGGTGGGGTGGCGCTTGCCGGTCTCGTTGCCGGTGCCGCCAAGTGTGACGCCCTGATAGAGCACGCAGTTGTCGCCCACAATGGCGGTTTCGCCGATGACAACGCCCATGGCGTGGTCGATAAAGAAATGCTTGCCGATCTGTGCGGCAGGATGAATCTCGACGCCAGTGATATGGCGGGTGATTTGCGAGAGCACGCGGGCGAGCGAGCGATGTCCATGTTCCCACAGCCAGTGCTCGGGCACGTGGTTCCACTTGGCGTGCAGGCCGGGGTAAGAAAGGAAGATGACTAGGCCGTTTTGCGCGGCGGGGTCCTGTGCCTGGACGGTCTTGATGTCCTCGCGAATGGTATTGATAAAGCTCACCGGCCGCCCTCCCTTAGCGCCGCGACAATGCAATTCAATAAAGTATAGCGATTCGCTAGGGATTAGGAAGAGCAATCTTGCTCGGCTTTGCGCGACAGGTGTCAATTATGCAAACTTGCTGGTAATGAAGTCACGCTTTTGTAAGGTCGTGTGCGTTGCCGCGTCACAACCGTATACTGGTCAACTTGGACGTGTCCGCGCCCACAACTGAGAGGTTTTACTTCATGGGTTTCATCAATTTTATCGCCGAGCTGCTTAAGGATCCGCGCACCGCGATCGCCAGCTGGATCGCTGCCGGCCCGCTTATGGCCTATGGCTGCGTGTTCCTGATCATCTTTATCGAGACGGGCGTGGTGTTCTTCCCGTTCCTTCCCGGCGATTCGCTGCTGTTTGCCTCAGGTTTCTTTGCCCACAACGGCGGCTTTAACATCGTGGCTCTGCTGGCCGTCGCATGGACGGCTGCTATCTTGGGCGATCAGTGCAACTTTATGATCGGTCATTTCTTTGGCCAAAAGATCATCGCCTCGGGCAAGGTGAAGGCCATGACGCCCGAGCGTATCAAAAAGTCCGAGGACTTCCTGGACAAGTGGGGCCACCTGGCCATCTTCCTGGGTCGCTTCTTCCCGTTTATCCGCACCTTTGTGCCTTTCATCGCCGGCATGGGCGGCATGCACTGGCGCAACTTTGTCATCTTTAACGTGCTGGGCGGCATTACCTGGTCGACGGTCTTTACGCTGTTGGGCTACTTCTTTGGCGGCATTCCCTTTGTGCAGGAGCACTTTGAGCTGCTGATTATCGGCATCGTCGCCGTGTCGATCATCCCGACCGTGGTCGGTCTGGTTAAGGCTAAGCTGGGCAAAAAGAACGCGTAGCTCGAGCCAGCGCGCAAACCGTGCCGTTGAGGCCCGTCACCCTTTACGGTGGCGGGCCTTTCTACTTCGGTCAAATGAAAATACTTTACTTAGTTAAAGAAAAGCGTTTTATCAGACGCGTACGGGGAGTACAATCTCGTGCATGCGAATCGACGTGCCATTGGCTTTGATGCCGTTCGCGTGTCCCGTCCGGCTCTACGCTCCGGGCGTGCGACGTTGCGACGCGGTCGGCCTCGGTCCTTGCGTGCGAGTTCGCGAGTATGCAACTGTGTATGTAAGGAGCGACATATGACTGTCGAGAAGAAGGATATCGATTGGGGTAGCCTCGGCTTTGGCTACATGAAGACCGATTACAGCTACGAGGCTCATTGGAAGGACGGCGAGTGGGACGAGGGCGGCCTGACCACCGACCACACCTTGCATGTCTCCGAGTGCGGCGGCATCTTCCATTATTGCCAGGAGGTCTTTGAGGGCCTGAAGGCCTACACCGCCGAGGACGGCAGCATCGTCTGCTTCCGTCCCGACATGAACGCCGAGCGCATGTATAACTCTGCCCAGCGCCTCGAGATGCCCCCGTTCCCCAAGGATAAGTTTGTTGAGGCCGTCAAGCAGGTCGTTTCTGCCAACGCCGCTTGGGTTCCGCCCTTCGGTTCTGGTGCGACCCTGTACGTGCGTCCGTTTATGATCGGCTCCGGTGACGTGATCGGCGTGGCTCCCGCTCCTGAGTACACGTTCCGCATTCTCGTGACCCCGGTCGGTCCGTACTTTAAGGGTGGCCTTAAGCCCGTTAAGCTGCGCGTTTCCGAGTACGACCGTGCCGCACCGCACGGCACCGGCAATATCAAGGCCGGCCTGAACTACGCCATGTCCCTCAAGCCCACGATGGAGGCCCATCGCGAGGGCTATGCCGAGAACCTGTATCTCGACTCCGAGTCCCGCACCTATGTCGAGGAGACCGGCGGCGCCAACGTCCTGTTCGTGAAGGAGGACGGTACGCTCGTCGTTCCGCAATCGCACACCGACTCCATCCTGCCCTCTATCACCCGTCGTTCGCTCGTTCAGGTCGCTCAGGACCTGGGCATGACCGTCGATCAGCGTCCCGTCGAGTGGGCCGAGGTCAAGGCCGGTACCTTTGTCGAGTGCGGCCTGTGCGGCACCGCTGCCGTCATCTCCCCGGTGGGCGAGATCGACAACAAGGTTTACGGCGCCGACGAGACCGTGACCTTCCCGGCTGGCTACACCGAGATCGGCCCTGTGATGAAGAAGCTCCGCGAGACCCTGACTGGCATCCAGTCCGATGCTGTCGAGGACAAGCACAACTGGGTTTACACCGTCGCGTAATTTGTCTTACCTATCCGGGCAGAGAGCAAGTTCCCTCCCGGCGCGTCCTCGGACATGCAAGAAGCCCCTCGCTGCGCACTTCGTGCGGCGAGGGCTTCTTGCATCCTGCGGAGTGCGCCGGAAAGGAGGGTCGCCCTTTTGTTTTGCTTCGCGCCATGTGGGGGCGGTGGCGACGTGCATTTTTGCGAGTATTCTGCAATCGAAGGCCCCTGCATACCGACCTCGGGCAAAAAATCGGGATTTCTCGATGTTTTCTACGAATGATGGGCGGGGTTATGGGCTGACAGCGTTTGATTGCAGGGATATTCGCGGTCTTTGGCATTTATCGTAGCGCCCGAAGCTCTTGGTTATGTTGAATACTCCTAAAAATGCACGGCGCTTAGAGGGGGACCTTCGCGAAAAAGGAAACCGCCCCGTCGAAGTATGCGTTCGACGGGGCGGTTTATACATTTGGCCGATTAAGGATGCGCTGCCAAACTACTAGAACTTGACGGTCGGGGCCTGGCGGGCTGCTTCGGCGGCCTCAAAGCCCTGGCGCTCCTTAAACTGGAAGATGCCGGCAAAGATGACAGCCGGGAACGTCTGAATGGCGTTGTTGTAGCTGAGCACGCAATCGTTGTAGCTCTGGCGTGCATAGCTAATCTTGTTCTCGGTATCCTCGAGCGATGCCTGCAGCTGCGTAAAGTTGGTGTTTGCCTTAAGATCGGGGTAGGCCTCGGCTACGGCGAAGAGCTGGCGCAGCGCACCGGTCAGCACGTTGTCGGCTTCCATCTTGGCCTCGGGCGTGGTGGCCTTGACGGCGGTGTTACGCGCGCTGATCACGGCGGAGAGTGTCTCCTGCTCGTGCTTGGCGTAGCCCTTGACGGTCTCGACCAGGTTGGGGATCAGGTCGTTGCGACGCTGCAGCTGCGTATCGATGTTCTGCCAGGCGTTATCGATGCGGTTACGCTTGGTGACCATGTTGTTGTAGATGCCGGCGATGGCGCAGACAATCACAATGACAACAACGATGCCGATGATGACGGTAATCATGATGTCTCCGTTTCGAAAGGCCGCGGCGGCATGCGCCAGCTGCCGTTGGTATAACGCTACTAGTATACCCGCAACGTTTTGCCGTGCCGAACTTTCCGGTAAGCGTTATGTTTTCGGTAGGGTTGGCACCGGGGCAAAGCGCGCGAGGTACAGGTGTAAGATATGCGACAGATTGACGAGTGTTGTCTTTGCCCTGAGGATGGCGATACCAGTGGACCTTCGCATCAAGAAAACCTACCGCGCCCTGTTCGATGCTTTCACCGAGCTTCTCGAGGAGTATCGTTTTGAGGACCTGACGGTTGCCATGCTGTGCGACCGCGCCATGATTCGCCGCACGACGTTCTACAAGCACTTTCGCGACAAGAACGATTACTTTGCCTTTTATATCGATGAGCTTATGTCGGGTTTGCCGCAAAAACAGCCCGATGAGGCCGGCACAGTGTCTGCCGAGGACGTGCGCGCGCTTCGGCACGCGATTTTGGACGATGCCATGGATTTGATTCTGGCGCACGAGCAACTCATGGATAACATTTTGGCAAGCAGCATGTCGGGCATGTTGACCAACGTTATTTGCGACCGTATTGCCCGCTCCATCCGCGAGCGTGTGATGAACGTGCTTGCCGAGGATGCCCTGGCCCCCGTGTCGCTCGAGACGACGTCTGAGTTTGTCGCCGGCGGTATTATTCGACTTTTCACGATATGGTGGGAATCGGGCCACGATCTTGAGCGTCGACCCGAGATGGCCGACGTGGTCGATGCGCTGTTTGAACGGACCATGACGCCGGTGCATCACTAAAAGTGGCGGAGAGAGGGGGATTCGAACCCCCGGAACGCTCTCGCGCTCAACGGTTTTCAAGACCGCCGCATTCAACCGCTCTGCCATCTCTCCGTGAGTCGTAATGATAGCATCGTTTTGAATTTGCAACAGGGAAGGCGAACGATGACGATCACCGAAATCGACGAGAAGTTCATGCGCGAGGCGTTGGCGGAGGCGCGAGCCGCCGCGGCGGTGGGCGAGGTGCCCATCGGAGCCGTAGTGGTGCGCGACGGCGAGATCGTCGCGAGGGCGCACAATCGGCGCGAGCTCGACCAGGACCCTTCGGCGCATGCAGAGTTCGCGGCCCTGTGCGCTGCCGCTCGGTCGCTCGGTCGCTGGCGCCTTTCCGACTGTACGGTCTACGTGACGCTCGAGCCCTGCTGCATGTGTGCGGGGCTTATGGTCAACGCGCGCGTGGGGCGCTGCGTGTATGGCGCGGCTGATGCCAAGGCGGGCGCGCTGGGATCCCTATACGATCTGAATGCCGACTCGCGCCTGAATCATCGGTTTAACGTGACCGCCGGCGTGCTGGCAGACGAGTGTCGTGAGGTGTTGAGCAGCTATTTTAGTGGGCTGCGTGGCACCGATGGTGCTGGCTGCGGTTGTGGGGTCGATCTTGAGGCACATGCCGCTCATGCCGAGGCGTTCGCGTGTGCCGAAGAGGATGCTGGCGCGGCGGTTGACTTTGGCCCCGCGTGCCGCCGGCCCCGCCGCGTGCTGCTGGCGATCGACTCCTTTAAGGGCAGCGTTTCGAGTGCACAGGCGGAGGCGACGGTTGCCGAAGGCGTGCGCCGCGTTTGGCCCGATGCCGAGGTGTGCACATTGCTACTGGCAGATGGCGGCGAGGGAACGCTCGATGCTATCGCCGCATGCGGTGGTGAGCTCTCGACCTGCGAGGTGGCAGGTCCCTTGGGCGAACGCGTGTCTGCCCGGATGCTGGTGGACGGCGAGCGCGAGTCGGCCGTTATTGAGATGGCCGAGGCGGCGGGTATTGGGTATTCGCCCTGTGCGGAGTCGGCGGCGTTGGCGGCTTCGACCTATGGCGTGGGCGAACTGATGCTCCGTGCGGTTCGTGCCGGAGCGAAGACAATCTATATTGGCTTGGGTGGCAGTGCCACCAACGACGGTGGCGCCGGCATGCTGCAGGCGCTGGGCGCGCGCCTTGTCGATGAGCACGGCCGCGATATCGCTCCCGGTCTCGCGGGTCTCAAACACGTGGTGAGTATCGATTTGGCGCCAGCGCTTCGGGCGCTGAACGGCGCGCGTGTCGTGGTGCTTTCCGATGTCGAGAATCCGCTTGTGGGACGCCAAGGCGCCCTAGCGGTGTTCGGTGGGCAGAAGGGCCTGCCGACAGATGACGCCGAGGCGCTTCACAAGTGCGACGGCTGGATGGTCGGCTACGGCCGCCTGCTCGATACGGCAATTGCTAGGGCGCGGGCTCAGGGGTTGCTGCGCACGCCCAAGGGCGCACGGACATTTGGCTCGGTGCTCGGCGTGCCCGGTGCCGGTGCCGCCGGCGGCCTGGGTGCCGCGCTGCTGGCGCTCGGCGCGGAGCTGCGTTCGGGCGTGGAGACGGTGCTCGATCTGATTGGGTTTGACGAGCGCGTGCGCGATGTCGACCTGGTCATAACGGGCGAGGGCAATATGGACGAGCAATCCGCCGCCGGCAAAGCGCCGGTGGGTGTGGCCCGCCGCGCCAATCGATATGGCAAGCCGGTGGCCGCTGTCGTGGGCGGTCGCGCCGACAACCTGGATGCGGTGTACGACCAGGGCATCGACCTTGTCCTGCCGATCTGTCGCAAGCCCGTGGACCTGGAGCGGGCACTCGACCCGCAAGAAGCCGCAACCAACCTCATCTGCGCCGGCGAGTCTGCCGCGCGAGCCTACGACCTCGGCCGCATCTAGAAAAGTAGTCTTTTTGGGACGGGGCTTTTTGACTACCCGCCAGTCAAAAAGTAGTCAAAAAAGCCCCGTCCCAAATTAGCTGTCTTGCCCCATCGGGCGGGAGCGGGTAAGATATACCGAGCGCCTAGCGCGTTCGATGGGTTCGGATGACGACATGTTCCGAATCTGGTCAGGTCCGGAAGGAAGCAGCCATAAGGAGCCTCTGTCGGGCATCCGAATCCATCGAGCGCACGGGCGCTTTTTTGGTGCCGCGATGCGGTCCCGGTGCCGGCGGGCTGTTTGGTGTCTCGCTGGTCCTCGGCTTTGCCTGCGGGATCGCTCGACTACCAAACAGCCCGCCGGCACCGGGACCACTTCGTCCAAAAATCACCCGTAAAGGCGCGTTAGCCTAATTAAATCTATCCCTTAAGGAATGCTGCTCGTTGGCGTTGTTTGGAGCGCGGTGGCGATGTGCTTCAAGAGACGGCGGCGTTGCCATCTGTTTTTACAAGTAAAGAGGCCCGTTTCCCTGGTTTTGGTTGGGGAAACGGGCCTCTTTGTCTATGGGCTTGTAGATTGGTGGGAGCGATATGCTCTGGCAGCTACTTTGAGTTCTTGATGCGGCGTACACCCGCGGTGGCTATTCCGAACCCTGCGGCGGCGATTCCTGCGAGTGTGATTGCGCTCGGCGCTGTGTCGCCTGTGTTTGCGAGCTTGCCGGTGGTCGTATTTGCTTGCTTGGTGGAGCTCGATGGAGCGTATTTGCCGGTCGCGGTCGAGCTGGCGGGCTGTGCCGTTTCGGCCGGCTGCGCTGAGCTGGAGGGTTTTGTCGTCTCGGTCGGTTGCGTTATCTCGGGCGAGGTGACCTTGTCTGTCGCGGCCTTTGCCTCTTCGTATGCCTTGCAGGCGTCGTCATAGGCCGCTTGCGCCTTTTCCAAATCGCCGAGGAGCGCATCTCGCTTGGCTACGTCCTCATCGATGTGGGCTTTGGCTTCCTCTGCCTCACTTTCGAAATACTGAACCTGTTTTTCCTGGCTTTCGAGCCGGCGTTGGCAGTGGTGAAGATCATCTTCACAAGATTTTTCTCGCCTTTCTGCCGACATGATCTCACTTCGCAACTGCTTAATAGTTTCGTTAGAAGCTCCGTCGTCGATTGCCTTATTTAATTCTGCCTGAAGGTCGCTTGTCCGGTTGTGGGCCTCATCGTATTTGGCTTGGGCTGCATCGACGTTCGCTTGCATGGCGGGAAGGGGTTTCCTCCATTTGGCGGCTTCCGTCACCACCATGTCGTAGATCTCTTGAAAAGCGGCAATGTCATCATCGATTACCGCAAGTTTCTCGGGACTTGCGGCGTCTTTTGCGGCCTCGAGGGTTTTGAGCGCTTCCTGCATGGCTGCATACGCTTTGTCTTTTGCGGCGGCCGCATCTTCCGTCTGCAAGGCAACTGCACCGGTGGGGGAACTGGTTTCTGCCGCGATCGCCGTTACGGGGGGGCGATTCCCGCGACAAGCGCCGCGGAAAGGGCGATGCCCACAGTTGCTCGTCTTGCTCTTCTTGCGAGAATGTCGTTCATCTCGGCACCTCATTTCAAGGGTCGGCGGCTCGGCTGGTAGCACTAATGTAAGTATACCAAGTGGTCGACCCGACACTGGCTGGGTGTGCACGTGCCTCTCCGCTTCTTTGGAAACCGAACGCCATTAGAAATGACGAGTTGTTTACGCTTCATTTGGGCTCACCGTACTATCATGATTCGAATTGAGTGTGAATGATGATAGGGAGCGCCTTTTTATGATTGAGCTGCTCAGGCGTTTTGGTGGTAAGTTTCGCCGCTATATGGTGATCGGCCCTGCGTGCAAGTTGATTGAAGTGATCTTTGACCTGCTTACGCCGCTGGTGATTGCCCAGATGATCGATAAAGGCATTGGGGCGCACGATGTGGACGCCGTTATCCACTACGGCATGGTACTTGGCGCCATGGCTGTGATTGGCATCTCGTTTACGCTCATCTGCCAAAAGATGGCGGCGCTGACCTCGCAGGGCATGGGCACCGACATTCGCGGCGCGCTCTACGAGCACATCAACAAGCTGAGCTACGCCGAGCTTGATCGCTTTGGCACGCCGTCGCTCATTACCCGCATCACCAACGACGTTAACCAGGTGCAGCTCGCTGTGGCGCTGGGCGTACGCATGCTCATCCGCTGGCCCTTCATGGCCGTGGGCTCCATGGTCGCGGCCCTTGCCATCGACCTTAAGCTCGGCATGATCTTTTTGATTTGCACGCCCGCCATCGGCTTGGTGTTTTGGTTTGTCATGGCGCGCTGTATCCCGTACTACAAGCAGCTGCAGGCAAAGCTCGACCGCATCGCGCTTATCTGCCGCGAGGGCCTTTCGGGCGCCCGCGTGGTTCGCGCCTTCGTGCGCGAGGACCACGAGCGCGAGCGCTTTGCCCAAGCCGCCGATGACCAGGCCAATACTGCCATCGCGGTGGGCAAGCTCTCCTCGATTCTCAACCCTGTCACGTTTCTCGTGATGAACCTGGGCGTGTGCGCCATCCTGTGGGTGGGCGGCATCCAGGTCAACGTGGGCGAGCTCACGCAGGGTCAGGTCATGGCGTTTGTGAACTACATGACGCAGACCCTGACCTCCATCGTCTACGTGGCCAACCTGGTCGTGGTCTTTACCAAGGCGAGCGCCAGTGCGTCGCGTATCAACGAGGTGCTCAATTGCGTGCCAAGCATCACCGACGGGGGCAACCAGCCGGTCGCGCTGCCCAAGCCGGGCGTGACGGGCAATGCCGCTCCGGTCTCTGCGCTGAGCTTTGACCATGCGAGTTTTTCGTTTGGCGCGGGCGCTGCCAACGCCGTCGACGATGTGACCCTGGAACTGCCGCTGGGCAAGACGCTTGGCATTATCGGCGGCA
>DXLV01000014.1:36179-43376 GCA_019414545.1 Collinsella sp. | reverse complement strand
AAGGGCGGAGGCGGGGCATGCCCCGCCTCTTACACCACATCTCTGTGCGCTACCTAATAAATATCGTTAGGGAGCCAAATTAGCCTAAAATATATGTGAGTATCTTGGCAACACTACTCATATTTGGCATTTTTTGTCCACGGGGTATAGAACTAACCCCTCAAACAGCCCAAAACGCCTATTTCGATGCGCGCTCGGCCGCTTCGATCACGTGTTTGGCGAGGATCGCCGTCGTCACGGCGCCCACGCCGCCCGGCACAGGCGTGATGGCGTTAACGACCGGCTCCGCGGCAACAAAATCGACGTCACCCACCAGCTTGCCAGCGTCCTCATCCCAGTTAATGCCAACATCGATGATCGTCTGGTCCTCGCGAACGGCATCCACGCCAATCGTACGCGCGCGTCCAACGGCCGCAACCACAATGTCGGCAGCACGGCACTCAGCGGCCAAGTCATGCGTATGCGTATGGCACGTCGTCACGGTGGCATTGCGAGCCGTAAGCATGGCGGCAACGGGACGGCCAATCACCAGCGACCGACCAACGACCGCGACCTTGGCCCCATCCAGCTCAACGCCGTAATGATCCAGTAGCACCAACACGGCCTCAGCCGTGCAAGGAGCAAAACCCTCGCCGCGCCCCGAAAGCGTGGTGAGCAGCGAAGCCGGCGTCATGGAGTCAACGTCCTTGGCGGGATCGAGCGCCGCGGCGGCTGCGTTCTCGTCAAGGCCGGCGGGCAGCGGGCGGAACATCAGGCAGCCATGAACAGACGAATCGGTATTGATGTCCTCGATGGCCGCCAACAGCTCGTCCCGCGAAACATCGGCGGGAAGCAAAACGCGGCGAGCTTCAATGCCAACCTTTTCGCAGCGCCTGAGCGCACCGCGCTCGTAGGATAGGTCGTCCTCGCGTTCACCCACACGCACGATAGCCAACGTCGGAACAACGCCGCGCTCGCGCAAAGCCACGCAGCGAGCAGCAAGTTCCTCAGTCAACGCGCGGGCGACGGGAGCGCCCTTCAGCAGTTCAGCCATGGCTATCCTCTCTTCCTTGCAGCGTCGGCGGCGCGGCGCGCCAGCGCATCGGCGCGCGGCAACCACGTGTCCAGCAGCTCATCGCACGCGGTCTCGAGCTCCTCGGCGCGCGCCCGGTCCTTCATAGACGTGGTGTTGGCAAAGAGCGTCAAGCTCGCGCCCTGCATAGCGGAACGGCAGAACACGGCGCCGCACGCCACATCGGACAGCAGCTGACGCGAACCCTTGTCGGCCATGTCCTCGAGCAGCGCCAGCGCACGCCCGCAGGCATCCATAATGCGATACGGCGGCATAGCGGCCACATGCAGCGCATCCTGAATCGCGGTCGCTCGAGCCGGATCGTCACGCGGAATACCGTACGCCGCGGACACCTGCCCATAGGCACGAACGTCCTCGGCAACCAACTCGACAAGCTCCTGGGCCAGCTCATCAGCATGGGCAAACGCACGCGTCAGGTCATCCGCACGATCAGCAAGCGCGGGATTGGTCGCACCGTAGCGGGCAACCATTCCGCACAGCGAGGCGCCCAGCGCGCCCACAAAGGCGCTCGCGCTGCCACCGCCGGGAACCGGCTCGCGCGCGGCCAGCGCCTCGGCAAACCCGCGGCAGGTCTTGTCCATCATCTCTTGGCTCATGCACATGCACCTTCAAGTCATATACATCGGTCGGGTGGCAACCGCCGACCGACCGCATCGATCACGTAATGGTGCTAAGTCTAGCCCATAAGCACATGGGCGTCAGCGCACCTGGCCATCGCGGATTTCTATGGCACACGATAGGCGGCAGCGACACAAACATGGGACACATGGCCCACCTTTCGAGACTCCCGGGCAGCACAAGCTGGGGCATATCTATAAGTAAGGAACCCGTTGGGGCACGGCCGGGCAACGGCCACAAGCAATGAACGGAGGCATAAGCCGCACAGCACACAGAGACATCCGCCGCCAGCGCAATCAGTACCCCAACAGCATGCGGCGCCGTGATGTCATCGGCAGACAAGGAGGACGCCACCATGAAGAAAAAGACCCTATCGATTCTTTCCCTTTGCATCGCCCTCTTTGCCGCATTTGCCCTTGTCGGCTGCGGCGGGAGCGCATCGGGCGGAAGCGGCAGCACCGCCAAGAGCGAGAGCAAGGAAAAGGCCCCCGTCGCCAAGAAGACCGACTTTATCTGGTTTAAGGTCGAGATGCCCGAGGGCGTCGGCGTAAGCGACTCCACCGGCAAGAATGCCGACAGGGTCCAGCTCACCTTCCCCGAGAACGAGAACACCACAGTCGACCGTTTCATCCCCGTTTGGCAAGAGAAGATGACGGCCGAAGAGTCCTTTGCAGAGCAGGCCGAAAGGCACACTGGAACGTTCCAGTGGGAGGATGGCGGGTCCGTCGAATATAACGGCAGGACGTGGCTCGTCGGAACGTACGAAGACAACAGCGGCATCTCAACCATCCTTTTTACCGACGTTGAACCAGGAAGCGTCTACGTCCTCATCTCGAACTTCGACCAGCACAAGAAAGAAGCCGAGGCGCTCCTCAACTCCATCGAGTTCCCCGATGACATGGCAGAGGCAGTTTCCGAGGCACGCGAAGTCGAGATTTCGAGCATCGAGATCAAGCATTAGGGGCTCGCACGCAGCATCGCATGCGCAGTCATTAAATGATCGGACGCCCAGCCAGGGGAGGATCGGATCGGCCGGCCCTCCCCTCTTTTGCGCCCGCGCATATTGCCACTTAACGGCGCAAATCCGGCCCTCAGAATGGGACACATGGCCCACCCTAGCGAGCCGCCCGCGCGTACAGTAAAGGCAGGTAATCCATGGGCGGTTACAGATCGAGGAGGACACGACCATGAAAAAGAAGGCCTTAGCGATTCTCACCCTCTGCATCAGCCTCTTTGCCGCGGTTGCCCTGGTGGGCTGTGGCGGAAGCGGTGGCGCTACCGGCAGCAGCGGTGGCGGCGGAGCAGAAAAGTCAGCCGTGGATATGAGGACCGACTTCATTTGGTTTAAGGTCGAGGTCCCCGAGGGCGTCGAGATTACCGACGTTGCCGGCGACACGGCCGACAGGGCCCAGTTTAAGTTCACCGAAAGCGAGCACGCGAGCGACCGCTTCATTCCTGTCTTCGACCCCGACAAGAACGCCGACGAGCTGTTCGACTACGAGGCAAAGTGGAAGGCCAACTCCGGATGGACCGAAAGCGACCCCGTTAAATACAACGGCAAGACCTGGCGCAGTGCTTACTTCACGCACTCGGGCGGCGTAACGACTGAGTACTTCACCGACGTTGAGGGCGGCAGCGTCTACGTGCGCATCGACAACGTCGAGGAGCACAAGGACGCCGTCGAAGCCATGATGAAGTCCCTGGAATTTGCCGATGACATCGCCAAGGCCAAGACTGAGGCCATGGACGTCAAGCTCGACGATATCGAGATCAAGCGCTAAGCGACTGGCGAGCGCAACGGGAAACACGGGCGCAGCGCTAACAAGCGGCGGTGCCCCAGCGCTTCGTACCCAGGGAGGGCCGGTAAACCGGCCCTCCCTTTCTTATGCCGGTAGCCGGCGAACGCGAGGGTGCCGGACGCCGGAACCGCCCCAAATGTGGCAACAGTACGAAAACGACAAACACCTCAACACGTCCGCCCACCGATTTATTGCGCCGCGCAGACAATTAAACCAGCATCTTTAAACATCTGGGCAGTATAGTGACCAAAACTATCGCATAACCGCACGCTGCGAATGGAGGAGTTATGACCGAACACCATGCCATCAGCCGCCGAGCATTTACGCTGGGCTTAGGTCTTGCGGCGCTGTCGCCGCTTGCAAGCCTGCCAGAAACCGCGGCACCGGGCATTCCCCTGCGAGCGGCATTTGCAGACGACACGCCCAAACCGGCGGAGCACCTCGGTAATTTCGTCATTCGCCTTCGCCCCGCGGGCTATTTTCGTACTGCAAGCGTCAACCAAGACGGCAACGTTCGCGGCAACGTCTGCCACCTGTTTAATGACGGTACGTCCAACAAGCTCATCCTTGAGAACGTAACGACCAAGAATGACGATACAAACTGGTATGCTATCCGCACCTTGCTCAATTTCGAAGAGCATAAAAAGACGGGCTACAGCATTTGGTCGGTCGACGACGACTCGGACAAAGACGGAAAGGTCATCCACGTATGGGGCGGCGAGTATGACAACAAGCCCAGCCGCGCTTTTGCGTTCGAGCGTCAATCAAACGGAACCTATATCATCCGAGACCGCACGGTCGAGAAAGAAACCGAGAAAAAAGACATTAAGTACTTGGCAATAGAATCGAACGGCAAAGACCAGGACAACAATAAGATCTGCCATAAGAGTAAGAGCATTCCGTGGGAGCTCGAACTTATCGGTTACGACATGAAAAAGAACGATGCCACGGTTAGCAGCCTCGACTGGATCACGTACAGCAGCTACGTCGATGGGCCATGTTGGATGAAATACGTCGACGACAACAAGTTCCTCGACGAGCTGAGCATCCCGGGTACGCACGATTCGGGCACCTGCAGCGTGGACAACGACACTGAGCCCCAATCCTCGCAAGTAAAATGCCAGCAGGATTACATTCCCACGCAGTTGCTCGAGGGAATCCGCTATTTTGATATCCGACTCGGAAAGGGCGACGACCCCGGTATCGACCACGGGGTTTTCTACCTACTCAAAAAAGACGGGAACTATCTGCATCTCTCCGATGTCATCGGGTACTTCAAAACGTTTTTGAACGAAAACCTGTCAGAAGCGCTCATCATGCTCGTATCGCGCGGCAACGATGAGGCTACCGACGAAAGCATAACGACGGCCTTCGCCAAGGTTATGGCCGATAACCCCAACCTGTTCTACACGTCGAGCCACGTCCCCACGCTGGGCGAGGTGCGCGGAAAGATCGTTCTGCTGCGTCGATTTAGGCTCGCCGGCAACAGCGCAAGCGGCCATACGTGGGGCCTCAACCTTACCGAATGGGATGACAAGATCAAGGCTCACTCCGACAGCACCACTATGTGTCTCGTCCAAGACGCGCGGGGCTTTGAAGCCGCGGGGGAAACAGGCGACAAAGAGCCCTATTGCACCAAGGTATACGCCCAGGACAAGTACAAACTCACGGGAACCGACAAGCTCAGCTGGGTCGATAATGCGCTGAAGGAAACGACCGGGCGCACGCGCAACAAGGTGGACGTCGTGGACGATGACAGGGCCAAGGTGCAAGTCCAGGAGCGTTGCTGGTCTATCAACTACACCAGCTGCACGGGCTTGTCGCACGGAGGCAATCCTTTTACCTCGGCACGAGTAGTCAACGAGCATCTGTACAAGAGCCCGTACATCAATCCCAGCGGCACCGAGGATACAAAGTCAGATTACCTCAAGCACATTGGCATCATCGCATCCGACTTTGTTGATGCGGCGCTGGCCCGGAGCATCTATCAGCGCAATTACGATGCGAAGCACACGCAGTCGGCTTCGTACTACCTCCCGACCCGTATGCGCATGACATACGGCGACTCGCTGAGCGATGCCTCACTCCAGGATGGCAAGACCGTTGGCGAGGGTCATTTCCGTCTCGTCGACAGCAGCAACGTACTCAACGTGGCGGCTTCGGGCCATGCGTTTACCATCGAATATGTGGATGTCGACGCCTTGGGCAACGAGACCGTTACGGAGCTGCGGGGTCATGTGCCCATCGATATCGATCCGCGCGCGTTGACGCCCCATTTTGAGGGGCTCGAAGGCCTTAAGGCCGGCGAAGACGTGCGCGCCAAGATTGCGGCATCACTCGAGGGCAAGCTCGAAACCGATGCCTGCACGGCCCAGCTCGAGTTTGCGCACGACGCGGACGGCGCTCCGGGCACGGCAATGGTCGAGGGCGAGGCATTTACCGCAGGGACGTACTGGGTGCGCGCGAAAGGCCTTTTGGGCGACGCGGCGCAGAACTACAAGCTTGCCAATGACGGAGCCGCGAGCTTTACCGTGACGGCTTCGGGCAACGCAGGCGCTACGGACACCGGCGACGGCAACGGCACCAACGCAGGCGGCGCCGACAAGAACGACAAGGGCAACAAGCGCAAGGGCTCAGGCGAAAAGCTTGCCGGCACAGGCGACGGCTCTGGCATCGCCGCCGGGCTCGCTGCCGCCGCCGTGGCGACGACAGTCGCCGGCGCAGCAATGCTTGCCAGCGAACGCGAAAACGCTGGGGACGACAGCGAATAGGCAAGCCGACCCTTTTGGACACATCGGCTCGACGAGGGGCGCAGGACACCGTTCTGTGCCCCCTGATTTTTACCTTGGCCCGAACGCCGCCATACGCTACATCACCATGTTCAGCGCGTTAACAAACTCCTGGGCCTTCGCACGACTGCTCAGGCTAAAGACACAAGCAGTCAACAGCCTGTTGCGCAGAAAAACATCGCGGCCTTTGATTCTATTGACGCCCGTAATGTCCTTAAGATAGACAATTTCGGCGTGCTTGCCACCAAAAGTGCCCTTCTTGAGCACCTCGATGCGGTTGGGGTAGATCTTGACGTCTTTAAACCTACCCGAACCCTTGTCCTGAAACAGCAAGGTGTTGTTGTCCATGCATGTCACTCCCATGGGGTTCGTGAAAACTGTCTCTATTGCCACATTTTAGTCACCGCAAGGCCCCCATGCGAAGGTGCCAGACAACGCAGCAATTCGTGTCAGCGCGAGGCTTTAAACTAAATGCAATAAAGATGCACTCCTCAAGAGGAAAGTCGGGCGATATTGATGGGTGAACTGGTAAACCGCGGGGAATCGGCAATCGTGCCAGAAGTTTTTTACAAGCAGGTTTCCTCGATTCTCAACGCCGCTCGCGACAAGGCCTATACCGCCATTAACTTTGCGATGGTTGAGGCATATTGGGAGATCGGCAAGAGCATTGTTGATGAGCAGGGCGGAGAGGAGCGTGCCAAGTATGGAGAGGCCCTGCTCAAGGCCCTCGCAATCAGACTTACCAAGGATTTTGGTAAGGGTTTTGAAGCAAGGGAGCTGCGCAAAATGCGTCAGTTCTATCTTGCATTTCCAATTCGGGACTCACTGCGTCCCGAATTGAGCTGGACACATTACCGCAGGTTAATACGCATTCCTGACCCCGAAGCTCGCACCTGGTACATGAACGAATGCGCCGACT
>DXLV01000014.1:21030-36169 GCA_019414545.1 Collinsella sp. | reverse complement strand
GCTGGAGCACGCGCCAGCTCGAACGCCAGATTAACACTATGTTCCGCGAGCGCCTACTTGCCAGCAAAGACAAGGAGGCTGTCACCCAGGAAATCCAAAAGAGCACCCCGGCTCGTCGTCCCGAGGATATCATCCGCGACCCATATGTGCTGGAGTTTTTAGGTTTCTCGGACGATGCCGCGTTTCGCGAGAGCGATCTAGAGCAGGCGCTCATCACGCATCTTCAGAAGTTCCTGCTGGAGCTTGGCCGTGGTTTCGCTTTCGAGGCGCGCCAAAAGCGCATCACCTTTGATGGGCGCCATTTCTATATTGACCTTGTGTTTTACAACTATCTGATGCGCTGCTTCGTGCTCATCGACCTTAAGACCGATGACCTTACGCATCAGGACCTGGGCCAGATGCAAATGTATGTGAACTACTACACGCGTGAGCTCATGAACGAAGGCGACAATCCGCCCATAGGCATCGTGCTCTGCGCGGACAAAAGCAATTCGCTCGTCGAGTACACGCTGCCCGAAGACAACGACCAAGTGTTTGCCGCCAAATACCTGCCGTATCTTCCAAGCAAGGAAGAGCTGGCGCGCGAGCTGAGTGCCGAGTACCGCGCCATCAACGAAGCGACCAATGGCGAAACGCAAGGGTAGCAATGAGGCTCCAGCGAGCGCGACAACGGCAACGGATCGCTCATGCGCATCGCTCCCCTGGCGTTCACCGATGCGACAGACGAAGAGGTCAGCAAGGTCTCCGCGATTACGCACGCCCACAGAACGTCGACCGATGCATGCGTCATATTTGTCGAGCTGATGAGAGACGTGCTGAACGGCGCACTCCCCTCGTGGGCGCTGCAGCTGAAAAGCGCGCCCGACCACGAAATCAGGTCCGGCGGTTTCGTGCGCGACACGCTTAAAGCCGCTACCTGGTGCTTTGTCAACACCAACAGTTACGAAGATTGCGTGCTTGCCGCCGTCAACCTAGGCGACGACACCGACACCACCGCAGCCGTCGCAGGCGCCCTCGCCGGCACGGCCTACGGTATCGGCGCAATTCCGCAGGAGTGGATCAACACCCTGCGCAGTAGAGAGCTGATAGAACGGTGTTTGTTTTAGGACACCCTCTCGATGTGTGTAACCGGCATTGCCCGGAACCTCTACTCGATCTGGCGGGAATATAAGCAGTAACGGATAGCGAAGGGAGTCATGAAAAGGGCCGGCTGCAACCGACCCTTTTGACGATAATACCTGCGTTGCCCGCGTCTCCGAAGTTTGAGTAGCTGAGGAGCGGGTTCCGCGGCACCTCCTGATTTTACCCAGTGGCAAGACTCTTTTACAGCCGTTCCACCGTTTATTTACATCTGCCATCACGGGCGGGATGTTGCGCACTCTCGCGAGCCAACCGGCACCACTCCCCTACTTACCAAAGATCGCAGCGAACAAGCCCTTGCGTTTGGGCTTCTCCTCTCGGTAGGAACCCTCGACGGCGGCTGCAACCTGGCGCGGTTGCTCGCCGTCTCCACGGCGCACGATCTGGTATAGGAACGGCGATTTTACATATTTGACCTCGACGGGTGTGGCGTGTACGGTGCTCTCACCGGACAGATGCAGGCTCGGATTGAGCGGCGCCACAATATGCGTCTCGCGCTTGTCGCTAAACACCACCGCCGCCGCACGGCCCGTCTGGCCGTTCACGGCAATGCGCACCTGCTCGCCATTACGTCCATCCGACGCGGGACGATCGACAAAGTAGACCGGCACCATAACCAGGCCGTCCTTGTGCTTGCGGGCCTTGCGCGCCCAGGTGCGGATGCTCTTTTTATTGAGCCCCAGGAAAGTCTCGGCATCGTTGCCAACAATGTCGAGCGCCAGCTTGTCAATGACCACCTGGTCCTTGGTGGACGCATCGACGGAGACAACGCGGAAGTCGCCTTCCTGCATGGCCGGGTCGAACGACCCAACCTTGGCAAAGTCCCATGGCTCCAGAATGCCCATAAGGCGAACGTCCAGGTAGTTTGCCCTGGGATATGCCCAGTCGAGCACCTCGTAGTACACCAGGGTCTCCTTGCTCAGGCCCTTGCCCGGGAAGGACGCCATCATGCGCAGGTCCGCGAGCGCCATGGGGAAGTAGAAGAGCATCATGTCGTTTTGAATCGCGTCTTCCACATCGTGACCGGCAAAGGCGTCTGGATATCGGCGCACCAGCTCAAGCGCATTGGCGCGCGCCTGCTGCGGCGTTATCTCGCAGGGAATACCCTGCTCGGGCACATATTCCGCACCAACGCCCATGGTCAGGCGCTTGCTAAACGTCCCCGGCTTGAGCAGGTCGGCGACACCGATCTTATTGCCGCAGGACGGGCACTCAAACACGCGCTGGGTCGACTCGCCCTCAAAGGACGCTCCGCAGAAGGGACAGGGGATGCTCACGTGCGTGGCCTCTTGGAACTCCTGGGCCGTGCCGCGGTCTTCCCACAGCAGATGCTCCAGAACCGACTGATTGCACCAGTGCTCATTAAAGAAATACCAGTCGGGGTCCACCGGGCGCTCGAGCTGCGACACATGCGTGAGCTTAAGCAGCCCATCGACAACCGTCAGTGGCGTATGGCGAATGCCCAGGGCGCTCTTGGGCTCCCCCGCATCGGCCTGCCACGGAACGACCGTGCCGCAATAGGCGCACTCAAAGCTGCGTTTAGCCTGGTGTGAGTACATAGGGCCGCCGCAGTTTTGGCATTTAATGGCAAACATCTCGTCCATGAATACGTCCTCCTTTGCACTGGGGCTGTCGACATTAAGTATGTCGGGCAGGTAAGCACGTGCCCATACCCATGTGGCCCAAAATCGAGCACCCAGGCAGACGAGAAGGCTCGCTCGTTAGCACCGGCAGACTATTGCTGCATTTTCTGAGCATCGGTGCACGGCGCCCCCGCGCGAGCTACACTATCCCCTTAAACATGATTGTGAGGACGACCGCTATGCTATTTGTAAATCGGCTGGTACATACGCTTGTTCCCGGCAGCGAGGGCGAGCCGGTCGATACCTCCCGCCGCACCAACGCGGGCTTCGCCGCAAGCCTCATCTGCATTGGCCTCAACATCACCTTGTGCCTGGCCAAGGGCATCGCGGGCCTGCTCGCTGGCTCCGTCTCCCTCATCGCCGACGCTTTCAACAACCTCTCCGATGCCTCGAGCAACATCGTGAGCCTGCTCGGGTTCCGCCTCGCCAGCCGCCCGGCAGACGAAGGCCACCCCTATGGCCACGGCCGCTACGAGTACCTCGCCGGCTTGTTTGTCGCCGTCCTGGTTTGCGCCGTCGGCATCAACCTGATCCTCGAGTCGGTCACCAAGATCATCAAGCCTTCCCCCACCGCTTACACGCTCGTTTCCCTTGCGGCACTGGCTACATCCATGCTCGTTAAGCTCTGGATGGCCGCATTCAACCGCGCGCTGGGCAACCGTATCGATTCCGAAACACTCATTGCCACAGCACAGGACTCCAAAAACGACGTCATCACCTCGGGTTCGGTCTTGATGGCGGCGCTTATTTCGCAGACGACCGGCTTTGACCTCGATGGCTGGGCAGGCCTGGGTGTGGGCATCTTCATCTGCATCAGCGGCATGGGTCTAGTGCGCGACGCCATCAGCCCGTTGCTGGGACAAGCGCCCGACCCCAAGCTCGTTCAGGCAATCCGCGACAAGATCATGTCCTATCCGCAGGTCTTGGGCACACACGACCTGATGGTGCACGACTACGGCCCCGGTCGTCAGTTTGCCAGCGCCCACGTGGAGATGCCCGGCGAGGGCGACGCATTTGAGCACCACGAGATTTTGGACACCATCGAGCACGACATCAAGCGCCAGATGGGCATCGGCATCACGTTGCACTGTGACCCCATCGCCACCACCGGCGACGACCTGCGCGGCTGGGTCAAGCGCGGCATCATGCAGATCGACCCCGCGCTCTCCATCCACGACCTGCACGAGCACGACGGGTTCGTTTCGTTTGACCTTGTGCGTCCCGACGGCTTTGACATATCCGACGAGGAGCTGCTGGAGCTCGTCACGCGCATCGTGCACGAGCGCCGACCCAATGCCTCATGCGTCGTTACGTTTGACTCGGGCTTTAGCTCGCCCGACCGTCCGGCCGAGCAGCTGTAGCCCGCTTAACAGCTAGTTTCCCTGAGCGCCCGAGATGCCGTTTTGCAGAGCGTTCCAGGCATCCGTCGCCATGCCGCCCAAGTTCTGAGCGGTGTCGCCCAGGTTCTGGGCCGTGTCGCCCAGCTCTTGGGCCTTATCCCCAAGCTCCTGTGCCTTGTTGCTCAAGTCCTCCAGCGTATTGGAACTCGAGCTGTCGGTACCGCTTTGGCCGTCGGGCGAGTTGCCCGAGCTGTTCTTGTGCGTGAGTTGAATTTCGAGGTTGCCGCTGTCGTTATAGTAAGCAGAAGTAACGACCCAGTTGGCATCGATGACGGGCGTTGAGCCATCATCAGTCAGGACCACGGCATTCGAAAGATTGGCGCCGCGCGACTTGAGAAGTTTCTTGGCGTTGGACCAGTACTGCCCCGGGATATCGCTCAGATCGACGGTGCTAGACGAGGCGGACTCGGTTTGCTCGGCAGCGGTATCGGCCGTTGAACTCCCTCGTTTGTTGAGCATGCCCGACACAATGGCAAACACAACCGACAGCGCAAAGAAGATCGCCAGCACGATGAGGATCTTCTTGATCACGCTCGACGAACGCGACGGCTTCTTCTCCTCGTCCTCGCCATATTGCGGAATCGACTTGGGGTACTCGCGATACGGCTCGCGCGACTCGTGGCGAGACTGCGCCGTGCGAGGCATATACGTCGTCTGCTGAGGCTGCGGAATGGGATTTTGTGGCAGGTCATCATAGGGATTCGGCGTCGAGGCGGCATAAGAATCCTGCGGCGCGTAATCAAACGGGTCCGGAGCTGCATTGCCATAGGGGCCTTGCGAAGATGCAGCGTAAGAATCCTGCGCCGTGTCGCCATAGCCCATAACCCGGGTGGGCTCGGCAGAAGGCTGCGTCGCGGCGGGGTCGGTATAACCGGGGTTGGGAACAACGCGGGTCGCATCGGCGCTATCGCCAGCCTGCGCGGAACCGTAGCCGCCCATCACGGTTGTCTTGTCCTGATCCATGCAACGATTCCTTTCCGTCGCGCGTGAGCCTCAAGTTATCCATGCATTCTACCCGCGCAAAAGCCTATGATGGGCAGAGCCCGTCCATATCTACAAGACAAGCGCGGCTAGAAAACAAAAGCCCCGCCGGGCCTTGGTAGGCACGACGGGGCGGGCAAGCAGCTATGGGCAACAAGCTTAGAACAGGCCGGTGATGTTGCCGTCGTTGTCGACGTCGATGTTCTCAGCCGCGGGGACCTTGGGCAGGCCCGGCATGGTCAGAACACTGCCGGTCAGTGCGACCACAAAGTGGGCACCGGCGGAAACCTTGAGCTCGCGCACCGTGATGCGGAAGTTCTCGGGAGCGCCCAGGGCCTTGGCGTTGTCGCTAAAGCTGTACTGCGTCTTGGCGACGCACACCGGCAGGTTGCCAAAGCCGTTCTCGCGCAGCTCGGCAAGCTGACGCTTGGCAGCCGGCGTAAAGTCGACGCCGTCGGCGCGGTAAACCTTGGTGGCGACGGCCTCGAGGGCGTCAGCCACATCGGCGCCGTCCTCATAGGCAAACTTGAGCTCGCTCGGCTGCTCAATCAGACGCATGACCTCATCGGCCAGCTCGAGCGCGCCCTCGCCGCCCTTGGCCCAGACCTCGGAAAGCTTAACGTTGACGCCGAGCTTCTGGCACTCGGACTCGATGAGCGCAAGCTCAGCCTCGGTGTCCGTCGGGAAGCGGTTGATGGCGACCACGCAGGGCAGACCATAAACGTTCTGGATGTTGTCGACGTGACGCAGCAGGTTGGGCATGCCGGCCTTGAGTGCCTCGAGGTTCTCCTCGTTGAGGTCGGCCTTGGCGACGCCACCGTTGTACTTCAGCGCACGAGCAGTCGCGACGACCACGACGGCGCTGGGGCGAACGCCCGTCATGCGGCACTTGATGTCGAGGAACTTCTCGGCACCCAGATCGGCACCAAAGCCGGCCTCGGTAATGGCGACATCGCCAAAACGCATAGCCATACGCGTGGCCATGATGGAGTTGCAGCCGTGGGCGATATTGGCGAAGGGACCGCCGTGGACAAACGCGGGCGTACCCTCGAGCGTCTGCACCAGATTGGGCTTGAGCGCATCCTTGAGCAGTGCGGCCATAGCTCCCTGGGCCTTAAGGTCGCGTGCGCGGACGGGCTCGCCGGCATAGCTGTAGCCGACAACGATCTCGCCCAAGCGCTCCTTGAGGTCATTGATGCTCGTGGACAGGCACAGGATTGCCATGACCTCGGAGGCAACGGTGATATCGAAGCCGTCCTCGCGCGGCACTCCCTGGGCCTTGCCGCCAATGCCGTCGATAACATGGCGCAGCTGACGGTCGTTCATGTCGACGACGCGCTTCCAGGTGATGCGCTTAACGTCGATGCCGAGCTGGTTGCCCTGCTGAATATGGTTGTCGAGCATGGCTGCCAGCAGGTTGTTAGCGGCACCGATAGCGTGGAAGTCACCGGTAAAGTGCAGGTTGATGTCCTCCATGGGGATGACCTGCGCCCAGCCGCCGCCGGCGGCACCGCCCTTGACGCCAAAGACGGGACCGAGCGAAGGCTCACGCAGGGCCACAGCACTCTTGACGCCGCGACGGCGCAGGCCATCGGCCAGACCGATGGTCGTGGTGGTCTTACCCTCGCCCGCAGGCGTGGGGTTGATGGCGGTCACGAGGACGAGCTTGGCCTGGTGATCGGTCGGCTCGTTGAGCAGAGAGTAGTCGACCTTAGCCTTGTCGAAGCCGTACGGAATCAGGTGCTTTACGTCGACACCGGCGTTCTTGGCCACCTCGGTAATGGGCAGCGGTGTGACGGAACGTGCGATTTCGATGTCAGTAGGCATGGACGGTCCTTTCGTTACCGGATGAGAAAAAGACCAATTCAGCATAGCACGGGCGCGCAATAGTAAAACACCCATAACCGATGAACGGCGATATGTTTACCCGATGCCCAGCGATAGCCCAACAGCCCGCCAAAACAAAGCGCCCTAAACGGTAGGTTCAATCCCCAGGTGCTCAAAGGTGCGAAGCGTTGCCTGGCGGCCCTGGGGCGTGCGAATCATCAAGCCGCACTGCAGCAGATAAGGCTCATAGACATCCTCGAGCGTTCCCGGGTCCTCGCCCACCGCGCTGGCAAGTGTCGTCAGGCCCACGGCACGGCCGGAGAACGTCTTGGCAAGCGTCTCCAAGATGCGGATATCCATCCAGTCCAGACCAAGCTCATCGATCTCAAAGAACTCGAGCGCCTGACGGCAGATATCGAGCTCGATGGGACCGTTGCCGCGCACCTGCGCATAGTCGCGCACGCGTTTGAGCAGACGGTTGGCGAGACGCGGCGTACCACGCGAGCGCGAGCCGATCTCGAGCGCGCTGGGATGGTCGATTGTCACACCCAGGATGGTCGCCGAGCGCGTGACAATCTGGGCGAGCTCCTCAACGGTGTAGTAATCCAGGCGATACGAAATGCCAAAACGGTCGCGTAGCGGGCCGGTCAACATGCCCGAGCGAGTCGTTGCCGCCACCAGCGTAAACTTGGGAATATCCAGGCGAATCGAACGCGCCGCCGGACCCTTGCCGATCACGATATCGAGCGCAAAGTCCTCCATAGCGGGATACAGAACTTCCTCGACCGAACGGTTCAGACGGTGAATCTCATCGATAAACAGCACGTCACCCGGCTGCAAGTTAGTCAGGATGGCCGCCAGGTCGCCGGTACGCGCAATAGCCGGGCCGCTCGTCGTCTTGATCTGAGCGCCCAGCTCGTTGGCGATAACCGTAGCCAGCGTGGTCTTGCCCAGACCCGGAGGGCCCGAGAAGATCACGTGGTCGAGCGTCTCGCCACGACTCTGCGCCGCCTCGATGAGCACGCGCAGGCTCTGTTTGATATGCTCCTGACCGCAGTAGTCGTCCAGGCGCTGGGGGCGCAAGGTGCGGTCGACATCGAGGTCCTCGGGCGTCAGCTCCGAGCCCACCATGCGCTCACCGTGCGCCATGGATGCCGCCGGCGAGTTGCCGGGCGTCGCCCACAGGTCCTGAGAGTCATCGGCTTCCCACATCACGCATCCATTCCGAGTCGCCTAAGCGCCGCGCCGAGCAGATCCTCGACACGCATATCCTGCCCATCATACCCGCTCAGGGCAACCTCGGTCTCCTGCGGACTAAAGCCCATGGAGAGGAGCGCCGCACGGGCGTCATCGACCGCCGAAGGAGCAGCGGCGGGAACCGGCATCGCAACCTGGCCGGGAATCACGTCGACCGGAACAAAACCCTTGTCCTTGGCAAAGGTACTCTTGAGCTCCAAGATCAGACGCTGCGCGGTCTTTTTACCCACGCCGGGAACCTTGGCCATGCCCTTGTCGTCCTCGGCCATCACCAGGGAATACAGCTGCCCCACGGTATAGGTGGAGAGCACGGCAAGCGCCAGGCGCGGACCGACACCCGACACGGACACGAGCCGATCGAACATCGTGCGCTCGTCCTTGGAGGCAAAACCAAAGAGCGTCATGGCGTCCTCACGCACCTGCATGCGCGTGTAGAGGCGAACCTCGCCGCCAGGCGTCGGCAACGTGGCCGCAGTGCTGCCCGAAATACCGAGCTTAAAGCCCACGCCCGATACATCGACAACGGCCGAGCTCATCGTGGCCTCGACAAGCGTTCCATGGAGCTGGGAGATCATCAGTATCCGGTTCCTCTCTGTTGATAGAACTCGCCGCCGGTAAGCGCCCGGGTGCGGCTGAGGTTAACGTGGCAGATGGCGCAGGCCAGGGCATCGGCGGCATGGTCGGGATGCGGGTCGTGATCGAGCTGCGTGAGCGTACGAACCATATACGCGACCTGCCGTTTGTCCGCGGCGCCGGTGCCCACAACCGCCTGCTTAATCTGCATAGGCGTGTACTCGCCAATCTCGAGCGCGCATTCCGAAAGCGCCACGAGCGCGGCGCCGCGGGCATGCGCCGTAGGGATGGCCGAGCGAACGTTGGCGCCAAAGTAAATGCTCTCGATAGCAGCGGTATCGGGTCGATAGCGTTCGACAACGCCCTTGAGGTCACGGGCGATATGCGACAGGCGCACCGCGAGCGGACTGCCCGCGCTGGTCTCGATACAACCGTAGGCACGGCAGCGAACCTCACCGCGCCGCTCCTCGATAATCCCCCAACCCGTGTGGGCCAAACCGGGGTCAATGCCCAAGATAACCAAGCCAACCTCCCCTCGTCTTTTGCCAAGCACAAGGCAAGGCCCCGCGCATCATTCACGAACGTCTGTTCTAGAATAACACAACGGGGTCAAGACGCTTAGTTGAAGTATCGGGGTTGGGAGCGAATCCCAACCCATATGTTAGTTTTGGCTGAAGAATGGGAACTGCCTCGGATCAACCGGCGGGTGCGGCATCGGTGTGCCCTGGGGTCCACCCTGCGGGCCACCCTGGCCGCCCATCATCTTATCGATGGCGTCCTGGACCTCGCCCTCAAACTTCTTCATGCCCTCGTGCAGGCGGCGCTGGCCGTCCTCGGAGCGCAGCTCCTCCATCTGCTCGGGCGAAATACCCAGTAGCTCGCCCAAAATGCCCATCATCTCACCACGCATGCGATCGCTTGTATCCTCGTCGGCAAAGCGGCGCACCTCGGCGCGCGCCAACGAATCGACCGTCATGCGCTCTTTACCGCTCAGGCCAAGATCGGACCACGCAAGCATATACGGCCAGGCACGCTCGGCAAATGAACGGGCCGAGACGATCGGCGCCGTCGGCAGCTGGCGGCGAGCCGTCTCTCCCTGGCGCACGAGCATCAGCAGCAACGAACATGCCTCGGGCTTGCCGGCGGCCATTGGGATGTCGTCGAAGGGACGGTTGCGGTCCACGTGCGCCTCGAGCGTGCCATCGACCTCGCCCGGCTCAAGCCCGCCGAGCAGCTGCGCCGCGCGGTCGAGCATGTCGACCGGACCGTCAAGCGTCGAGAGCGCTTGCGCCAGCACGCGCTCCATGCAATCCTCCACCGCGTTGAGCGTCACGAGTTCCTGCGGCACCACGGCAGACGTACGGTTGCGTACGCGCGCCACAAACTCGAGCGTCGACAGGTATACGTCGCCAAAGGGCGCGTAATCGCCCTGGTAGCCACCGCAAAGTGCCGGTGCCGCCAACGCGTACTCGGTCTTGGAAAGCGGGCTCAGAGCCATCGCACCCAGCTCGAGCGCCGTGTCCTCCAGCATGAGACCCAGCGTGCGAGAGCGCAGGCGCTCGGCGTCGCCCGCCGACACATCGCGGTCGAGCACACGCGCGGCATCCGACGCATCGCGCTCAACCGTGCGAATATGTAGGCGCTCGGCAATCGCGCGGACGGCGGCACAGCGAGCAGCCTCGGCCTCCTCCTGCGCCGGCGTAAAGATGCGGTTGCGTCCCAGCACCAGGCCGACCACATTACGCGGACCCAGGGCGTCAACGGCAAGCGCCGCCAGCAGGGACGACGGCAGATCGCCCTCGAGCGCCACCACGGCGCGCGACGTACCGCGGGCGCGGGCATTATCGCGAACGGCGAGCACCAGCGCCCGCCACAACCACTCCTCGGAACGAAACTCGGGCAGCTCGTGGTCCTCCAAGGCATCGAGCATCACACCGCGCTGAATCTCCTGAACCAGTAGGCTCTCTTCAAAACATGGTGCTTGGGCCACCACGCGACCGCAGTCGTCGAGCACAAACGAGCCACCGGTATACACCGACTCGTCGTACGCACCAACCGGCGCCATGCAGGCAAACCACACGCTGCGCTTGGAGGCGATCTTGCGGTAGGCTCCGCTGCGCACGGCGGCGATCGCGGCGGTCTCGCGGTCGGTCATATCGAATGCGTTGAACTGGAAATACGCAATGAGGTCGACGCCGGTCGGCAGCATCTCGAGCTCGCGGTCCAAGTCGAAGATCACGGCGATGCGCACGCCGTCCACGTCGAACACCGGCGGCGCCCAACGCGCGTCGTTGTTCTCGCCACGCTGCAGGGCAATGCTCGAACGGGCCGGCACCACATGGCCGTCCTTGAGCATCATGTAGTCGAGCAGGGGCTGGCCCTCAAACGAAACCGCCGCGGGCACGATGCAGATCATATCGAGCTCTTGGATACGCTCGGCGACGCCGGTCAAGCCGGCAAGCATGTCGTGCTCAAAGTCGGCAGCGCCCACCAGGCCGCCGGGCAGGGCCCCCATAAAGAGCGGAGCCGGCACGCACAGCACGCGCGCACCGCGCTCGTGGGCCAGGCGCGCCTGGTCCTCGATGCGACCGCAGATACCCTCAATATCACCCAGGCGCATATCGATCTGTGCAAGTGCGAGCTTCATGGCTCAGCCCTTTCCGTCGTAAACCATCGTTGTCGTAGTAAAAGCGCCGGCCGCATGATGCAGTCGGCGCTCGCATGTGCATATGCTAGCTATGATACCCCGAGCGGGGACGCGCTCCTAGAACGTCGCGGACCACAGCCCATGCAGGTTGCAATAGGCATAGACGGTGCCGGTCTTGGAGCCGCCGGCAAAAAACGTCGCGGGCTTCATGCCGGGCTGGAGGTAATGGACCTCCACACGGCCCTCGGCCTCAAGGGCGATCCACTCGATGTAGTGCTCGGGCAGGCTGGGGTGCTCGACCGAGCCAACGCGTGCGCGAATCACGTGACCGTCACGCTCGGTCTCGACAACAGGCACGTGCTTCTCGTGCGCCGCGTCCTCAGTGTTTGCAGTCAGTTCCGTGCAACCGGCAGGGGTCGCAACGTCGTCGCCAAGGGCGGCGATGAGCTTGCCGTCGGGGTCCTTAAAGAATTTCGCCATGATGTTCTCCTTTGCTAATGTGCCAATGTTCTTGATGGTTCTTATGCCCAAAGGCAGACAAACCATCCACGGCATTGCAAATGAACACATAACGGGCGGGGACGATGGGACAGCGTGTGCCATCCGCCCTGACGGCCCCACCCGAGCGGGTTAGCGCCCGTCGCCGCCGAGCAGCGCCAGAACATCCTCGCGGGTAAACAGCGCCGACGAGATGCCGTCGCCGCCGAGCACGCTGTTGACCAGGTCGCGCTTGGACTCCTGCATCTGCATAATGCGTTCCTCAATCGTGTCCTTGGCGATGAGCTTGTACACGGTCACGGTATGTTGCTGGCCAATACGATGCGCACGGTCGGTCGCTTGGTCCTGCGCCGCCACGTTCCACCACGGGTCGTAGTGGATGACCACGTCGGCCGCCGTCAGGTTAAGGCCCACGCCGCCCGCCTTGAGCGAAATCAAAAAGACTGGAACCTCGCCCGCTTGGAACTGCGCGACCATCTTGGCGCGGCTCTCCTTAGACGAAGCGCCCGTGAGCTTAAGGAAGGCGATGTCCTCCTTGGCCAAGCGCTTGCCGATGATATCGAGCATACCCGTAAACTGGCTGAACAACAGGATGCGATGTCCGCCGTCGAGTGCGCCGTGCACGAGCTCCATGCACGTATCGAGTTTGGCGCTCCCCGCCTTGTAATCCTCGTAGTGTAGACGCGGGTCGCAGCAGATCTGGCGCAGCTTGGTGAGCTCAGCGAGCACCTTGAGCTTGTCTTTCTTAAACTCGGATGACTCGCGGTGCTGCACCTGCTGGGCGATGCGGTCCTGGTTGGCCAGGTAGAGCTTGCGCTGCTCGCCGGTGAGCTGCGCCATGACCGTATCCTCGATCTTCTCGGGCAGGTCGGCCACCACGTCCTCCTTGACACGGCGCAGCACAAACGGCGACACGAGCGCCTGCAGGCGAGCGGCACTGTCGCCCTCGGCATGCTCGACCGGGCTTTCGAAGCGCTTGGCAAACGACTCGCGCGTGCCGAGCAGGCCCGGTATTAAAAAGTCGAAGATGCTCCAGAGCTCGGATAGGCGGTTTTCGATGGGCGTGCCCGTCAGGGCAAAGCGCACGCCGGCAGGCAGGCGCTTTGCGGCGCGCGCCACCTGCGTGAGCGGGTTTTTAATGTACTGGGCCTCGTCGAGCACCACACGGGCAAAGTCCTGCTCGGCATACTCGTCGATATCGCGGCGCATGAGGTCATACGACGTCACGACCACGTTATGCTCGTCAGCGCCGGCTATCTGCACGCGGCGCTGCGCCTTGGCACCCACGATGGCGCACACATCGAGCGACGGGGCAAAGCGCTCCAGCTCGGCGGTCCAGTTGTACACGAGCGACGCGGGGCATACCACGAGCGTGGGCTTGGTGTCCCCCGCCTCCACGCGCGCCAGAATATGCGCAATCATCTGGAGCGTTTTGCCCAGGCCCATGTCGTCGGCCAAGATGCCGCCAAGGCCCAGGTGTTCGAGCGAGCCGAGCCACTGGTATCCGTCGACCTGGTAGCCGCGCATCGTTGCCTTGAGCGATGCCGGCACCGTAAAGTCCATCTTGCCGAGCGTGTCCAGGCGCTCGACGGTACGGCGGAACGCAGCGTCGCGATCGGCCTCGAGCGCCGGCGTGCGCGCGAGCATGCTGTCGACGAACAGGGTGCTCGACGCGGGAAGCGACACGCCGTCGAGCAGGTCGACGGCATCGACACCCAGGTCCTCGGCAAGGCCAAACGCGGCGCGCGCCCCCTCGTCCAGGCGAATGATGTCGCCGGACGTAAGGCGCGCAAACGTTTGATGGCGCTTGTACGAATCGAGATAGACGGCAAGGTCCGCGGCCGAAAGCCCGCTCGCGCCCAGCTCGACATCGAGCAGATTGCTCTTAACGGTCGCACGAACCGAGAGCTTGGGCGCGGGGCGGACCGAGATCTGGCGCAGACGGTCGCTGAGCATGACCTCACCCAGTTCGGACAGGGCGGACAGGCCCTCGGTCAGCAGGCAGAACAAGCTCTCGTCATCGCGCTCCTCAAACGCCAGACCGCCCTCGTAGAAATCGAAGTACAGGGCCGCCGTGTCCATAACGCGAAACTCCGCCACCTCGTCGCGGGGCGGCACGCCCGGGCGCTGCTCTTCGAAGGGGCTGCCCGGAGCGCCCAGACTAAAGAGGTCTGCCGACCAGTCGCCGTAGGTAACCGTAATTTTGCAGGTCACGAGCCCATCGTCGACGCCGATTGCCATAGCAAAGCTCGGCTCGGGCGCCACGGTATCGAGCGCAGCGGGCGCGGTAAGGTCGGTATAGTCGCGCAAAATGGGCAGAGCCATACGACAGAACTCCCCCACCTGGTCGGCAGCGATATGGACTGGCGTGCGACAGGGCAGCAAGCGCGATAGGAACGGCGCCGCATGCTGGGCAAACGCTACATCGGTGCGGCGCGCACGGCGGGTGTCGACCAGATAAGCTACGTCGCCCGAAGCAAAGCAGTATGCATCGGCCGGCAGGCGCAGATCGTAGCTACCACCAGCCGCCGGCGCGATTTTGGCGGCAAGCAGCGGTGGGCGCTTAGCGGATGCCTCGTCCTCCCCTTGCGGAGACAGCTCAACCGCCACGTCGTAGGTGCGATGCGTCGTCATCCCCCGCGACCAGGCGGGCTCAAAGGAGATGGTCTGGCCGCGCAGCAGGTCCAGCACATATACGATGCTATGCTCGGACAGCGGCAACTGACGCTCGGCAACAAAACCGCTGCGGGCAAAGTCGTACGACGCCGAACGCGAGCTTGTGATGTCATCGAGATAGGCAACTGTCGTCACAACAAGGTTGAGCAGCTTTGCCGATGTTTCGTCAAAGGCCTCAGGTGAATGGACAAACGTGAGCTTCTTGCCATAGGAGAACGTGCCGCCGCGCACGTAGGCATCGGCCATGCCGTCGATATCCTTGACCACGTAGGACACCGAACCGCAGCGAATGCGGAACTCGAGCGCCCAGCTAAAGCGGTCGGCGAACAGCGGATTGTAGTACGGCACCAACGAGGGCTCCAACGCCGCTTTGGGGGCGTCGGGACCAACGGCACCGGCAAGCTTGCGGCGCATGCTCGCCAGCTCATCCATGCGCGCGTCCGAAAGATCGGAGAGCGCCGCCATGAGGCTGGGACTCGTGGGGACAGGTGCTGGGA
>DXLV01000014.1:0-21020 GCA_019414545.1 Collinsella sp. | reverse complement strand
TTGGGGTTGACCGTGGGCGTTGTAGGCGCGGGACGCGCGGACTGTTTGGGCTGAGCCGCAAACGTGCGGACCGGCGTGCGCAAACCTTCGACGGGCTCGGCGCCGCTGGCATCCAAATACGCCAGAGCCGTGGCAATGGCGTGCTTGCACATACCGGGGTAGCGATAGGCAGCGGGGCAATCGCAGTCATAGTCGATCACCTCGTGCTCGTCCATGTCGAGCGCCACGTGCGTCTTGTACAGGTCGCCGCGCGAACCGCGCACCGAGCCCTCAACCGTCACGTTTTTGGAGAAGCGCGAGCCGCTGTCCTCGATCGACAGCACGGCGCCGTTGAGCATGAGCGAACGCCCCTTCATAAAGGTGCCGCTCAACGCCGCCTCTTTCCGGAGCGCCTGCACAAACGTCCCCTGCGCCATCACTTCCTCCAATCTCACCCGGGGTAGCTTAGATAACCGTCACGCGGCCTTGGTTGCCGACGATGGCCTTTGCCTCTGCCAGCAGCGGAATCGAGCGTGCATTGACCTTGGCCGGCACCTCAGCACGCAGCACGCGCCCGTCGACTTGCTCAATAAAGATCTCCACGCGGTCGCCGCCCGGGTTGGTGGTGAGCACCGTGGCCAGGCGCGCCATATTGCCCTGGCTAAATCGGCTGTTGGGCACCATGACCTCAAAGACCTTGGGCTTGTTTTTCTCCTCGCTAAGCTCCAGCGGCACAATCTCCTGCGCGATGATCTGGTCGCCGCGGTCCGAGCGCTCGAGCTTGCCCTTAATGCGCACAAACGCGTCGGACAGCTGCGCGCCGGTCTCGGGATCGACCTCGCCGTACAGGTACCCCTCGGCCTCCTTGTAGGTCTTGGGGAACACCACGACCGTGGCCTCGCCTTCCATGTCCTCGAGCTGCACGATGCCCATGGGGTCGCCGTTTTTGGTCACGCGCTTGGACACGCTCGAGACCATGCCGGCCCACCACAGCGCCTTGCCCTCGGGAATCTCCTGGTTGATGGTACCGCCCGTGGGGTTTTGCACCTCGTAGCCGGTATCGATCTGCGAGAACGAGAAGTCGCGTGCCTTGGCTAGCGCATACTCAAACGGGCGCAGCGGGTGGTCCGAGACATAGATGCCCAGAACCTCCTTCTCCTGGCTCAGCTTAAGGTGGCGGTCCCACTCCTGGCCATCCGGATCGGGCACGCTCACCTCAAAGCCCGAGCCCTCAACGTCGCCAAACATATCGAAGAACGACGTCTGACCGCTCGCACGATCCTTCTGGCGCTTCACAGCGGCATCGATGATGTTCTCGGGGTTGTTCTTATCCACAAAGTGCATCATCTGGCGACGCGGATACCCCGTGGAGTCGAAGGCGCCTGCCTTGATGAGCGATTCGATCACACGGCGGTTGGCCTGGCTCGAGTCCACGCGCTCGACAAAGTCGTGCAGCGTCTTAAACGGACCACCCGCCTCGCGCTCGGCGATAATCGCCTGCGCCACGCCGGTGCCCACGCCGCGGATGCCGGCCAGACCAAAGCGCACGCCCTCCTTGGTAGCCGTGAACTCAGTACCGGACTCGTTGACATCTGGCGACAGCACGGGGATGCCGTCGTGACGGCACGCCGAGACGTAGTGAACGATCTTGTCGGTCTTGCCCGTGTAGGACGTCAAAACGGCCGCCATGTACTCGTGCGGATAGTGCGCCTTGAGCCACGCTGTCTGCATAACCAAGATGGCGTAGCCGGCGGAGTGCGACTTGTTAAAGGCGTAGGACGCGAACTCGAGAACATCGTCCCAAATCTTCTGGGCGACCTCGCGCGTGTAGTTGTTCTTGATAGCGCCGTTCATCCAGTGGTCGTAGGTGGTCTCGTCCGAGCCATCCTCCCAGTGGAGCACCGTTGACGTGAGCAGTTTGATCTTCTTTTTAGCCACGGGCTTACGGATACGCGAGTCCGATTCGCCCTTGGAGAAGCCGCACATCTCGACGGAGATGAGCATAACCTGCTCCTGGTAGACCATGGTGCCGTAGGTTTCGCCCAGGATGTCGTCCAGGCGGTCGTCGTAGGAGACCGCCGGCTCCTTACCATTCATACGGTTGATGTAGGACGAGACCATGCCGGCGCCCAACGGGCCCGGGCGGTACAGGGCGATCAATGCTACGACGTGTTTGTACTCGGTGGGCTTCATGTTCTTGATCGTGGCCGTCATGCCGGCGGACTCGACCTGGAAGACGCCGGCGGTGTGGCCGGAGCCCATGAGCTTAAAGATCTCGGGATCGTCAAAGGGGATCTCTTCCTCTTTGATGTCGATGCCGAAGTTCTTTTTGATGTTGGCCTTGGCCTTGGAGATAACCGTCAGCGTACGCAGGCCCAGGAAGTCCATCTTGAGCAGGCCCATGTCGGCAACGGTATGGCCCTCGTACTGGGTAATCTCGACGCCGCCCTTGGTATCGAGCTTGGTGGGCACGTGCTCGTTGACGGGGTCGCGGCAAATCAGAACGGCGCACGCGTGCACGCCCTCGCCACGGGTAAGGCCCTCGATCGAGAGCGCCGTGTCGATGATGCGGCGGGCGTCGTCGTCCTTTTTATAGGCCTCGGCAAAGTCGGGGTTAAACAGATCCTCTTTGCCGGGTTGTTTTTCGAGTACCTGCTTGAGCTTGACCTTGGGGTCGCTCGAGACCATCTTGGACAGGCGCTGGCCCATGTAGACCGGGTAGTCCAGAACGCGCGCGGCATCGTTGATGGCCTGCTTGGCCTTGATGGTCGAGTAGGTGATGACGTGGGTGACCTTCTCGGGGCCGTAGAGCTGGCGAACGTGCTCCACGACCTCGAGGCGCCGCTCATCGTCGAAGTCCATATCGATATCGGGCATCTCGGTACGCTGCGGGGACAGGAACCTCTCGAACATCAGGCCGTTCTCGAGCGGGTCGAACGCGGTGATGTTCATGGCGTAGGCGACGATAGCGCCGGCGGCCGAGCCACGGCCGGGGCCGACGCCGATGCCGTTGTCCTTGGCCCATTGCACGTACTCGGCAACGATGAGGAAGTAGGCGGCAAAGCCCTTGTCGCAAATGACCTTGTATTCGTACTCAAAGCGCTCTTTGATGTTGACGCCACCGATTTCGCGTGTGGCCCAGTCATCGCCATAGTGTTGGCGCAGGCCCTTCTCGCACTCGCGGCGGAACTGGCTCTCGTGCGTCTCGCCGGGGTCGAGCAGCGGGAAGCGCGGCAGGATGATGGAATCCCAGTCCAGCTCCACGTAGCACTTGTCGGCGATCTCGAGCGTGTTGTCGCAGGCCTCGGGGCAATACGGGAACATCGCCCGCATCTCCTCCTCGGTCTTCATGTAAAACTCCGAGCCGGTCATGCGCATGCGGTTGGGGTCGTCGACCTTGGCGTTCATGCCGATGCACATGATGACGTCCTGTACGGGCGCGTCCTCGCGGCGCAGGTAGTGGAAGTCGTTGGTGGCGATGACCTTGACACCCACCTGTTTGGCAATGTCGATGAGCGTGCGGTCCATCTGCTCGTCGGTCAGGCCGTTGTCGGTGGTAATACCGTGTTCCTGGATCTCGATGTAAAAGTCGCCAGGGTCGAAGGTGTCGCGGAAGGTCTCGGCCCACTTGATGGCGCCCTCCATGTCACCGCGGTCGATGTATTTGGGAATGATGCCCGCGATGCAGGCGCTCGTGCAGATCATGCCCTTGGCATGGCGACGCAGGTTGTCGAGCGTCACGCGCGGCTTGTAGTAAAAGCCCTGCACAGCGGCCTCGGAGACCGTCTGCATCAGGTTGACGTAGCCCTCCTGGTCCTTGGCCAGAAGAATCATGTGGTAGAGCTCGGGCTTATGGTCGCGGGCGAGCGTCTCGTCCGGCGTAAAGTAGACCTCGCAGCCAAAGATGGGTTTGATGACCAGGGGCGGCTTGAGCTCGTCGATGTTGCCCTTCTCGTCCCACATGGCCATGTCCTTCACATACTGGGCATGCTCGCGCGGGCTTTCCTCGGGATCGGGCTCCACCAGCTCGTCGCGGCGGTCCTTTTCCAAGAAGGCCTTGTCGTGACTCCAGGTTTTGTACTCGGGCGTGTTGTGGTTAACGGCGTCGCAGGCCAGCGCCAGGTCGGGCACGCCATACATGTAGCCGTGGTCGGTAATGGCGACGGCGGGCATGCCCAGCTCAACGGCACGGTTGACCATATCCTGGATACGGGTTGCGCCGTCGAGCATGGAGAAAACAGTGTGATTGTGCAGATGGACGAATGCCATGTAATGAGCTCCGATGCGGGTTCGTGATCTTAGGGTTACGATTCTACCGCACAGCGCGGACGGCACCCGAACCTAGCCCAAACCCACACGGCTCCTATTGAGTTGCGGTGAAATGCGGACTGTTTGGCGGCTTTTTTGACCAAAACAGTCCGTATTCCACCGCAAGTTATCTGAGGACTAGAGGTTGTAGGTGACCACTTGAGGTTCGGCGGGATTGACGAAGATGGTTGGATTCGCCCGCTCCACGCGAACGAACTTGACGGTCACGACCTCAAAGCCCGCCTTGTGCAGAACGTCGGCGTAAACGCGCGCCTGCAAGGCGTGTTTCTCGAGCAGCTGCTCCGGCGTCTCATCCGGCGTGCCGCCCGTCTTGTAGTCGATGACCAGTGCGCGCGACGGATCCGCCGGGTCGGTTGCCAAGGCATCGATGGCGCCCTCGGCATAGGCGCCGTAGCGGGCGATATCCTCGTCCTCGCAGCCCAGCGAGAAGAACGGCACCTCGGCACGGATGCACGGCCACGCGAGCAGCTCGGCACGAACCGACGACTTGAGCCAGCGATCCAAAGCGACATCGAAGCGCTCGCGCTGTTCCGGCGTCAGGCGCCACAAGCGAGCCAGGGCGTCGGCACGCTCAACGGGCAGCGCATCGGCACCCATCTCGATGAGCCACTGGCAAGCGGCGTGGAAGGCCGAGCCCAGCGCCATGGGGTTGCCGGCGGGCTCAACGGCGGCCACGTCTGCATCCGTCATCTCCGAGCCATCCGACTCCGCATCATCGCCGGCCTCGTCCATGGGCACGTGTGCCTCGGCGGCACGATCTTCCGTCTCGGCATGAAGCGCCGCGGCAATTGACGAGTAGCTATACGAGTCACGCACCGGGAACGGACAGATGCCCATGCGCACGCCCACTGCCTGGGGATACACGAGCTCAAACGCATCGGGCTTGGGGTCGGCAGGACCGGGCACAGTTGAGCGCGCAGCATTATCAGCGACATCGACATCGCCGCGAACGAGCCTGCCCTCGGCATCCAGCGAAGCGTTAGCCTCAAACGCCTGCTCACCAAACGTAAAGTCCGCCAGCGAGATGAGCTCGTAGTCGCCCGGCTGGGAGTTGTCGAACACCAGACGGTCGCTATCGAGCTGCGGCATGTCCAGACTATCGGTCGGCAGGATGCGGCGCAGCACGTCGTAGGTCAGATCCGTCTCGACATCGAAGGTCGGCGCCATCACCTTGCCGCGGCTCACACCGGCATCCATCGCCAAGATCACCAGCTCGCCCGCTCGCGTCATGGCAACATAGAGCAAGCGGGCCCGCTCCTCGAGCGAAAGCTGCAGGTCGTCGTTGCGCAGGCGAGCAAATGCCTCGGCGGGAGAACCCGTCGCACAGACGTCCTCCATGAGCTCCGGCGGCAGCCACAGCGACGTACCCTTGCCCTTAAACGCGTGTTCAAACTGCTTTTTGACGTCATCGCCCTTCACGAAGGTTCCGTCGGCAAGCTTAACGCCATCGAAGCGCGCCGGCAGCGCCACGACTTGCGCTCCGCCCTCGACGCGACCCATCTGTGCCGCACCGGACGATTTGCGCACGCCAAAACACTCGGCAACCGCCACGACCGGATACTCCAGGCCCTTGGACGCATGCACGGTCATGATGCGCACCGCGCCGTCGCCCTCCTCGTTGAGGGCGCCCGGGGCCTCCTTGCCCGCCAAGAAGCGGTCGAAGGCGAGCGCGATGGAGCGCGGAGAATTGCCGAGCTCGGCCTCTGCCTCGGCCACGGCGTCGAGCGCCTTGAGCACGTTGGCGGCAATGGCCTTGCCCTCGGGGCCGCGCTGCGCCAGACGCACGAACCAGCCGGAGGCGTTGACCACGTCGCGCGCGATGGCAGCGAACGAATCACGCCCCACGCGACGCAGTGCGTAGCGCAGCACCTCGCGGGCGCGCGTTACGAGCGGCAGGTTCTGCAAACCCGGCACATCGGAATCGCTCATGATGCCCGCATCGATATTGCGGCGCGACGTCTCGCCCGTCTGCTCGTCGAGCTTGGTCGCCAGCGCCAGGAACTCCTGGGCGCCGAGTGCAAACATCGGCGAGGCCAGCAACGGCATAAGGCCTTGGGCCGTATCGGCCGGATTGGCGAGCGCGCAGACCAGGGCACGCACCGTCTGCACCTCGGCCGCCTGGGCAAAGACCGAGCCGCCTGCGATGACGCAGTCGAGTCCTTGGTCGCGGAAGGCCTGCGCGTAGACGTCGGCATTGGTCATGCGACCCAGCAGCAGCACCATGCCGCCCTGGGGCTGGCCGGCATCGGCAAGCGCATGGAATCGCTCGGCGATCGCACGGGCCTTGGCCTGCGTGCGCTCCTGCATACTGCCGCCGGCAACGAACAGCGCCTGGCGGCGCGAAGCCTTTGCCTTGAGCATGTCCTTGCGTTTGTCGCTCGGTTCAAGATCCAAGAACCCCTGCATCAAACCACCGGTGTCGCCGTCAAAGACGCGCGCCACATAGCGCAGCACCTCGTCGTGGCTGCGGAAGTTGCGCACGAGTTTGACGAGCTCGCCGGCGGGAGCATCGGACGTGGTGACCGTCTCGGACGCCGTCGTCGAACCCACCTTGCGCTCCTGGCGGCGAAACACCTCGACCTCGGCACCACGGAAGCGATAGATCGACTGCTGCGCATCGCCCACCGTGCACAGCGCGCGCTCGCCCGCACCCGTCAAATAGCGAATCAGATCGACCTGCATCTGGTCGCTATCTTGGAACTCGTCGATCATGACCATCTTAAAGCGGCCCTCATAGGCAGCTCGAATAGCCGGGTAGTCGCGCAGCGCCTCGTACGCCATGCGCAGCAGGTCATTGTTATCGAGCGCGGACTGGTCGGCCTTGAGCGCACGGTACTCCGCCTCTACGGCACGGGCAAGCCCCACCAGCGCATCGAGCGCCGGGCCGCCGCAGGCAAGCACGATATTGATAAACGCATCAGCCGCCTCGGCCTTGAGTAGCTCCACCTGCTCCTTAGGAAACGCCTTGCTCGCGCGCGGCATGCTGCACGACATCATGAGTCGCGCCGCATCCTCCATGGTTTTGCCGCTCGCCTCAAACGCGTCGATGGCGTCGAGTGCCGCCTGCGCTTTCTCGGTCGTGGCCTTGCTTGCGCCCAGCGCCGCACGATAGGCATCGGCAAGCGCCGAGGTGTCGGCCTGGCCGCGCGCCACGCACACATCGTCCATGCCGCCCGGCAGCTGGCTCGATAGCTCCAACAGGTCGCGCACCAGGCCTTTGATGGTGGTACCGGCGCCAAACGGCCCGCCCTCGCCCGCCATGGGATACCAAGCGTAGAGGGCCTTAAGCGAGGCGGCAAGCTCGGGCGCGGCATCGGGCGCCGTCGCGCGCCCCAGCACATGCTCGACAGCCTGATCCATAAGCTCATCGGTATCGGTGAGCACCGTGAACTCAGGATCGATGCCCAGCTCCAGCGCGTGCGCGCGCAGGATACGCGAGCACATGCCGTGGATGGTCGAGATCCAAGCGTCGTCGACCGTCAGGGCCTCCTCGTCCATGCCCTCTTCGATAAGCGCACAGCGCACGCGGTCGCGAATCTCGGCCGCGGCGTCTTTGGTAAAGGTAATGGCGAGCACCTGGTCCAGATGCTCGACAAACGGACCGGATTCGGGCGAGAGCGCATAGACGATGCGGCGCGTGAGGGTAAAGGTCTTGCCCGAGCCGGCACCCGCCGAGACAAACAGCGGGCGGTCGAGCGTTTTGACGACTTGCAGCTGTTGCGGCATCAAGGTCGAAAGATCCATGGTCTACACGTCCCTCCTTACAAACGTTCCTTCGTGGTTATACGAGCAGCGCGCATGCGCGGCCTGAGCCGACGTTGGGTCGACAGCGGCAACGTTGCCCGCCTCGAGCTCGCGCAGGCGCTCGGCAATGCCGGTCTCCACGCGGTCGAGCAGCGCATCGAAGTCCATGTTGCCGCCCTCGCCCGGAAAGCCCTTCTTGAGGCCCGGAATGCGGCCGTCGCCGCGCTCTTCCTCGAGCAACTCGGCACTTGCGGCACCACGCAGTGCGGGCTTGCCGCCCTTGGTCGAAAAATAGAGCGCCGCACGGGCATCTAGACCCAGCGCCCGGCGCATGGCCTGCGCGTAGATGAGTGTCTGGGTATGGGGCGGCAGCCAGCGCGGATCGTCGATGGGGGCCTCGCCCGACTCCTCGTCGCGCACCGTGGGGTCGGCGAGCTTAAACTCCTCGACACCCGAACGATGCTTGTAGTCAATCACCACAGCGCGGTTCTCGGCGTCCACATCCACGCGGTCGATGCGCCCGCCGAGCGGCCAGCCGGCATACTCGACCTGGAGCTCGTTGAACGCAAACTCCAGGTAGCGCGGCGCGAAGGGCGCGAGCGCCTCGGACTCGTAGGCGAGCACGCCCTCCAGTTGCGGCAAGATCTCGGCCGCCTGGCGCTCCTCCACTGGAGAGAGCGGCACCAGCGGGCCCTCGGTACCGCGCTTGCCGGCGTGCTCGGCCAGGGTCTCGGCAAAGACCTCGTGCAGCAGCTCCTTCGCGCGCGGCAGATTCATGGGCGTCACGCGCTCCATGCCCTCCTGCGGAAGACGTGCATGCAAGTGCTCCAGCACGTCATGGACAAAGTTGCCCTTCTCCATGTTGCCAAAGCCCGCATCGATGGACTGAGGTTTGACGCGATACGAGACGAACCAGCACAGCGGGCAGGTGGAATAGGCCTCGATCTGCGAGGCGGACGTCAGGCGCGGCACGAGCGGCGCGTCCTCGCCCTCGCCATCGCGACGACGCAGGACCAAATACGGCACGGCCTCGGCACTCAGATGCTGAGGGGCTTCACAGGTCACGCGCTCGCGCTTGAGACCTTCGCCTGCCGCGGGATCGAAGTCCCTTACGATATCACCCTCACCCACGCACTTCGCCTTGTCGGCGCCAGCGGCTTTAGCGTCACCAGCGGTCTTAGCGTCGTCAGCGATCTTAGCGCCGTCAGCCTCGGCATGCGCCCGCAACTCGGTCCACACGGCAGCCGGATAGCACTCGCGCGCCTGGCGATCGTGGGTCACACGGGCGAGCGTAACCGGGCCGCGTGACGCCTGCATCGCGTGGCCAAAGCGCGCGCGCAGCAAGGCCGCGGGCTCAAGCGTCACGCCCTCGCGACCAAGGCTCGCCGTCAGCGTGGCCAGCGGCCCCTCCTCGTGCGAGAGCGGATAGCTGTCCAGATCGACATCGGCAAACAGTACGGCATCGTAGCTGCCGGGGCGCAGAGCTGCCGCATCGGCAAGCGAAGCAAAACGAACCTGAGCACGTGGCGCACGGTCAACCTCGTAGGTCTCGTAATCGTAGGCGGTGCTACGCTTGTCCACCTTGGTGCGAATGCCATCGAGCACGGGCACGGTCGCGGCCTGCGACACGTCGAGCACGCGGGCGCCATTCATAAGGATGTCGATGGCGTGGCGCAGCAAGGCCACCTCCGCCTGGCGACGAGCCTGACCGTCAAGGCCTCCAAGGGCGCGATCGGGCAACGCCTCGGCAACGGCAAGCATGGCCTTGAGCGCCGTCACGGGCTTGTCACGCCACAGCGCCTGGAACACGTCCGAAACCACACACGGTACGTTCTTAAACCAGTTGTCGTCGCTCGCCGCCTTGCGCGCGCCCCTCACCTGGCCTTGGACACTCTGCAGCAGGCTCTTAACGCTCGCGGTAGTCTTGCTACGCGAGAGACGCATATTCTTATCGAAGGCACGGGCATTGACGGCATCAGCGCCCGAAAGCGGACTGTAGATCCAGTCGGTAAGCTCCGGCGCGGGCCACCACTCGGTCTTTGACGCCGTGCCCTCATCGGCGGTCTTCATGCGCTCGATCAGGCCGGCAAGCGCCGCAAACTGCCTGCCCGCAATGGATTGGGAAAACGCCGTGAACTCAGTTGTCTCGGCAGCGATATGGCGAGCCGCCAGACGAGAGGCGAGCTCACCGAACAGCTGGGGTGCCCGGGCAGAAACGACGAGCACGCGCACGGGGTCGGTGGGCATTGCAGTAGCTTTATCGGCCTTGGACTCCTTGTGCGCTTTCACCAACTTATCGACGGCGTCCGCATAGACATGAGCACGGGCATGGGGACCGGCGACCTCAATAAAGACAGGCTGAGCGGCAGTCCCGCAAGCGACATCAGACGCGACGGCGTCCTCCCCCAGCGGCGCAATCTCAAACAGCACACCGCGGGCATCAAATGCCGCGGCAAGCTCCTCGCGCATCGCCGCCTGCTCGCGGGCAAGCAGCACGACGACCTCTCCCCCATTGTTCGCCACGGCAGACAGCAGCTCGAGCAGGCCGTGCGTAAACGACGTGATACCGCGCACGCATACGGCGCGGGTGCACGCCGGCAGGTTATCGGCCAGGGCACCGGCCATAATGTCGGCCGCCTCGCAGGGCTCGACCATATCTCGACGATCCAAACCGCCCGCGTAGGCGCGCAAAAGCTCGAACACGCGAGCCTCGGCATCGCTTTTTGGCTCAGGCTGGCAATTGTTGCCACGGCATCGCTCGGCACCCGTCCCCGCCACACCCGGCAGCACGTCGCGGGCCATGCGCGCGAGCATGCGCACCGTGCCCTGGCTGCGCGAAAGTGGCTGCAGGTCGGCATCGTCGAGACGCGTGACCATGTCCGAGAACAGCATCTGGCGCTGCAGGTTGTCGACGAAACCGCGCCCGTCGCCCAAAAGCTCCCAAAGCGAGCGAAGCCACGATGTAGGCGTCTTGTAGTCGATACCCAGCGAAACGCCGGCTTCCGCCGCATCATGACGGCACAGGTCGAGCTCGGCAAACGTAGGTGCCAGCAACACGGCACGCCCGTGGCGGGCAATAAGGTCGGCAAGCAACGACGACTCGGCATCGCTCAAATCCGTGCCGGCATTGGTGGTATAGATTCGAACAGGCATGGTCCTCCGCTCAAACTGTTCGCAATAATCAATGTATCCATCCTACCCGCCCACGCGGACAGATTTGCCCCACGCCAACAGATTTGATCCCTTGGGGACGGAGGAAAACGGATCACCGAGAAGGTCAGTTTAACCCGGTGATCCGTTTTCCTCCGTCCCCAAGGGATCAAAAAACCGCCCCCGGAGGGACGGCTCTTCGTAATTCAATGTTGTCGCTGGCCTACTCGCCATCCTCCAGTTTAATGAGGATCTTGCGGTAGCCACCGTACTCGCCGTTGAGCGCCTTGGATACACGGCTCACCGTGGTGGACGAAGCGCCGGTACGCGCCTGAACCTCGACATAGGGCTCGCCCTCGTCCAGGTAACGCGCGACTTGCAGACGCTGCGATAGATCGCAAATCTCACGCGGCGTGCAGATATCGGTCAAAAACGCTTGGATATCTTTCTCGTCGTCCAAAAGGCTAAATGCGTGGACCAGCTGCTTGACATCAGGCTTGTCAAACATGTTCTCGATATTCATCGATCACCGCCAAACCCGCCAAAAGGCATCGAAGTTGATACTGACATCGGGCATCGTTCACCCGTAATATGCAATAGGGCAACGCCTGTGGCTTTTGCCCGTAGCAGTTTAGCACACCACCAAACTAAAGCGACAAGACTCTCTGCCAGCAGCACGTTTTTTAGGACGAACGCCGTTTTGAAACCGAATGCGCACGCAAGCTCCACGAATATCTGAGACAATGGGCGGCCGAACAGGGCCGAGCCCGCGCATCTATCCGAGTTGCAAAGGTATGTGCCCCTCACGCCCCCTCACCACGCCATGCGCAAGAAAGGATTCCCACCATGCGCTTTTTGCTCAACTGGCTTTTGACCTCAATCGCCATCGCGATAGCAACGTTTCTCGTCCCCGGCATTCAGCCCTTCGGCATGGCCGACGCCTGGGTCTGCTTTGCCTTCGTGGGACTGTTCCTCAACATCGTCGACTCGCTCGTCAAGCCGTTCCTGACGGTCATCTCGCTGCCGCTCACTATTATCACGCTTGGTATTTTTCAGCTCGTAGTCAACAGCTTTATGCTCGAGCTGGCCAGCTACCTGTCGGTCAATCTGCTGGGCGCGGGCATCTCCATTGCCGGCTTTGGATCAGCCTTTATGGGCAGCATCCTGGTATCCATCATGCGCAGCATTCTCGACAGCATCGCCAGGAACTAAAGCGACCGGATACGGACCGCCGCAACACGCCAAAAGAAGGCCGTCCATCGCAACGATGGGCGGCCTTGTCATTTGTCAAGCCTCAGAGGGCAAGAAAATCTACCATTTCTACCCCGTCCCCAAATGGCAGGTGGGACTAGATGACGTAGTCGTAGCCCTCGTTGGGGGCGACGAGCGCATCGAGCGTCACGCCGTCGAGGTAGTCGTTGATGAGCTTGTCCAGGTTCTTCCACACGTCGAGCGTGGGACACTCATCCGAACGCGAACAGCCCTTGCAGTCGCCGTCCAGGCATGCGACCGGCGCCAGGCTGCCCTCGGTCAGGCGCAAGATCTCACCCACCGTGTACTGCTCGGGCGGGCGCGTGAGCACGTAACCACCGCCCTTGCCGCGCATGCCCGAGAGCATATTGGCACGCACGAGCGTGGCCAAAATGTTCTCCAGATATTTCTCCGAAATCCCCTGGCGCGCGGCGATCTCTTTGAGGGGAATGCGGCCAGCCGCCTGGTGCTCGGCCAGGTCGACCATAACGCGCAGGGCATATCTGCCCTTTGTGGAAACCAACATATATATTGCTGCCTTTCGGTCTTTTAATTCGTAGAAATTCTAGCCGAAAAATTGGTTTTGAAAATACCTATTCCCGTCAAGCTGGTTAATCGACTCGTAATAATCTTCTATTTCCTATTGCGTTACTAGGCTTTACTGTCTACTATGCTTGCCAACAGCAAAACGAACAACCTATAAGGTTTGTGGGTTTCGCTGTTACACACACCGTAAAACCACACGGTATCCAGTCATTTGAACACTTTGGAGGTTCACCATGAGCAATGTTTACACGTCCATCGATCAGCTTATCGGCCACACCCCGCTTCTGGAGCTCACTCACTTTGAGGCCGATGAGGACCTCAAGGCCCGCGTACTCGTCAAGCTGGAATACTTCAACCCCGCCGGCTCCGTCAAAGACCGCGTCGCCAAGAACATGATCGACGAGGCCGAGAAGGCCGGCAAGCTCGTGCGCGGCGGCGACTACACCATCATCGAGCCCACGAGCGGCAACACCGGCGTCGGCATCGCCTCAGTGGCGGCGGCTCGCGGCTACAAGGTGATCATCACCATGCCCGAGACCATGTCCGTCGAGCGCCGCAAACTTATGCAGGCATACGGCGCACAGCTCGTGCTCACCGACGGCTCCAAGGGCATGAAGGGTGCCATCGCCAAGGCCGAGGAGCTGCAGAAGGAGACGCCCAACAGCATTATCGCCGGCCAGTTTGTGAACCCCGCCAACCCCGCCATCCACAAGGCCACGACCGGCCCCGAGATCTGGGATGACACCGACGGCGAGGTCGATATCTTCGTCGCTGGCGTTGGCACCGGCGGCACCGTGACCGGCGTGGGCGAGTTCCTCAAGGAGCAGAACCCCGAGATTCAGGTCGTCGCCGTCGAGCCCGCCACCTCCCCGGTGCTCTCCAAGGGCCAGGCCGGCCCGCACAAGATCCAGGGTATCGGCGCCGGCTTTGTGCCCGACGTCCTCGACACCCAGGTCTACGACGAGATCATCCCCGTCGAGAACGACGACGCCTTTTCCACCGGCCGCGCCGTGGGCCACAAGGAGGGCGTGCTCGTGGGCATTTCGTCCGGCGCCGCCGTGTGGGCTGCGCTGCAGCTGGCCAAGCGCCCCGAGAACGAGGGCAAGACCATCGTGGCGCTGCTCGCCGACACCGGCGAGCGCTACCTGTCCACGGCGCTCTTCCAGGACTAGGGCCCGTCGCCCATAGGTTGAGCCCAGGGCGAACCGGTCTCCTCTCTCCCGGCAGTCTGAGCCCATCCCATCAGGGTGTCCCACGAGACGTCCGAACTTGTTACAATGTCTGCGGCGCGGAACCAGCCTCCCGCGCCGCTTTTCTTTTTTGGCCACATGCCACCAAGGAGAACCTCCCCATGCACAACAAGCGCGTGCTCGTCGCCATGAGCGGCGGCGTCGATTCCAGCGTGACTGCGTACCTGCTCAAAAGCCAGGGCTACGAATGCGTCGGCGCCACCATGCGCCTCACCTGTCCCGCGCCCGATCCCGTCACGGGCATGAATAAGGTCGACCGCGACATCGCCGATGCAAAGGCCGTCGCCGAGCGCCTGGGGATACCCCACCATGTGCTCGACCTGCAGCAGACCTTCGACCGTAACGTTATCGAGCGCTTCGTGACTGCCTATCAGGAGGGACTGACGCCCAACCCGTGCATCATCTGCAACCGCCATATTAAGTTTGGGGCACTGCTCGATGCGGCACTCAATATGGGCTGCGACTACATCGCCACAGGTCACTACGCCAAAACGAGCCAAGCGGCCGACGGCACCTGGCAGCTGTACCGCGGCGAGGACCCCAAAAAGGACCAGAGTTACTTTTTGTATTCGCTTACGCAGGAACGCCTGGCGCACACGATCTTTCCGCTGGCTGGGCTGGACAAAGAGCGCGACGTGCGCCGCATTGCCGCCGAGCAGGGCTTTACCAACGCCAAGAAGGCCGAAAGCGAGGACATCTGCTTTATTCCAGACGGTGACTACGCGGGCTATATCGAGCGCCGCTGCGGACATCCCGCTGCACCGGGCGACATTGTGTGGCGCGACGGCAGCGTGGTCGGGCGCCACAACGGTGCGCTGCGCTACACCATCGGTCAGCGCAAGGGCCTGGGCGTCGCGATGGCGCATCCCGTGTACGTAACGGGCGTCGACGCCGACAGCAGCACCGTGCATCTGGGCGAGGCCGAGGACCTAACGGCCACAGCGCTCACGGCCAACGACTGGATCTGGAGTGCCCCTGCCGACCGCATGAAGGCAGAGCTCACGTCCGGTGGCATTCGCGTAGGTGCCAAGTACCGCTATCGTCAGAAAGACCAGGCAGCGACCCTTGCGCGCGGCGAAGACGGGCAAATGCTGCTAACTTTTGACGACCCGCAGCGCGCCATCGCCCCCGGCCAAGCCGTTGTAGTCTACCGCGGCGACATCGTCCTGGGCGGCGGCACCGTTACGACAGCCATCAAGTAGCCCCATCCCCTTCATAAATTGCGGTGAAATAGGGACTGTTGGGGGTGCGGACAGAAAGTTGGACCGCGGGGCGGTCCGGACTGGAGGTTCGCATGTACAGCAGGGAGAAGGTCGAGCTCTTCCTCCTGGCGACGGAGGACGGCATGGGGCCCACCGCCGCCGCGGAGTTCGCGGGGGTCACGGTGAGCGCGGCCAAGAAGTGGGCGACGGGGCACCTCCCGCGCAGCTACACCGGCGGGGGCTGTAGAATCGTGGCGAGGAAACCGCCACGGAAGGAGGCCAGCTTGGGCCCCGACAAGTCGATCTACGCCCCGCCCGCGACCGGCCCGCTCGCCGGGCTCAACGAGGACCAGATAGAGAACCTGCTGCTCAGGGCGGTGTTGGCCGACCTAAAAGCGGAAGGGTGGGACCCGGCTTCGATCTCGAACAGGAGCAAGTGCGAGCTCGGCGAGAGATTGAGGCGGGCGACCGCCCTGCCCCTCCGCTCGATCACAGGTTTCTTGAGGATATCGAAGAGCTCCTATGAGTACTGGAGGCCCCGCGTCGCCGCGCCGCGCGACCGCGACGCCGACATACGCGGCCGCGTGGTGCGCATCTTCCGCGAGGGCTCGGGGTGCTGGGGGTACCGCACCGTCTGGGCGCGCCTGCGCCGCGAGGGCGTCCGCGCCAGCGAGAAGCGCGTGGCCCGCGTGATGCGCGAGGAGGGCCTCGAGGTCGTCTACAACAAGAGGCGCGCCGGGGCTACAGCTCCTACGCCGGCGAGGTCTCCAAGGCGCCGGAGAACCTCGTGAACAGGGATTTCCACGCCGACGAGCCCAACCGGCTGTGGCTCACCGACATCACCGAGTTCAGGCTCCCGGGCGGCGAGAAGGTCTACCTGAGCCCGGTCATCGACTGCTTCGACGGGATGCCCGTCGCCTGGTCGATCGGGCTGCACCCCGACAAGCGCCTCGCGAACTCGAGCCTGCTCAAGGCCTGCGCGGCGAGGCCGGCGGGGGCGCGCACGACGATCCACTCGGACCGGGGCGGCCACTACCGCTGGCCGGAGTGGATCGGGATCTGCGAAGAGAACGGCCTGGTCAGGAGCATGTCCGCGAAGGGCTGCAGCCCGGACAACTCGGCCTGCGAGGGCTTCTTCGGGCGCCTCAAGAATGAGTTCTTCCGCTACAGGGACTGGGAGGGCGTGACGGCCGAGGAGTTCATGGGGAGGCTCGAGGCCTACCTCGTGTACTATCGGGACGGGCGCATCAAGAAGTCCCTCGGGTGGCTGAGCCCGATGGAGTACCGCAGGAAGCTTGGATACGCCTAGGCGCGGTCCAAGAAATCGTCCGCATCCCCGTTTAAGCGTTTAAAACCGCCAAACAGTCCCTATTTCACCGCAACTTAGAGAGGACGGCCTCGGTCGGTACTGCCGTATCAGCCGAGGCCGCTGCATCGCTAGCGCTGTACGTAGGCGCGGACGAGCTCGAAGGTGTTGCGCACGCCGTCCATGTGGCTACGCTCGTAGTTGTGGCTCGCATACACGCCGGGGCCGATCAGACCATGGCGAATGTCGTAGCCGGCAGAGAGCGTGGCTTCGACGTCCGAACCGTAATGCGGATACACGTCGATAGCGTAATCGAGCTCAAGCTCGCGCGCGATATTGGACAGCGCCGTCACCAGGTCGTAGTTGTACGGACCGCCCGAATCCTTGGCGCAGATCGACACCATGTGCTCGGTGCAGCCTAGGTCGTCGCCCACGCAGCCCATGTCAACGCTGATCATCTCGCGCGTGTCGGCCGGCACGAAGGCGCCGCCGTGGCCCACCTCCTCGTACACGGTAAAGAGCAGCGAAACCTTACGCGAAAGCGTCACCTCGCCAGCGGCGACGGCACGCGCCAAGCCCAACAAAATGGCGGCCGATAGCTTGTCATCCAGGAAGCGGCTCTTAATGTAGCCGCTCTCCGTCACCGTCGTGCGAGGATCCATAGCGATGATGTCGCCGGTCTGAATACCCAGCTCGAGCACATCGTCCTTGCTGTCGACGTTCTCGTCGAGCAAGATCTCCATGTTCTTCTCGATAGTCTTGACCGGCTCGTCGGCCACGTGCGCCGAAGGCTCGGTGTTAAGAACCACGCCCGTGTAGACATTGCCGTCGCGCGTGTAGACGGTGCAGTTCTCGCCATCGGCCGTAGACCACTGATGCCCACCGAGCGTCGTGGGGCGCAGGCGGCCATTGTCCTTAATGGAACGCACCATGGCGCCTAGGGTATCGACATGGCTCGCCAGTACGAGCGGCTCGCCCTCGCCGCCAAGCTCAACGAGCACGTTACCCTTATTAGAACGCTCAGGCCCAAACCCCATATCGCGCAGGGTCTCCATCAGATAATCAGTCGCCGCACGGGTATAGCCGGTAGGGGAGGCAATAGAAGTCAGCGTCTTAAGCTGTCCTGCGATATAGGAGAGCGTCTCCTCTAGAGAAGCATCAATATTAGAAGTCATATGCATCCTTCCAAGTAAAACTAAGACCGAGTCCCGATTTTAACCGTTCTGCACGTGCAATGCCCCAGGAGCCGAGCCGCCTCCAGACGTCCCCGCACCGGTTTTGTGCACGTGCACGGTTTACAATCTCAATCTTGCATAAATCCTATTGGTATTTGCATAGAAATGAGGCATCTTTTTGCTTCGTCTCAGGGTGCCCCACCTTGGACCGTGCAAAAAACGGAGTATTCAGCACCGTGGGCCCCAACGGCCCCATCACGAACGACAAAACGACGCGGTTACAGCAGTGTTGCAGGTCGTCGCAAAGCAGAAACTCAGTAACAACCCCCTCCACTCATCGATAGCCCGCCCACAATGGCTGTCGATGGGCGCCTGCGGATCACTACCGCCCATTCACAACGTTATGCATTTTTAAGAGCTTGTTGAATACTCCCAAAAATGCACGCAGGGAAGTGCACCACCTATCCGCAGCGGGCAGTACGCCTTGGTTTTGTCCGTCTCAGGGCATCGACGCAGCACAAAAAGCCCCGCCGTGCGTAGCACGGCGGGGCCAGCGGCACGTCAAAAGACCATACACCTACGGGCGAAGGACCACCAAACTGGGCTAGGCAGCCGGGCAGATCTTCTTGAAGAGCTCGATGACGTCGTCGAGCGTTGCCTCGCGCGGGTTACCCGGGAAACAAGCGTCGGCCATGGCGTCCTTGGCCAGGACCTCGATCTCGTCAGCCTTCATGGCCTCGCAGACGTGCGGGATATTCACGTCGGCGGAAAGCTGCTTGACGGCGGCGATAGCGGCGTCGGCAGCCTCGTCGGTGCTCATGCCCGTGGTGTCAACGCCCATGGCGGCGGCAACCTTGGCCAGACGCTCGGCGCAAACCGGCTTGTTGAACTCCATGGCGATCGGCAGCAGCATGGCGCAAGCGACGCCGTGCGGGGTGTCGTAGTGAGCGGACAGGGTGTGAGCCATGGCGTGGTCGATGCCCAGGCCAACATTGGAGAAGCCCATGCCGGCGACATACTGGCCAAGGGCCATGCCCTCGCGGCCGGAGCCGGGCTGGCCGGACTTGGCCTCGGCAACGGAGTCGCGTAGGTTCTCGCTGATCAGCTTGATGGCCTCAAAGTGGAACATGTCGGAGAGCTCCCAAGCGCCCTTGGTGGTATAGCCCTCGATGGCATGGGTCAGAGCGTCCATACCAGTGGAAGCGGTCAGGCCGGCGGGCATGGAAGCCATCATGTCAGGATCGACGACGGCGACCTCGGGGGCGTCGTTGGTGTCGACGCACACGAACTTGCGGACCTTCTCGGGGTCGGTGATGACGTAGTTGATGGTCACCTCGGCAGCGGTACCGGCGGTCGTCGGCACGGCGATGGTGAACACGGCGTGGTTCTTAGTGGGAGCAACGCCCTCGAGGCTGCGGACATCGGCGAACTCGGGGTTGTTGATGATGATGCCGATGGCCTTGGCGGTGTCCATGGAGGAGCCGCCACCGATGGTCACGATAGCGTCAGCCTCGGCGGCCTTGAAGGCCTCGACGCCGTCCTTGACGTTCTGAATCGTGGGGTTGGGCTTGATCTCGGAGTAGAGGCTCCAAGCGATGCCGGCGGCGTCGAGCTCGTCGGTCACCTTAGCGGTAACGCCAAACTTGACCAGATCGGGGTCGGAGCAGACGAAGATCTTCTTGTAGCCGCGACGCTGGAGCTCGCCGGGGATCTCCTTGATGGCGCCGGAACCATGATAAGAGATGGTATTGAGAACGAAACGATTAGCCATTGATAGCCTCCCATCGTGTGCGGGGCATCCATTACGCCCCACGCTATGAGTCCCATCCTAACGCTTTTGAAACAAAAAACGCGTGAGAACGTCAAACTATTTAAAGCGTTTCAACAGACGATGAAAAATATTGCGACAAAGGGACAGCCCCTTTGCCGCATTCGGTTACTTTCGGCAGCCCTCTTTCCAAGCCTCGGCCGCAACCTTCCAGCGTAAGCGCAAGTCGCGCTCGCGGTCGATGAACATGATGGCAAACGCGACAAACAGCAGCAAGCTCGCCACGACGATGGCGTGCAGGCCCATGCGCTCAATACACCAGTTGCCCAACACGGCGCCAAACACAAAGGTAAAGATCACGCCAAAGTACAGCAGGCCGTTTTCCAAAAAGCCGCGCCTGTGGGTGATGATGTAATCGTCCACGTTTTGCAGCGCGTTGCGCAAGTTGCCGATGCACATGGTCGTAGCGATGCCGTGACCGTGGATCTTGCGGAAGCTCTCGACCTGCATGCCGCAGGCAAACGAGGTAAGGCAGTTGGCGAGCAGGTTGTAACCGCCACCGGGGATAAAGCTCACGCCCAGCAAGATGACGGCTTCAAAGAACACCGTCACCTGACGCCAGTGGATCACGCTGCCAAACCGCTCGTGCACCAGGTCGGCAAGCATAATGCCCACGGCAAACGACACCACGGGGAAGAAATAGCGCCCCGCCAGCGCCCAGTTGCCCTCCGAGATGCTCACGCCCACCAGCAAGATGTTGCCCGTCTGCGCGTTGGCGAAAACATGGTCGCGCCCAATGTACGAATACACGTCCATAAAGCCACCGGCGAGCGCCAAGATGATGCCCAGCTCAATAGACTCCGATATCTGTTTGGCACGCTGCATCGTCGTGCATCCTCCTTGTTGACGACTCTCTCGTGCGTTGGCGGAAACATAGCCGCCGTTCATACTGTAACCCATTGACAACATGGCGTGCGCGCGAGACGGGTTCCCCAGCGCGCAGATACACAGTCTGGAAACAAACAGCGGGCGCGGCGCCGACACCCGACGCCTCGTGTACTCCCCCAGTCTTTTTAGCTCCGTCCCAAAAAGACTGGTTACAATTACGTGCAGCATACAGACACCGGGAGGGATCGTGGCAAAAAAGCCTCAGCACGCTCAGAACAACCAGCGCAGTCAGCAGGGCAAACAGGGCCAGCAGCAAAAGCGCGGCGGCAAGGCGCAGGCCACGGTCGCCCGCACCAAGCATTCCCAAGCGACGCCCGCCCGCCCCTGGCGCCCGGGCCGCGATAAATTCCTCCCCGTCAGTCGAGCCGACAT
>DXLV01000013.1:33696-45147 GCA_019414545.1 Collinsella sp. | reverse complement strand
GCATGGATTCGATGACGGGTGCGGGCTCCGGCGTTACTTTCGGCTTGATCTCGGAATCTGCGGGCTTCACGGTGACGGGCGCGTCTGCAACTGCGGTTTCAACCTCAACCTGCGTCGCGTTCTCGTTCTCGACGCTCGGCTTTGCCTCGATGGGCGTGGACGCCATGGTGGTGATGCCGGCGTTTGCGTTCTCGGGGTCATAGACGACCGTAAGCGAGATGGCGGGCTGCGGTGTCTCGGGCTCCGGCGCCGACTCGGTAGCGTCTTGATCGGCGGACTCGTCGGGTTGATTGTCCTCGGCCTCGTCGCCAAAGACATCGCTGTTTTGGAACGCAGGCGTCTCGGGTTGGCCGGCGGTTTCTTCGGTTGTCGACTTGGGGGTCTCGTTGAGCTCCGCAGCGGCTTCCTGCTCTGACATGGCTTTGGGATCGGTCGTGGCGGCGATTTCGGTTTCGGCTTCTGCTGCTACCTCAATAGCGACTTCGATCTCTGTCTCGGGCTCGGGCTCCGGAGCGACTTCGGCCACGGACTCGGGCTCGGGACGCTTAACGTGCTTGGGACGCACGGCCTTCAGGTCCTTCTCGCCGCGCTTTTTCTTTTTGTAGGACTGCTTGGCGCCCTTGGTGGCCTTGGGCTTGTCCTCGCCCTTGGCAAGTGCGGCATCCCATGCCTCGTTGGCGATGACCGTGGCATACAGGCGACCGCCCTTAAAGACAGTCAGCTTAATGCAGTCGTCGAGTTCCTCGAGCAACTCGCGCGTGGACTCGAAGCCCAGGTCATAAGCAGTCATGTCGCCAGCGGCGAGAGTCTCTTCGACCTGCGTCATAAACGTTTGCTTGCCGCATCCAATCGCATCGCGCAGCAGGCGATACAGATAGATGTGGTTGCCCAGCGATAGCGTGGGCCTAACTATTGTCTTGCTCATGGCAAATCTCCTCTTTACACACGTGAAGCATCTTACCATCGCATAGCGTTCGCCATGGCGGCACCCAAGGCAAACGGGCGCGAACCGCTATCGATTCGCGCCCGTTGTACAGGTTGCCTATCTGGGGATGCAGTGCCTAGTTGCCCGATGTCGTGCCTTGGCTTGAACTGTCAGATGTCGTGCCTGATGTGGTGCCACTCGAATTGCTGTTGCTGCTGTTTGCTGTGCCCGTTCCCGACGTGGTGTCGCTCGTCTGGTCGCCCGTGCTCGGCTGAGAACCGTCAGTCGTTTGGCTTGAGTCGGTCGTGCCGGATTGCGTGCCGCTGTTGTTCGCAGAGGAATCGACGCCCTGCGATTGGTTTTGGGTGTTCGAGGACGAATTGGCAGAGGTAGAACTGTCTTGCGTATCGTCCGTCTGTGCCTGCTGACCCTGCGACTGGGTGGTGCCATTTGCATCGCTCTCGGTCGTGCGCGACGACAGGATTGGCTCGGGACGCTCGCCCAGACCCTCACCGGCAGTGGTGATAAGGATGGCGCCGGCGCAGGCGATGACCGCGACGATGGCGATAGCGATCGAGAAGACGATGACCTTCTTTTGCGTCTGGCTGCGCTCAGCCGCCGCCTTGGCGCGCAGGCTGTTGGGAGCGACGCGCGCCGTGGTCGCGCGTCCCGCAACCTGGCGCATCTCCTGCGTGGTTGCGGCGCCACCTAGGTGCTCCTCGACATTGGGCTCAACGGGCTCGTAGGCGCCGGTAGGGTAGTCGACGGCGGCGTGCGTGCCTTTGATGACCTCGGCACTGGCAGAGATAAAGTGGCGATAGACCTGCGAGGACACAACAGTGATGACTGAGCTCACAGCGGCACCAATCACCGAGCCGGCAATGCCGATCTTTGAAGCAAGCGCCACGCTCGTGGCGGCAGCTGCGGCGCCGGCGATGATCTGGGGAATGGAAATGTCATCGAACAGGCCCTTTTTGGGCGCGATGGCCATGGTCTGTCCGATGGAATGGTTCTCGTGCACGCCGTTGTTGAGCGCGGCCGGTGTCATGACGCGCGTGCGCGGCGCGTCGGTGTACTTGGTTGTCATACGGGGTCCTCCCGGTTCGTTTAGTGCTACAACAAGTTGTTTAGCCCCAAGGGTACCCATCTCGTGTGGACCGAAGATGGACTCGCCCGCAACATCACCAACTCACCAAAGCCGCGAAGCTTCTCCTCAAGCTTGTCAAATGAAGACGGGGAGACGGGGAGAATCGTCCGGTTGTCGGAAGGAAGGTTGACCGGATTTGAATTCCCGTGGAATAATCGAGCTTGCGGCGCTGGTGCTTGCGCCGGGTAGGGAGCGTCATGAAAATCCTCAAGCGGATCAACAATAATACGGTTATCTGCGTCAATGCAAAAGGGCGCGAGCTCGTTGCGCTCGGCCGCGGTATCGGGTTTCCCGGTGGCCCCGACGAGGTCGCGCTCGACAAGATTGACCGAACCTTCTACGGTGTCGACTCGCGCTACCTGGCGCTGCTCGACGAGATCGACCCTCAGGTGATGGAGTTCTCCGCTCAGATCGCGGATATCGCCCGTTCCAACATCTCGCGTGAGCTCTCGGCAAACCTTCCCTTTACCATGGCCGACCATGTCGCTTTTGCCATCAAGCGCTGCCGCGAGCATATGTTTGTGCAGATGCCGCTCTCCTATGACGTGCAGCAGATGTATCCCATCGAGTATAAGATCGCCAAGTTCGCGCTCGAGGGCATCAATCGCGGCTTCAACATCAAGATGCCGCCAGGGGAGGCGAGCGGTATCGCGCTCTGCATCGTCAACAGCGTGGTCGCCTCGTCTTCAAAGGCCAAATCCAATACGGTGCGCAAGGACGAGGCGATGCTCGAGAAGTTCACCAAGATCATCGAGTCCGAGCTGGGAGTTTGCGTGGACCGTGACGGTTTTGACTTTTGCCGCTATGCCACGCACGTCCGCTACCTGCTGGAACGCGTACAGACAGGAGAGCCCCTCAACACGGATAACGGCGCGCTCTATGGGCCGCTCTGTGAGCAGCATCCCGATGTGGTTGTGTGCGTCGATCGCATGGCTGCGCTTATCGCAGAGCGTTTTGGCGCCGCGCTTGCCGATGAAGAGAAAGTCTACCTGATGCTTCACGTCAATCGCGTCTGTGCGGGATCCAGGCCTTAATCGACCGCTCGCCGCTGAGATTCGACCGTTTGCCGGTTTTGACTTTCGTAAAGGCATCCGTTGGATGTAGTTTCATAGTCACATAAGGTGTTATTCGAGAAGAGCCTCGAAGCATGACGTAGACAGTTCCCTTGTCCGCATTGTGCTTCGGGGCTCTTCTGTTTATGTTGCCCTTCCCGCCCCCTCGATTCGCCTTGTGCCAGGCCTGCCGTAATCGGACCTCGTGCATGCGCAGGCGCGAGGCGGAAAAGCAAGGGAGTTCAGTTATGGCTGATAACAAGAAAATCGCAGCCGATGTGCTCGAAGCCGTCGGAGGCAAGGAAAACGTGACGTTTGTGGCGCATTGCATGACGCGTCTGCGCTTTAATCTTAAGGATATCGATATGCCCGATATCAAGGAGATAAAGAAGATTAACGGCGTGCTGGGCGCCCAGATTTCGGGAACGCAGTTTCAGGTGATCGTGGGCCAAAACGTGCCCAAGGTCTACGATGAGCTCTGTAAGCTTGGTGGGTTTGCCAAGCAGGATGCCATCGATGAGAACCTCGACACCCCTAAGCAAAAGCTCACGCCTAAGGTCATAGGCAATAACATCCTCAACTATCTCTCGAGCTCCATGGTGCCTATGATCCCCGTGCTCATGTGCGCCGGCCTCTTCAAGACCGTCGCCGTGGTGCTGGGCCCCACGATGGCGGGCGTGCTGACCGAGACGAGCGACCTCTACGTTCTCATGAACATGGTCTACGACGCTGCGTTCTACTTCATTCCCATTTACCTCGGTTACAACGCGGCCAAGAATATCGGTGTGACACCGGTTCTCGGTGCCTTTATGGGCGGCATCCTCATCGACCCGACCATGATCCAGATGGCAACGGATGGGGCGCAGTTCTCCGTATACGGCATCCCTTGCGTTGCGGCAAACTACACCAAGACGGTTTTGCCCATTCTTCTTTCTGTTTGGGCGATGAGCTATATTGAGCGCTTTTTCCGCAAATATGTGCCAGATACCCTTTCAACGGTTTTCTCGCCTTTCCTCACCATGGTCGTTGCCGTTCCTGTATCTCTCTGCGCTCTTGCCCCTGTTGGTTCGTGGGCAGGCAACGCCCTTGCCGCTGGTTTTGAGTTTCTCGGAACTTCCGGTGGTGTCGTCGCCATTATCGGAGGAGGTATTCTGGCGGGTCTTTGGTGCCCAATGATTATTACTGGCATGCATGTGGCGGTTGCGATGATTGCCATTGCCAACTATATGACCGTGGGGTCCGATGGCTTTGTTTTGGTCGCGACGGGCGTCAGTCTTTGGGCGACCTTCGGTTGCGAGGTGGCGACATGGCTCAAACTGCGTGATAAAGACGAGAAGAATATGGCATTCGGTTATTTGGTTGCAAACATTGTCGGAGGCGTCGGTGAGCCTTTCATCTACGGCATGATGCTGCGCTATCGCCGCGTGTTTGTCTGGAAGATTATCGGCTCCTTTGTTGCCGGTGCACTAGCAATCGCTCTCGGGGCCACGGTTTATACTGCCGGCGCGGCATCTAACTTCCTAGAGTTCCTCGCGTTTGCGGGCGGTGGGACCCAGAACCTCATCAACTTTGGAATCGCCGCCGCTGCAGGCTTCCTTGTAAGCGCCTTGGGCACGTATTTCTTTGGCTTTACTGAAGACGAACTCGAGAACGGTCCCGTTTCGGAGCGCTAACGCTTAGATGTGTTGCACCTGATAAGGATGCGAAACGGGAGGGGCGTCAACTGGGCGTCCCTCCTGTTATCAATAGCTGTTGACGGTCGCATAGCGTTTGGTGCTGATGGGCGAGCGTCTATAGGGGCGCTCGCTCTCATCCTGATATCAATTGGGAAAACAGGCGCCTTTTTGGAAAGGATTATGGCTACATGAAGGTCGAGTTTGGGATCGAAAAGGTTAACGTGACGCCTGAGTCGTCCTGTCGTATGGGGGGTTACAACCGAAGTGAAACATGGACGGATGTTCTAGACGATATTGAGGTCAATGCATGCTCTCTTCGTATCGATGCTGTCCCGTTCATTCTTATTGAGCTTGACTCGATTATGGTATCAAGGGAGTTTGCACTTTCGGTTAAAGCCTCCGTTTCGGCTAAGACGGGTGTCGATGCAGGCAATATTACCGTCGCCTGTATCCATACGCACTCCGCTCCCTGCTACTTCAAGCTTGCCTTTGAGGAAACCTTGCCCGAGGCTCAGCTGACGGAGCGTCTCGCTATCTCTGCGGTAGATGCCGGTGTATCTGCATGGGTCAACAGGAAAAACGCGATCGTTTCCATGGAGACGCTCGAGGTTGACGGGCTGTACGGAAATCGCAACGTAAAAAACGGGCCCGCAGACAAGAGCGTGACGCTGTTCTCCTTTCTGTCTGCAGACGGAGGGACGCCTCTTGGCAGTGTCATGTTCATTTCGGCCCATCCAACCATTCTCAACGGGAAGAGCAGGGCTTTGTCTGCAGACTTAATCGGCCAGGTTAGATTACGATTGGAAAGCAAGCGCGGGTGCCCCGTGCTCTGTATAAACGGAGCCTGCGGCGATGTTTCGACTCGTTTTTACCGTCAGGGCGATGGAGCTGCGGAGCTCATGCGGACGGCCGACGAGCTCTGCGATCAAATCGAATTAAAGCGCAAGAAGCTTGATTTGCGCGTAGATACCCCTAGATGGGGCTCGATTGCCATGCGGAGCGTCTACGATGCGGCCAGCGATCCAGATTGGAAATGGATGACGGACCGGGTAGAAAACAGCGAGGCAAATCCCATGAAGGATTTTCTTCTTAAACGCCAGCAGCTTAAGCGTTCCATGGGCAAAATCGAGCTCGAATTGCCGAGCCAATTTGCTGTGATAGGAAACTGTATTTTTATTACTATGCCTTGCGACACTTGTAGCGCTTTGGGCCTTGACTTTAAGAGGGCCTTTGTTGGCTATAACGTTTTTATTATTGGCTATGCAAATACATACTGCAATTATTTGGTCCCCCGAGAAGATTACGGCAAGTATTTTGAGACGTTTAACTCCAGAACGCCGCGAGGGCTTGCTGACGAGTTTGTCTCAAGGGTCATTCGTGCGGTTGGGGCACTGCTGTAGGAAGTAGGTGAAAGCGCCGGTCGGTTGGTGCTGTGGGGCCGACTTTGGTTGTGGTATCGGGCGTACTGGATGATTTTTTGGAGTGTCTAATTTGTCAATTGTGGGACCTCTTATTCAACAAGTTCTTATCATGTTTTTGCTCATGGGCGTGGGGTTTTGCCTTACCCGGGGAAAGATATTGGATGCGCGTTCAGCAAGGGATTTTGGCAAGCTGCTGATAAGCCTCGTGCTTCCCGTCATTATCTTTCAATCGTTTTGGACTGAGTTTTCTTTTGCCAAGCTGAACGAGCTGGCCGTGACGTTCTTTCTGTCTGCCACGTTGCTTCTGCTCGCCGCTGTGGTTTCTCATATGCTGTTTAGAAAGTGGCCAATCGATAACTTTGCCTCCGCGTTTTCAAATGCGGGCTTTATCGGCATTCCTCTTGTTGGGGCTGTCCTTGGGGAAGACGCCGTTTTTTTAATTGCGTGCATGATTGCGCTGCTCAATGCGGTGCAGTGGACATACGGGCAGTATCTCTTGTCGGGCTCGAAGGACTGCGTAAACCTCCGAGCTATCATGACGAGTCCGATGGTCCTCTCCCTTATAGCCGGCGTTGTCGTTTTTGTTGCACGTATACCGATGATTCCTATCGCCGACTCCTTGCTTTCCCTGATTGCGGCTCTCAATACCCCGTTGGCGATGCTGACGCTCGGAATCTATTTGGCTCAATCCGATTTACGTGCGCTCGCGGGGACAAAGAGCCTATATCGGGTCTCGGCGGTGCGACTGTTTGCCATCCCTCTTCTCTCCCTGCTTCTTTTAAGTATCGTCCCCTGCGGCAAGGGCATAAAACTGGCCTTACTGATAGCAGCGGCGACGCCCACTGGTGCGAATGTGGCGATCTTTTCTCAACAGCTTGATAAGGACTATCGATATGCATGCGGAACGGTTTGTATAACCACGCTTCTATCCATGCTTTCTATGCCGTTGATGATTGCTGTTGGCCAGTTAGTACTCTAAATCCGCCTACCGGTGGGCCCTGGTTATCGCTCGCCTATGTCCTGCCACTCCACGCGACGCCGGATGAACGCTTCGTAGCGGTCGATTATCGGAAGAATCCAAAATCTGGGCCTCCGTGGTCGGCGTCGCACCCTGCACGGCAGAGCTCGGGGTGTTCGTGCAAGTTGACATCACCCACGAGTAAGCCATAGGGACTCATAGGCGGGCCACTGTCGACTGTGTTGGGATAGCCGCCCTCATGCATAAAGCACATGCCGCCGTAGGGACCAATGATGCCGAGACAATGGTCGCGGAGGCGGGCACGCCGTCTTACTGATTCACAATGCGGTACTCACCGAAGGGTGCCCGCCTGAAGGCGAGCCGACCAGTACGAGCCTGTCGGAGTTGATATCAAAGTGCCTAGCGTGGGGCATGTTGGGGTTATAACGGCAGACATTTTCCTCGCCCGTCGTGCCTTGGACCTCGGCGCCTTTGACCGTGCGTATGGACTCGGGAAGCTCCTCGTGCGTTCATTCGCTCAGCTCCATGGGCGTTTCGTTTTTCAAAGGGTTGACGAGGGCTGTCGAATCCCCATCGTTTAGCGAGAGTTGTGGAGCACTTCGATTATGCACTTTGATTGGGCAAGATCATCGATTAGCCTGTCCTGGGCTGTTCGCGCTTTTTCGTCAAGGTTGGCGCCCCACTCATCTAAGAGAACCACGTCGCAGTCCTTTTCTAGATAACCAGACTTCAAGAGTTTGAGTATTCGAGCGACCGCTTGTCTGCTTGAAGCCTCTTGCGTGTCAAGCTCAGTGAAATAAAGCTCCGAATGGGAGGGAAGAAGAAAAGCCCCGTCTTCCAATCCTTCTTTGAGCAGTGCCAAGAGAGTGCTTTTGCTGCTGTCATTGGCTCCTCGTAGCGTCGTTCTCCCCAGGGAGAAATTTCGAGTGGCAGCTTCAATATCTGCCATATTCTTGGGAACAGCGCCGATCTTATTCTCTTCTGCTGGGATAATCCGCAGCCTGCCCCATTCAATGAGTCCATGTTGGCGTTTTTCTTCGTTGGTGGGAATCAGGTTGTCTCGAACTAATGCGGTCCTCGTTGTCCTTTCGGAGAGCTGGATTGCATATACAACTATCACGTTGATGTTTTGAAGAATCGATACCTGCCTTGGGAGAACGGCTATAAGGGTTGTTAACAGGACGGGGCCGTCTGCGTGGGCAAGGCAGTAATGGATTGTCGTAACGATAAACGGGATGGTGCTTACCACTGCTGTGAGGGTGGAGAGCCTGCCTCGAGCGAGCGTAAGGCAGACCTGCGCCCGCTTCGAGGCGTTTTCTCTTGCGAGATTAATACGTGCTCCAGTCTCTAAAGCAGCGGGAGTTTCCAATCCATGAATTTGAGGTGCACTTTCGTATTGCAGAAAAGAGGCTCGCCGTGCAGCCTGAGAGCGTGAGACTCCTTTTCCGTTTTAATGCGCTTGTTAAAGAAAGCGCCAGTTGCGCCATAGTTTGAAGTTGCGGCATGGCTTACGGCCTTATTGAGAAACCAGTACTTTGACCATTCTTTTCCGAATTCGATTAACATCTCAGGGATACTGACGGAAGCCAGCAGGACGCAGAACACAATCAACGAATGAGTGGGGTCAATGCATGCAGATACGTCGCCAGCGGCATGCGCGATGGCGATGGTGGTAAGGGCAACTATTCTCTGCTGGGTAAGGATGCCGATGATACAAAGGACTACCGGCATGACTGAGAACCTCCAACGGGATTGCGAAGCAACTCGTGGATTCGCGGCATGGTTACGCAATCAACGAATTGATAGAAGGTCTCAGCTTGTCTTCGAGCATCGATTTGTTTCGGATGCCCATCAATGAGCATAACCAGTTCCATGGCGCCTCCCGTAATGGGGCATGACGACAATAGACTCAGATTGTATGAGTGGCCACTTAGGCTAAGAGGTTAGTAGCGGATGAGAGTCAAATCCTGCTCGCCCTTATGCTTTTTGGCATAAGAAGCTCCGGGAACGTTATTTAAAAGAGAATCAGATGCACCGATTCCATATTGATTCCATATTTAGACAAATAGAGCGCAAATCATCAGTTGACATAATAAAACCTCCCTGTGGGGGCCTATCATCGCCGTGCCGAATGGACTACCCTTTTTAAGGCTTAAATTGAATTGCCGAATTGTCTATTGGAAAACTACAATGGACTAGTCCAATCTGCGAGAACTAAACCGAGCATCTTTTATTGCATTTTAGTGTTAAGCGAGATTCTTCAAGAGAGATTATCAAATCTTGTCGCTCGATTCACGTCTGTTATCCAGGTTGCCTATTTAGGGATGCGGCACCTAGTTGTCCGAAGCCGTGTCCTGGTTTGAGCTGTCGGATGCCGTGCCAGATGCGGAACCGCTCGAGCTACTGTTGCTGCTGTCGGCTGTGCCCGGTCCCGACGCATTGCCGTTTGCCTTGTCGTCCATGCTCGGTTGCAAGCCATCGGTTGTCTGGCTTGAGTCGGTAACAGATACCATCAACTTATCAAAGATCAACTCATCAAGGGGGCTCGCTGTCTTTGGTGTAATAGCTTGATGCTAAACTGGATTTATGATTGCGAGGTGGTTTACGTGATGTACCCGTATATGACATTCGAAGATGGTACCGAGGTCATTCACTCTGACTTGATTACCGATGGCGATACCGAAAAGGTTATCGTGCATTTTGAACGACCGACGGCAGAGGGTTTCGACTCCGCTCGCTGTGAGTTGCCTTCATACAGTTGGACTATGTGGGAGGGGCGTTTCACCGACGAGGAGAAGCGAGGTTTTGAGACTTTTCTGAGCAATAACGCCCATCTGCTGTATCGCTACGCCGCAAACGGAGGAGCTAAAGTTGCCTAGCCTGTTTCTTATTGGTGGCTATCGGGTCTTCTTTTGGTCCAACGAAGCGGGCGAGCCAATCCATGTTCATGTTTGCAAGGGTGCACCTTCAGATAATTCGGCCAAAATCTGGCTGACTCGCAGGGGTGGTTGCATTGTTGCTAATAACAAAGCGAAGATTCCCCGGAGCACACTTGACGACCTCTGTGAAATTATCGCCGCTCAGCATGAATTGATTTGCTCTAAATGGAAGGCATTTTTCCTTGTGGACGAGATCTCGTTCTACTGCTAAACGCCATTCCGGCCCCTCTTTTTCAACCTTAATCATGAGCCTGCCCCATCGGCGCTGATTGAACTTGACAGTACAATGGGAGCGGACTTTATCGCCGCCGCTTGTTGCGGCTAAACGGATGTGTTGGAGCTCGCATGAACGATTTTCTAAACGGTCAAGTTGAGAACGATGGCTTTTTGCGTGTGGCGGCGGCGTCGCCGCAGATTCGCGTTGCCGATGTTGAGGGTAATGCCGAGGTGGCGCTTTCCGCTGTTCGCGAGGCTACCGAGCGCGGCGTTCGCGCGCTGGCGCTGCCCGAGCTTAACCTGACCGGCTATACCGCGGCCGATCTGTTCCATAACCGCACATTGCTGCATGCCTGCGAGGCTGCTCTGGTGCATATCCTCGATGAAACCCGCAAGCTGCCGATTGTCTTTACCGTCGGCCTTCCCGTTGCGGTGGCCGAAAACATCTACAACTGCGCGGCCGTGTGCTGTGCGGGCGAGCTTTTGGGCCTTACGGCTAAGAAGTATCTGCCCAACTATGGCGAGTTCTATGAGCGCCGTTGGTTTGCTCCGGCACCTACCGATCCCGTTTGGCTTGAATTTGCCGGTCAGGGTCCGGTCCCGCTGGGCTCGGGGCTTGTCTACCGTTGCTGTGATGAGGGCGCCGAGGACCTGGTGCTGGGCGTTGAGGTCTGCGAGGACCTGTGGGTGCCGGCGCCTCCTTCGACCGAGATGGCGCTTGCCGGTGCGACGGTGATTCTCAACCCGTCGGCTTCGGACGAGATCATCGGTAAGGCAGATTACCGCCGCAGCCTTATCTCTAACCAAAGCGCGCGCCTGTACTGCGCCTATGCCTACGCGGATGCGAGCGAGGGCGAGTCCACGACCGATATGGTCTTTGTGGGCGAGAACCTTATCTACGAAAACGGCTCCAAGCTCGCCGCCACCAAACTGCTTACCTGTGATATGGCCATCGCCGACGTTGATCTTGACCGCCTGGTTGCCGAGCGCCGCCGCTCGACGACGTGGACGCGCGCGGACGATGCACCGGAGTCCACGACCGTTGAATTTTCGTTTGAGGGCGTGCTGACAGACGAACCTGTCCTGCGCGATGCAC
>DXLV01000013.1:14338-33686 GCA_019414545.1 Collinsella sp. | reverse complement strand
CTTCCCCCGCGCGCCCTTTGTGCCGGCCGACCACGGTGATCTGGCCGAGCGCTGCGAGACCATCCTCGACCTGCAGACCGCCGGCCTCAAGACCCGCCTGGCCCATACAGGCACCAAGGCTGCAGCCATCGGTCTTTCGGGCGGCCTGGACTCCACGCTGGCGCTGCTTGTGACCGTGCGTGCCTTCGATGCGCTGGGGCTGCCGCGCACGGGTATCACGGCGGTTTCCATGCCCGGCTTTGGCACGACGCATCGCACTAAGTCGAATGCCGAGTCGCTCGCTCGCGACCTAGGCGTGAGCTTCCGCGAAGTCTCGATCCATGCAGCCGTGGAGCAGCATTTTAAGGACATCGAGCACGATCCGGCCGTGCAGGACGTGACTTACGAGAACAGTCAGGCCCGCGAGCGCACGCAGATTCTGATGGATCTGGCCAACCAGGCTGGCGGTTTTGTCATCGGCACGGGCGACCTGTCGGAGCTGGCGCTCGGCTGGGCTACCTATAACGGCGACCACATGAGCATGTACGCCGTCAACGCGAGCGTGCCCAAGACGCTTGTGCGCCATCTGGTGCGCTATGCGGCTGATGTCTTTGGCGGGCGTATTGCCGAGGTCTTGCTCGATATCCTCGATACGCCGGTGTCCCCCGAGCTTCTGCCGCCCACGGGCGACGGCGAGATTGCGCAGAAGACCGAGGACCTGGTGGGCCCGTACGAGCTGCACGACTACTTCCTCTACTACCTGCTGCGTTTTGGCTTTGAGCCGGGCAAGATCTACCGCATGGCGCTCAAGAGCTTCGAGGGCGTCTACGACGTCAAGACCATTCACACGTGGCTACGCACGTTCTACCGTCGCTTCTTTGCCCAGCAGTTTAAGCGCAGCTGCCTGCCCGATGGCCCCAAGGTGGGCTCGGTCACGCTCAGCCCGCGCGGCGATTGGCGCATGCCGAGTGACGCCAGCTCGCGCCTGTGGCTCGCCCAGATTGACGCGCTCAATCCGATGGACTAAGGTTGCCAAATTGAACCAAAACAGCGGGTGCAAGCGTTACACTTTTGCAATCTGATGGCCCGTATCGCGCGGCGCTCTTGTCGGAGCGCCGCGTTTTTTATATCGAAAGGTGGCACCATGCAGGCATCGCAGCGTCTCGACCGCTTTGGCGCGGAGGTCTTCGCCTCGCTCAACAACAAACTGCTTGCGCTGAAGGCTCAGGGCAAGACCATTTACAACATGAGCGTGGGCACGCCCGACTTTAAGCCGTACGGCCACGTGGTCGAGGCGCTCACGCAAGCAGCCCAGGATCCCGAGATGTGGAAGTACGCCTTGCGCGACCTGCCCGAACTCAAGCAGGCCGTGTGCGATTACTATGAGCGTCGCTTTGGCGTTTCGGGCATTACACCGTCCATGGTGCAGTCGTGCAACGGCACGCAGGAGGGCGTGGGCCATTTGGGCCTGGCCCTGCTCGATCCGGGTGACACCATTTTGGTTCCCGATCCGTGCTACCCGGTCTTTGAGGCGGGCGCCAAAATCGCCGATGCCAAGCTCGAGTACTATCCGTTGGTCGCCGAGCATAATTACCTGCCCTATGTGGCGGGTATCGATCCCGAGGTGGCCGATCGTGCCAAGTATATGATCGTGTCGCTGCCCGCAAACCCGGTCGGCTCGGTGGGCACGCCCGAGGTCTACGAGGAGATCATCGCTTTCGCCCGCGAGCACGACCTGCTCATCGTCCATGACAACGCGTACTCCGACATCGTGTTCGACGGCGAGCCGGGCGGAAGCTTCTTGCAGTATCCTGGTGCGCTCGAGGTGGGCGTGGAGTTCTTCTCGCTTTCCAAGTCGTTTAACGTTACCGGTGCGCGTATCGGCTTTTTGGTCGGCCGCGAGGACGTGGTCTCTGCCTTTGCCAAGCTGCGCGGCCAGATCGACTTTGGTATGTTCTTCCCGATCCAGAAGGCTGCTATCGCCTGCCTGAACGGTCCGCGCGATGAGGTCGAGGCGCAGCGTCTGAAGTACCAGGAGCGCCGCGATGCCCTGTGCGACGGTCTTGAGGGCCTGGGCTGGGAGCGTCCCAACGCGCATGGCTCAATGTTTGTGTGGGCCAAGCTTCCCGGTGGTCGCACCGATTCCATGGCGTTTTGCGAGGAGCTCATGGAGAAGGCCGGCGTTGTGGTGACGCCGGGCGCGAGCTTTGGTCCTTCGGGCGAGGGGCACGTGCGCATGGCGCTGGTCTTGCCGCCCGACCAGATTGCTTTGGCTGTCGAGGCCATTCGCGAGGCGGGCCTGTATTAGAAAGGTATTTCGACTCGTCAATAGCTCGAAACCGATTTCGTGCAGTTATTTTACGAATACTGCAAACAATTTCGGTAAACGGTCGATTTTTGGCTGCGAATAGGGGCATAATCAAAGTCCCGATTGGATGTATTGGGATTACGGCAAGCCGCTCGGGTCGTTCCCGGGCGGCTTGTTTGTGGAGAGAGATGGGAGTTTCTAATGGTTAACGAGAAGAAGGTCGCTATTGTCGGCTGCGGTTTCGTCGGTTCGTCTTCGGCGTTCGCACTGATGCAGAGTGGTCTGTTCTCCGAGATGGTCCTCATCGACGTGGACAAGAACCGTGCCGAGGGTGAGGCCCTGGATATCGCGCACGGCATGACGTTTGCCGAGCCGATGAAGATCTACGCCGGCGATTATTCCGATGTCGCCGACGCCGCCATGATCGTCGTCACCGCTGGCGCTGCCCAGAAGCCCGGTGAGACCCGCCTGGACCTGGTCAACAAGAACGTAAACATCTTTAAGTCCATTATCCCCGAGATTAAGAAGTCCGGCTTCGACGGCATTCTGCTAATCGTCTCCAACCCGGTTGATGTTCTGACCTATGCTGCCATCAAGATGTCCGGCCTGCCCGAGGGCCATGTCATCGGCTCCGGCACCGTGCTCGACACTGGCCGTCTGCAGCAGATGCTTGGTGCCCACGTCGAGGTTGACCCGCGCGATGTCCAGGCCTATGTCATGGGCGAGCACGGCGACTCCGAGTTTGTCGCTTGGTCCAGCGCTCAGGTTGCCGGCGTTCCGCTGAACACCTTCTGCGAGCTTCACGGTCATCTGGAGCACGAGGCTGCCGAGAAGCGTATCGCCGAGGACGTCAAGAACTCCGCCTACACCATCATCGAGAAGAAGCACGCTACCTACTATGGCGTTGCCATGGCCGTCAAGCGCATCTGCACTGCCGTCATGCGCGATGAGCAGACCGTTCTGCCTGTCGCCTCGCTCATGGTGGGCGAGTATGGCCTGTCCGATCTGGCCATCTCCATGCCGACCGTCGTCGGCCGCGATGGCGTTGTCTGCCGCGTCCCCGTGCCGCTGAACGATGACGAGCAGCATGAGCTCACCGCCTCCGCAAAGGCCCTCAAGGACATCATCGACAGCGTCGACTTCTCCTGCTAAATCAAGCTCGCTAGAGCGAAAAGCTACAATGAAGGCGTCCGAGCCCACACGGCCCGGGCGCCTTTTTGGTGCAAAGTAACCTGACCCCAATGCAGCATAGTTGATGGGAGGGCCATGTCGGATTCGCCTAATTTTTTGACCTATGCCCAGACGGCGTTTTATCCGTTTGAGGAGCAGCCGTTCTGTGCGGAGGATAGCCTGGTCTTTGCGTGGTTGTCCTATTTGCGTTTGCCGGGTGATATGGCGGAGCTGACGAACTGGCAGGGCCTAGACGTACGCGAGTTGCTGCGTGCCGAGTGCTACCGGGACATGATTGGTGACTTGTGGGACCCAGAGGGGAGCAGGGCCTTGTTGGAGGCCGTGGCAGCAAGCCCTCGTTACCGTGGCGTGCGCGTTTGCGGCTATCGTGCCGTGAGCGATGTGGTGGCGACAGAGCAGTTTGCAGCCATGGCGTTCCGGTTTCCGGCGGGGTTTAGTTATCTTTCCTTCCGGGGGACCGACAGCACGATTGTGGGCTGGAAAGAGGACTTTAACATGGCATTCCGGTGTCCTGTGCCGGCCCAGGAATCCGCGGCGCGTTATGTGGACGAGGCGGTGGATGCGATTGACGGGCCACTTTTGTGCGGAGGTCATTCCAAGGGTGGAAACCTTGCGGTGTACGGTGCGGCGATGTGCTCCGATGTCGCCCGTGAGCGAATTGAACGGGTGTATTCCCATGATGGTCCGGGCTTCGTCGAGGAGTTTCTGAACGGCAACGCCTTTGCCGATCTTTCCGGTCGAATCGACAAGACGCTACCTCGGTCGTCGATCTTTGGCATGATGTTCGAGACACAGGAGGACTATGCCATCGTTGAGAGCACCGAGTTCAGCCTGCTGCAGCATAATCCCTTTAGCTGGGTGGTTGATGGTCGCGACTTCGTGTACTGTGAGCGCCTGTCCGCCGGTGCTCGATACGTTGATGGCTCCATTCGCGAGATGCTGCTTGCGGTGTCGCCTAGCGAGCGCGAGCGTTTTGTAGATGCGTTGTTCTCCGTGTTTGAGGCTACGGGTGCTGAGCGGTTTGCGGATATCGCCGGGAATCTGCGCGAGAGCCTGCCCGTGATGCTCCAGGCTGCGCAAGGCTTTGACGAGGATACGCGACGCTTTGTCTCGCAGACCATCGTGGCAATCCTTAAATGCGCACTGCTGCCCAAACGACCCCAGATCGACATGCCCGCTGCCGGCAAGAGCTTGGCAGAACAGCTCGAGGCTTGGCAGTCCGAGCTCCTGCGCTAACCATTGGTGCAAAGCAACCTGTCCCCGATGCATCAAGCTTCGATGCGCCTGGGGCGGGCCCGACCGCTATACTGGTTCGTGCCGAAATCGATCTAGAACGGAATGCCGTATATGAAAATCAATCACGCGATTCTGCATATCCTGGACTTTGACTCTGCCGTCAACGTCATGAGCCAGCGAGAGCTCGATATCGAGAGCCGTACCGTGCGCAACTTTGTGACCACGCATCTGCGCCGCGCACGAACCTCGGCCGACAATAAGCGCGCCACGTTTGCCGAGAACTCTGCGTTTGGCGGCGAGCTCAAGGGCTATTTCTTTGGCGAGCGCGAGTTTGTGGACCTGTCGCAGCAGATTGCGGAGTTTATCTCCTCCGAGCTCACCAAAGCCGAGAAAGCCGAGTCTACCGACGTGCTCGTGGCCGACTTTGACGACGACGAGGATGCCCGCTGGTTTGCCGTGATGCTGTTGGGCTCCAAGCAGGCTTTTATGCACGAGGTGGGCCGCGAGGAGGGGGAGGTGCGCAACGACATCGCGCGTCACTACGCCATTCTGCCAAACCCCTCGCAAAAGGTGCCGAGCTATGCCATCGTGCGCGCGAGCACCATGGAGATCGGCTACGTGGACAAGAAGCGCAAGATTGCCGGCGAGGACCGTATGCTCATTCCCGACGGTCTGCTGCAGTGCGATACGGGCGTGTCGGGCAAGGAGGTCATCGACACCGTGACGCGCGTGGTCGAGGAAGTCGCCGAGGAGCACGGTGCCAATACGGCCGTAGCGCTCGCTAAGGTTAAGGCTGCCGTTGCCGAGAAGGTTGAGGATGACGAGGAGCTGCCGCCCTGGGATATCGTCGATGAGGTCTTTGAGGACGAGCCGGTCATCAAGGAGAGCGTACGCGCGGCGCTGACCGAAGAGAAGGTGCCCGAGCGTGTGCCCGTGGAGCGCAAGCAGGTCGAGCGTGCGGCCGTGCGCAACCACAAGATTCGTACCGATACGGGCATCGAGATCAGCTTTCCGGCCGAGATGGGCTCGAACTCCGAGTACATCGAGTTCGTCAACGAACCCAACGGCCTCATTTCCATCGAACTCAAAAACATCGGCAGCATCGAGAATCGATAAGTTGCGTTACGCCTACAGCGGGAAAGCAAAGGCCGAAGCTCCTTGGGGCCTCGGCCTTCTTGTTTAGGGCTGAATTGCCCCACAGGTTGAGCATACGTCAGCGAAAACGACCCAGAGCGAGCAAGGTGACGTGAAAGAGGAGGGCATTGACCTTCTGGTCATGCCCGACGATTGAACGTCAGATTGCCGCTCTGGGTCGTTTGCAGCGTCGACTAGTTACGCGGTTTGGAAAAACCGCGTAACCCTACAGCTGGCGCAGACCTTCCTCGAGACCGGTCTTGCTGTCGGTCTTCTCGTCGCGCATCTTGATAACGCGGGCGGGGACGCCGGCCACGACGGCACCGGCGGGGACATCCTCGACGCACACGGCGCCGGCGGCAACGACAGCGCCCTTGCCTACGTGCACGCCCTCCAAGACCACGGCGTTGGCGCCGATCATGACATCGTCCTCGATGATGACGGGCGTGGCGCTGGCGGGCTCCACAACGCCTGCCAGCACGGTGCCGGCGCCGATGTGGCAGTTCTTACCCACGGTGGCGCGGCCGCCCAGCACGGCGCCCATGTCGATCATGGAGCCCTCGCCGATAACGGAGCCGATGTTGATGATGGCGCCCATCATGATGACGGCGCGGTCGCCGATCTCGACGCGGTCGCGGATGATTGCGCCCGGCTCGATGCGGGCATTGATGCCCTTAAGGTCGAGCATGGGCACGGCAGAGTTGCGGCAGTCGTTCTCCACATCGTAGTAGTCGATGGAGTCGGCATTGGCATCGAGGATGGCCTTGAGCTCTTCCCAGTCGCCAAAGACGGTCTTGCCACGACGGCCGCCGTAGACGTGCGCATTGCCCCACTGGACCTTCATGCCGGGCTTCTCGCGCACATACAGCTTGACGGGCGTCTTTTTGGGCGCGGTGGCGATGTAATTGATAATCTCCTGGGCATCCATCTCGGCTGCGTTACTCATATGCTGTTTCTCCTTTGCGTGGGTACGGTAGGTAACTGGTTAGGCGAACATGACCTGGTCGAAGGTGTAGAAGCCGGGGTCGCGGACGACGAGCTTTTGAGCGGCGGCCAGAGCGCCGTTGACAAAAATCTGGCGGCTTGTGGCGCGATGGCTAAGCGTGACTTCCTCGTCCTGGCCAAAGAAGCTTACCTCGTGCACGCCGGCGACGGTGCCACCGCGCAGCGAGTGCATACCGATCTCCTTGGGGTCACGTGCGCCGCACATGCCCTCGCGACCGTAGACAGGATGATAGCCAGCCTCAGGCTCGGCCTCGACCACGGCGTCGAGCAGCAGCTTTGCAGTGCCGCTGGGGGCGTCGACCTTTTGGTTATGGTGCGTCTCGACGATTTCGCAGTCAAAGCCGGGCAGCTCGCGTGTGGCCTGTGCTACCAGATGACGCAGAGCTGCGATACCGATGGAGTAATTTCCGGAGTGCATGACGCGGGCGTTTTGACCCAGCTCGCGCAGGCGATCCATCTGCTCGGGTGTGTAGCCCGTGGTGCCCGAGACCAATGCGGCGCCTGTACGCTCGACATAGGCGACGACGGCGTCGAAGGTCACGACGTTCGAGAAGTCGATGATTACATCGGCCGTCGGTGCGCTCTCGAGCTCGGACAAGTCGAAGCCGATCTGGGCGACGATGTCAAAAACGGGCTCTCCAGCGGCGTTGACAATGCCCTCGGCGGTAGTGCGGATCAGCGAGCCCATGCGGCCCGTTCCCATAATGACGGTCTTAATCAAGCAGACCAGCTCCCTTCAGAGCATCGGTAAGTGCGGCTCGCGTGTCGTTGGCCATGGGGCACAGCGGCATGCGGTAGTTTGCCTCGATCATACCCATCTGGGCGAGCGCTTCCTTAACGGGGATGGGGTTGACCTCGCTAAAGAGGGCATTGATGAGCGGCTGGCCGGCAATCTGGATATCGCGGGCGCGCGCTACGTCGCCGTCCAGATAGGCGCGGCACATGTCGTGCACGAGCTGCGGCTGAACATCGGCCCACACACTGATGGTGCCCGAGGCGCCCAGGCTCATGAGCGGCACGGTGAGGGCGTCCTCGCCCGAGTACATGCGGAAGTCATCGGACAGCAGGTGGGCGATCTTGGCCGCGTAGGCGACGTTGCCCGAGGCCTCCTTGATGCCCATGATGTTGGGGTGCGCGGCCAAGCGCTCTACGTTGCGCTCGCTGATGCCGCAGCCGCAGCGGCCGGGGATGTTGTACAGGATGCAGGGGATGTCCACGGCATCGGCGACGGTCTTAAAGTGCTGGTAGATACCCTCTTCGTTGGACTTGTTGTAGTAGGGGGTAATGAGCAGCAGGCCGTCGGCTCCCAAGCCCTGATAGGTGAGCGACTTGGTGAGCATGGTCTGCGTGGAGTTGGAGCCCGAGCCGGCGATGACGGGGACGCGTCCTGCAACATGCTTGACCACGGCGGCGACGACGGAGTTGTCCTCGTCATCGGTCATCGTGGCACTCTCACCGGTGGTGCCCAGGGTGAGGATGGCATCGGTGCCATTTTGCAAGTGGAAATCGATAAGGCGCTCGAGCGCGTCAAAGTCGACGCTGCCGTCCTTTTTAAACGGCGTGACGAGGGCGACGATCGAGCCCTCGAGGTTGCTGATATCCATGTTCTTCTCCTTCGCCTCCGCGATCTGGATGCGTTTGTTCCATTGAGCTGCGACTGCCAGACGCTCGTCTTGGGCGCGACGGCGGGCACTTTCGGCGCGCGACTTGGCCAGCAGCTCGCGGCCGCACGGCAGCACGTCGAGCGTGGCAAAGTAATCGCCCGGGCGCTCGGCGCGGCGGATGAGGTCTGCCGAGCCATCGGGGCGCAGCAGGACCTCGGCGGAGCGCAGACGGCCGTTGTAGTTGTAGCCCATGGAGTAGCCATGCGCGCCGGTGTCGTGAATCACGAGCACATCACCCATGTCGATATGCGGCAGCTCGCGGTCGATGGCGAACTTGTCATTGTTCTCGCACAGATTGCCCGTGATGTCGTACGTGTTCGTGACGGGGGCTGCGGTTTTATCGGGACCGTCCGGCTGACCCATCACCGTGATGTGGTGGTAAGCGCCATACATGGCGGGACGGATCAGATCGACGGCGCTTGCATCGACACCGATATAGTCCTTGTAGATCTGCTTCTCGTGGATGGCCTTGGTGACCAGGCAGCCGTAGGGCCCCATCATAAAGCGACCCATCTCGGTGCAGATCGCCACATCGCCCATGCCGGCGGGAACCAGGATCTCGTCGTAGGCCGCGTGCACCCCTTCACCGATGGCGTGGATGTCGTTGGCCTGCTGCTCGGGCAGATAGGGGATACCAACGCCGCCGGACAGATTGATGAAGGCGACGTGTGCGCCGGTCTCGCGCTCCAGGCGCACGGCAAGCTCAAAGAGGATGCGAGCGAGCTTGGGGTAGTAGTCGTTGGTGACGGTGTTGCTGGCAAGGAATGCGTGGATGCCAAAGCGCTCGGCGCCCTTGGCCTTGAGCGTGCGGAAGGCTTCGAAGAGCTGCTCGGTGGTCATGCCATATTTGGAGTCGCCCGGGTTGTCCATGATGCCGTTGGAGAGCTGAAACAGGCCGCCTGGATTAAAGCGGCAGCTGACCGTCTTGGGGATGGGCCCCGCAACGCGCTCAAAGAACTCGATGTGGCTGATGTCGTCAAAGTTGACGATGGCACCCAGCTTGTCGGCGAGCTCAAAGTCCGCCGCGGGCGTGTCGTTGGACGAGAACATGATGTCATGCCCCGTGATGCCCAGCGAGCGGGCGATCATGAGCTCGGTATAGCTCGAGCAATCGCAGCCACAGCCGTATTCGTTGAGAATGGAGATGAGCGCCGGGTTGGGGTTGGCCTTGACGGCAAAGTATTCCTTAAAGCCCGGGTTCCATGCAAAGGCGTCGCGCACTTCTTGCATGTTGCGGCGGATGCCCGCCTCGTCGTATAGATGAAACGGCGTGGGGAACTGCTCGACGATATGCTCGAGTGTCTCCTTGTCCGCAAACGGCTGCTTGGCCGCATATGCCTCGTTGGGGGTCAATGCCATGTCCCGTAAACCTCGCTATCCAGACGGCGCCATCTGCGCATCGAATCCGCATAGCGTGGACCCAATGTCCGGATAGCGCTCCCGCATTGCTGCAGACAGTCCTGTGGGTGTTTCCCACAGGCCCACCAGGTTGTTCGTGCCCGAAAAGCCCAGTTCGGCGGGTTTCGCCTCCCCACGGGGTCAAAGCCTGCCGGCTCGCCCGCGGTTCTTCGTGCCCGCGCCTCTATCAAGTGGTAAAGACCCTATCACGTTGCACTTTACCAAACAAGAGTATTCGTATATAACGTTTAAAAAATGCAGGGATATGCTGGAAACATGTGCGCCACAATCCTGTATCACAATAAGTTGCAACAGATGTGCCTCACGAAGGGATCCTCTATGACCGAGCTCCAAGAACTCCGTCGCTATCGCCGCGATCTCCATCGCATTCCGGAGCTCGATTTCGATCTTCCGCAAACCATTGCCTATATCGAGGGCGTGCTGGCACCGCTCACCTGCGAGGTGACCCATCCGTGCCCCGGCTGCGTCTGCGCTTTCTTCGATGCCGGCACGGGCGCCGCGCATGCCACGGCGATTCGCGCCGATATGGATGCGCTGCCCATTGCCGAGGCAACGGGGGCAGCGTTCGCTTCGACCCATCCCGGCAAGATGCATGCTTGCGGGCACGATGGACACATGGCCATGGCGCTTTCGGCGGCAACCTTTGTCGACCGTACGATCCGTGAGCAGCCGGGCGCCATTAAGCGCAATGTGCTCTTTGTGTTTCAGCCGGCCGAGGAGACGACTGGTGGTGCCAAGACGGTGTGCGAGAGCGGCGTGTTCGAGCGCTACGGGGTGGATCGCATCTTCGGCTTCCACGTGTGGCCCGATCTGCCCGCCGGCACGTTGGCGAGTTGTTCTGGTCCGCTGCTGGCGCGTTCGAGCGAGACGCATATCCATATTCACGGTACGAGTATCCATATTGCTAAGACTTATGGTGTGCCGGTTGAGGAGTCACACGATGCCGCGTTGGCGGCAGCGAAGTTTTTGATTACCGAGCGCGAGCTGATGGACGAACTGGGCACCGACGAGCCCTGTATCGGCAAGTTTGGCCTGCTGCAGGCCGGTACCGTCTGCAACGCGGTGGCGGGGGAGGCCCATGTTGCCGGCAGCCTACGTGTGTTTACGGACGACATGTTCGACCGCGCGCGCGAGGGCGTGCGCCGCGTGCTGGACGATGCCTGCGTCGCAACGGGCTGCACATATGACCTCGATTTTGCCGAGGGCTATCCGCCGGTCGATAACGACCCCGAGCTGTTCGCCCACATTGTGCCTGCCTTGCCCGAGCTGCAGCTCGTGGACGAGCCGCTGCTGATTGCCGAGGACTTTGCTTTCTATCAGCGCCATCTGCCGGGCGTGTTTTTCTTGCTGGGCACGGGCGTGCCAGAGGGACAAGAAAACCCGATCGACGCTGATGGCTGCCCAGCCTATGCCACGAGCGCCCTTCACACTGATACCATGCTCTTTGAAGAGGAAATCCTACTCAAAGGCCTCGATGTCTACAAACGATTGCTTGGCTTGGAGTGACGATGGAACGACGCCGACAGTCTGCCGTATATAGTCCGGGTGGATGCGGGTGCGGTTTGCTGCTGCTTCCGGTCATCGCTGTGAGCATTGGCGTGATGTTTGTGCTTGCTGGGCTGGCTGCAGCAGCGCTTGTGCTGTTGATTGCGGCCATTGGCGTGACGATTTGGCTCTGCCGCAATCGCGAGCAACGCCGTGCCGACGGTAAAACCAATGTCGGCTGGGTCGTCTTTCTGATTATTGCGTATCTGCTGAGTGTCAGCTACCTTGTTTTCTTTGTCCTGTTGATGATCAGTGCTTTTACCGGGGAATCCGTCACGGTGGGTTGATGCACTGCCAACAGACGGTCGCGTAAAGTGCGTTTGCTCGGCGTTTGGATAACTGCATTGGCCGTTTACCGCAGCCTTAGCTCTCAGCTAATGAATCCAAGTTCAATCCTTTCTACGATGTGCTGTGTGCCGGCACGGTAGCCGGATCGTAGGAAGGATGCATAATGGCAAAAGAGGGAAAGAAGCCGATCGGCAAGATTGTCCTAGGCGTCATCGTGGTGCTGGTTATCGTCGGTGCCGTGGGCTCCATGGGCGGCAACTCAACCGATTCGTCTGCGAGCGATTCGGCAAAACCTGCCGAGATGACACAGCAGGCTGAGGAGCAAAAAGAACCGCAAGAACCGTATACCATTGCTGACGAGGCTGAAGACACTTCCAATCAGTTTACCTATAAGATCACGGGCACGCTGACCAATAACACGGACAAGGAAAAGAGCTACATTCAGATTGAGTATGTTCTGTATGATGCCGATGGCAACCAGGTTGGAACGGCTCTTGCAAACACCAATCATCTGAAGGCGGACGGCTCCTGGAAGTTCGAGGCGCTGGGTACGGTGTCTCCCGACCAGGTTGCTAGCTGGGAGCGTTCGGACGTAAGCGGTTTCTAGCATGTTGCATGCACTGGGGGAGGTGAAGTCGTATGCCCGATAAAAAGCTGACCGAGGAGTTGCTCAACGAGCTTCTCGATGCGCCGAACATCGATGGCTATATCAGGGAGCACGACTTTGCCGCCCCGTCGCTTTCGGACTATCTGAAGCAGCTGCTGCAGGAAAAGGGCTTGGAGCGTTCGCGCGTGGTTCGTATGGCCGATCTCAATGAGACCTTTGGCTATCAGATCTTTACTGGTGCGCGTCACCCGAGTCGCAATAAGGTGCTGCAGATTGCCTTTGCGATGGCGCTGACGCTCAAAGAGACCAACCGTGCGCTGACGGCTGCCGGGGTAAGCGTCCTTAACTGCAAGGATCGCCGTGACGCGATTATCATCTTTTGCATCGATCGCGGGTGCAGCCTCCAAAAGGTCAACGAGGAGCTGTATCGCTTTGGCGAGGAGACGGTGAGTTAGCGGCTGATATCTGAGCCGGCGGAGCTGCCGAACAACGATGCAAACGAACGGGGCGCGGATGCCGTGGGGTGTCTGCGTCCTGCGCTATGATGGAGGCTATGGATACTCAGACCCCAACATATCCCGATGACGAGCTGACCGCAGCGCTTGCCGAGCACCTGGCGTCGCTCGATCGCGACGACAGCTATCGCGTGGAGCGTGTACTTAAGCGCTCGTCCGTTGAAACAACTGAGCTCGTGTACTTTGAAGGAACCGGCGGTGGTTCGCTCGGCCCCTTTGTCCGTAAACGCATCGATGCTTCGGCTCAAATCGGCGGGGCATACGGGCGTCTGTTTGCCGCCCAGCGGGCGGGCGGGCGTTTTGAGCACCTGCCCAGAATCGTCGATTGCCGTCGTGTGGGCGACGAGCTTAACGTGGTTATGGAATATATCGAAGGAGAGACGCTCGGGGTGCTGGTGGACCGTCTGGGAGCCACCCCCGATTATGCACGTGAATTGTATCCTGCCCTTTGCGACGCCGTGGGCGAGCTCCACGCCGGTTTTGCAATGGCGGGGGAGACGTCGGCGCCGGTGATCCATCGCGACCTCAAGCCATCGAATATCATCGTGACAGGTGCGAGCCGTACGCTCGATGAGGGCCTGACGTTTTCATCGCTGGTGATTATCGACTTGGGGATCGCGCGCGTATGGCGCGATGGCGCCGATGCCGACACCGTCAAGTTTGGCACGCGACCCTATGCGCCGCCCGAGCAGTATGGGTTTGGGCAGACGAGTGTGCGCAGCGACGTCTACGCACTTGGCGCCCTGTTGTTCTTCTGCTTGACGGGAATCGACCCTAAACCAGGGCTCGACATGCGCGAGCAATGCGAGGCGCGTGGCATTCCCACTCCACTTGCCGATGTCATCTGCATGTCGATGGCGCTCGACCCGGCTAAGCGTTTTGCGAGTGCGGAAGCTTTGGGACGGGCTACGCGCGCGGCATACGATCTGAGTCGCCCCGTGCGGCCTCCTGCGCCTGCGCCTGTCCGTACTCCGGCCTCGGAGACGGTGTTGACGCCCCAAGGGCTCCAGAACCCCGCAGGGCTTCCTAGGCCTGCCGCCTCCGCTGCATGCGGTCTGCTCTCTCGCGTTCCGGAGTCTCTGGGGCGCATTTGGAATACGCTTGTCTGCTTCTCGCTACTTGTGTTCTTTGCCGGAAGTCACTTTGCCGTCTTTCACCCCACGGGAGCAAACCAAAGCTACCCGATGTGGCTTCTCATAATCGAGTATTTTTTCTTTGTCGATGGCCTTATGGTGCTTATGCATTTTGCGCTGCTCGATAAGCGCCGTCTTCGTCGACGATTCGCACTGCTCGACAGCTATCGCGGCAAGAAGCTCGCGAAACTCTGGCTCAAGGCATTGGGTGTGCTGCTCCTATGCATGATCGTCATAGTCGCGGTTGCCAATGCGACCGGCGTCGTCGATACCTCCGCTACCTAAAAGAAAAGGGCCCCATTGGGGCCCTCTGCAGTTGCACTTAGATGCGGTTCATCTGAGCGGCGACTTTGTTATACCAGTCCTGCCACGTGGGCGGGCAGTACTTTTTGGCCGCTGCCGGGGTAAGGGTGGAGCCGTAGTTGGCGCCCAGATAGGCGACGTGAGCGGAGATGCCCTCGCTCCAGCTGCCAAAGCTGCGCCAACCGCCGCCACGGGCACTCCAGCCCCAGGCGTTGTAAGAATTGGCGCAATAAGCACCCTTGGTGCTCTCGATGCAGGCGATGGCGGGGGACCAACGGGGGTCGACACCGGTATTCCAAGCGGCGACGGCAAAGTTGTAGCCCTGGCCTGCCATGGGGGAGCCGGCGAGATAATTGTCGATGCGGCCCGTCCACTCATTAATGAACGAATCGTAATCGGAGCTACCGGTATTGGCGTTGTTCACCGTGGTGTCGATGGTGGTGTTGGTGTTGGTGGCCTGGCTGCTGGAATTGCTGCCGCTTACGCCCTCGCCCGAGAGCTTCTCGGCGGCAGCGGCCTTATCGGCCTCAAGCTTGGCAAGCTCGGCGGCATTTTCCTGCTCGGCTTTTGCCTGTGCCTCGCTGCGGAGCTGCTGGGCCTGCGCCAGCGCATCCTCGGCGTTTTTCTGCTCCGCCTCAAGCTGAGACTTGGCCTGCTGGAGCTCGGCCTTGTTCTGCTCGAGTTCGGTTTGCATGTTATTGAGCTCTTCGATCTCGTCGACGCTCGAGCTCGTGATCTGGTTGGTGTATTTGCAGGTCGTGATGAACTCACCCAGGCTCTGCGCGTTGACCAGGAAGCTCACGATGGGATTGGTGCCCTTCTGATACTTGTACAGATCGCGCATGGCAGAGCTTGCCTTGGCCTGCTGCTCGGGAAGCTTAGCCTCGATTTCCTCGATGCTTGCCTCATTGGAGTCAATCTGCTTTTGCAGGTCATCGAGTTTGGTGCGGGCGTCGTTGTAGGCGCTCGTGGCGGCTTCGATCTTCTGCTGGGCTGCGGAAAGCTGGTCCTGCGTTGCCTGCGAGGCGGCATACGCCGCAACGGGGGAGAGCATCGGCGTGGCCGTCAGCGCAACGGCGAGCGCGGCGCTCGTGATGATACGAGCCGGCTTCGACGCAATGAGCGCTGCGGCGCGATGATTCGAATGCTGCATCCAGTCCCTCTGCAATCAATCGTAGGTTATGGTTCGAACGGTATTCTACTACTGCTTTCGACCTCAACTTGAACCTTAAAGGTTCCAAAGGGTCAAGTTGAACTTGAGGCTTTGGCTTTGACCTGCAGTTATGATGAATTGTTGAGAAACCATAGAGTTCAACTTTAACGTTACGGAACCCTGTCGAGAGGGTTTTTTTATCAAAAGTCGCCTCATGTGGGGTTTTGCAACTACAGGGTCCCATTACGGCGAGGGCGGATTTCATGCTGGATAATTGCGCTGATTGCCATAGATACGGTGGAGCTTTGGGCGCCGGCGGTTTGGCACGCTAGAATAAATCAGTTGCGCAAAGACCGCCCGTTGTGTGGGCAGTTCATGATAGGAAGTTTCCATGGCATTGCAGTTTACAGAGCGCGAGTTCATTCCCGTGCTGCTCGGTGGCGACATCAACGCCTATTCGGTGGCGCGCGCCTTCTACGAGGAGTACCAGGTCAAGAGCCTGGTCTTTGGCAAGTACCAGACGGGTCCCGCGTACCGCAGCCAGATTATCGACTACACGCCCAACGTGGATATCGATACCATGCCCGTGATGCTCAGGACCGTCAACGGCATTGCCCAAGCGCATGCCGATAAGACGATTGTTCTTGTGGGCTGTGGCGATAACTATGTTGCCCTCGTGGCTCAGGCCAAGGATGCCCATGAGTTGGCGGATAACATCGTCGCGCCTTACGCTCCCTACAGCATGCTTGAGCAGTGTCAGAAGAAGGAGATCTTCTACGAGCTGTGCGAGAAGCATGGCGTGCCCTATCCGCATACCTTTACCTTCACCATGGCGATGCTGAACGCCCAAGGCGAGGCACCTGCCGAAGTGCTCGACCAGATCGATTTTCCTTACCCGATGATTCTGAAGCCTTCTGACGGCATCATGTGGTGGCAGCACGAGTTCGAGGGCCAGAAAAAGGCCTATGAGATTGCCGACCGTGCCGAGCTGGAACAGGTCATTCGCGACTCGTATGCCAGCGGCTACACCGACGACCTGATCTTGCAGGATCGCGTGCCCGGCAATGACGAGTACATGCGCGTGCTCACCAGTTATTCCGACCGCAACGGCAAGGTGCGCATGATGTGCCTGGGTCACGTGCTGCTCGAGGAGCATCAGCCTCACGGTGTCGGCAACCACGCCTGTATCATCACCGAGCCCAATGACGAGCTCATGGGCGGCGTGCGCAAGTTGCTCGAGGACCTTCACTTTGTGGGTTATTCCAACTTTGACGTTAAGTACGACGAACGCGACGGCTCGTTTAAGTTCTTCGATTTCAACACGCGCCAAGGTCGCAGCAACTACTACGTCACTAACAGCGGCTTTAACGTTGCCAAGTATGTGGTGGACGAGTATGTGTTCAACCGCCCGTTTGAGCCGGAGTTTGTGACGGCGCAGGACGAGGCGCTGTGGATGGTCGTTCCCATGGGCGTCGTCGACAAGTACGTCAAGGATCCCGAGCTGCGCGCTAAGGTGCATCGCCTGGACAAGGAAGGCAAGGGCGCCGACCCTTCGTTTATGAAGGGCGACTTTGTCTTTAACCGCTGGCTGCGCATGTGGCACACCAAGCTGCGCCACTTTAAGCTGTTCAAGACGTATTACAAGTAGATGAGTGCGGCGCCCGTCCGGTTTACATCGGGCGGGCGCGGGTATGATACGCGCAATTGTGCAAGCGTCACCAAGGAGGCGGCGATGGAAAAGCTGGGAGTTATCGGTGGCATGGGCGCCGAGGCCACGTCGTATTACTACGACCAGGTGGTGCGTCATACGGCTGCTGCCTGCGATCAGGAACATATCGACATGGTGGTGCTCTCCAAGTCGACCATGCCCGACCGCACGTTGGCCATTAAGACCGGCGAGCATGCCAAGCTGCTGGCGACCATGAAAGAGTGTGCCCAGGCACTCGAGTCGCTGGGCTGTGCGCACATTGCCATTCCCTGCAACACGTCGCACTACTTCTACGACCAGATCCAGTCGTTTACGAAGGTGCCGATTATTCACATGCCGCGTGAGTCGGTGCGCTATGCCCTTGCGGGTGCGGTGATGGGGGAGTGCGAGTTCGACCCCAACCTGAGTATGCCGGCCGAGCCGGTGCACAAGATTGGCATTATGGGCACCGACGGAACCGTGGGCGCGGGCGTCTACGGCCGCGAATGCGAGGCTGCGGGTGTTGAGGTCGTCTATCCCAGCGAGAAACGTCAGAACGATGTGATGTCGCTTATCTACGATGATGTGAAGGCCGGACGTGAGCCCGATATGGATAAGTTCGACCGCGTGATGTGGGAGTTCGCCCGTAGCGGCTGCGACCGTGTCATTCTGGCCTGCACCGAGCTATCGGTGCTGCAGAAGTATCGAGAGATGCCCGAGATCACCCTCGATGCCATGGACGTCTTGGTGCGCGAATCCGTCATCCGCAGCGGCGCCCCCTACCGCCAATAGCCCTCGATCTGCCAAAAAGGGACAGGTTTATTTTTGGTAGGTATTATCTGGGGAAACAGTAAAGGCCTCGGCTCGTTTGGTGCGAGCCGAGGCCTTTTGCGTTGGGTGGTTGCTGTCGGTGGTGAACTAGAACAGGAAGCCGATGGCGATGAGGGCGATGCTGACGATGAGCACGGCGATGTCCAGACCCTTGATGGGATAGCGCTTGTACGAGCTGGCGCGTGTGCGCAGATAGAAGCCGCGCTGTTCTGCTGCCAAGGCTGTGGCATCGGTCTTGCCCACGCTCGAGATGAGCAGTGGCACGCACAGTGGCAGCATGAGCTTAAGCTTCTTGATGGGGTTCTTGGTATCGTACTCGACGCCGCGTGCGGTCTGCGCCTCCATGATGGCATTCATCTCCTGACCAAACACCGGTACAAAGCGCAGCGCCGTGGTAAAGGTGAAGGCATAGCGATACGGCACATGCAGCACCTCGACGCAGGCGTTGGCAAGGTCGTTGAGCTTGGTCACCATGAGCATGAGGATGAGTGGTAACGCCACACCCAGCAGGCGCAGGCAGGCCTTCGATCCTGTGATGAGGCCCGTGTCGGTGATAAAACCCCACACCACGTTGCCATCGCGCATAAAGGCCAGCTGGAGCATCAGCATGATAAGCGCGAGCGGAATCAGCAACTTGAGCAGCGAGAACAGACGGTCGACGACGCCGGCGTAAGCTCCCAGTGCGAGCGTGAGCGCCAGAAAGCCCAGCAGCGCCACGTAGGTGTCGGACAAAAAGATGCCGACGATGATGGCGGCGGCGAGGCCCAGTTTGACGACGGGATTCAGGTGGTGCAGCAGCGTATCGCCCGGCATGTAGTCGATGACGTTAACCACGGTGGACCATCTCCTTGGTAATTCGAACGACATCGGTGACCTCGCTCACCTGCGCAAAAGCGGGCGAGACGGAAGATGCCAGACGGCGCGAGAGTTCGATGACCTGGGGCGGCTCAACGTAGGCATGCTGCATGAGTTCGATGTTCGAGAACAGCTCGTGCGTGCGGCCGCGATCGAGGATGCGACCGTCGGCCATTACCACAATGCGCTCGGCAAAATCCGAGACGACTTCCATATCGTGGCAGACCATGATAACGGCGCAACCGCGCTCGGCCATGGTGCGCACCGTTTCCATGACGGTCATGCACTCGCGGTAATCAAGGCCGCTCGTGGGCTCGTCGAGCACGACGATCTTGGGCTCAACCACTACGACGGAGGCAAGCGCCACCATTTGTCGCTGACCGCGCGAAAGCGAGAAAGGTGCCTCATCGGCAGGCAGGCCAAAGCGGTCGATGACGAGCTGGGCGCGACGCAGAGCCTCGGCGCGGTCCATGCCGCCAAGTTCCAAGCCAAAGG